>NZ_JBYISM010000003.1:0-446307 GCF_057708605.1 Nocardia sp. bgisy118 | reverse complement strand
CTCGGCTCGATCCGCACCTTCCCCGCGTCGGCGGCCGCCGACGCGAGCAGGCGCGCGAACGCGTGATAGAAACCGCCCACCTCACCCGAAGCCAACCGGACCACCGGATCGTTCCCGCTCCCGCACCCCACGACGCCGGAAGCGCCGACGCCCGCGGCGCCGATGGCCGCGAGCGCCAGGAACTTTCGCCGGTTCAGCCGACCCGTCACGACACCACCGCCACGGGAAGACGGACGGAGATCGCGAGTCCGTGCGGTGCCACCGCGGAGACCGAGAGCGTACCGCCGCGCGCCTGGGCGAGAGCCGCGGCGATCGGCAGGCCGAGGCCGGAACCGCCTGCCTGCGCGGAGGAACCGCGGAAGAACCGGGTGGTGAGCTTGCGGATCTCGTCGGAGGGGACGCCGCGGCCGTCGTCGCGCACCGTCACCGTGACCCATTCCGGCTCGATCCCGACGGACACCACGGTGTCCGCGCCGGATCCGGCGTAACGGTTCGAATTGCTCAGCGGCACATCGAGAATCTGCGCGAGCACATCCGCGGTCACGGCGACCTCGGCAGGCCGCCCCGGTTGCTCGGCGCGCAGCGACTGCCCGGAGGCGGCGAACGCGGAATGCCAGGCGTCGATGCGGTCGGCGACGACTTGGCCCGCGTCGCAACGCTGTTCGGCCGTAACCGCCGCGGGCGCGAACGCGTCCGGCGTCTCCGCGACCGCGAGGGTGAGCAGACCGTCGAGCAATGTGGTGAGCCGCTCCACCTCCGCGCTCGCCCCGCGGAAGGTGTCCGCGGCGTTCTGCGGAATCGCGTACTCCAGCGAATCCAGCCGGATGGTCAGGGCGGCCAACGGATTGCGCATCGCGTGCGCGGTGTCGGCGACCAACTGGCGCTGCGCCTCCGTCGAGTCCGCCACCGCCAGCGCCATGGTATCGAAAGATTCCGCGACAGCGCGCATTTCGGGCGGACCGCCGTAGTGGCGGGCGATCGACGCAGGCGGTGCGTCGTCGGCGGCCTGCGGCGCGGACCGCGCCTTCGGCAGCGTCGCGGTCAACTCGGCGACGGCCCGGGAGAGGGCCGCGAGCGGACGCAGCACCCAGCGGCTCAGCGTCAACGCGAGCATCGTGAAGAGCACCATGGCCCCCACCCCGCCGACGCCGATGATCAGCCACGCGCGGGTGATGTCGCGGCGCGCCTGCGCGGTGGACGCCTCGATGACGACGGCCCCGTTGACCTGCACCCCGGTCCCGACCGGTCGCGCGACGAGCATCATCGGATCGCTCCACGGCATGAGCCGGTCGATCGGATGCGGTCGCTGATTGCGCCGCGCGTCGGCAACCGCGGCGACAACGGCCGGATCGATGATGGTGACGCCCGCGTTGACCGCGGTCGCCCCGCGCGCGTCGACCACAAGCACGTTCTCGCCGTACAACTCGTGGTAGCGCGCGACCTCCTCGGCCAGCGCGGCGTAGTTGCCCTCCACCGCCAAAGCGTCGGCGAGAGTGGCGAACCGATCCGCGTCGCCGGAGCGGCCGAGCACCAACTCCTGGGTCCTGCTGGTGGCATAGGTCAGCGAGAGCGGCACCGCGAACGCGAGGACGGCGATCGCCGCGAACACCGTCAGCGCGGCAAGAAGTCTGCGCCGCATGACATTTGGCCCTCCCCGCTCACTGCCCCCACCGGTACCCGTAGCCGCGGATCGTGGTGATCAGCCCCGGCCGGTTGAGCTTGGCGCGCAGACCGGTCATGTGCACGTCCAGCGAACGCGAGACCGCGATGAACGCGTCGCCCCAGATCCGGTCCATCAGCTGCTGGCGGCTCACCGCCGCACCCGGCCGTTCCACGAGCGCCTCGACCAGCTCGAATTCCTTCTGCGTCAACGCGACCGGCACCCCGCCGACCTCGACGACCCGAGCCGCCAGATCGACGCGCACATCGCCGGTGATCACCTCGGTGCGCTCCGAATGCGCGACCGCGGCCGCCCGGCGCATCACGGTTTCCAGCCGCGCCATCAGCTCCGCGATCCGCGGCGGCTTCACCAGATAATCGTCCGCGCCGCCACGCAATCCACGCACGATGGAGCGTTCGTCGCTGCGCGCCGTCAGGATCAGCACCGGCACCGAACTCACCTCGCGCAGCTGCCGCAACACCTGCAGGCCGTCGCCGTCGGGCAGACCGAGATCGAGGATGACGGCGTCGTAGCCGCGGTGGTCGAGCAGCAGCTCGCTGCCACGACGCTTGCGCTCGGCGGAATAACCGCGGGCATTGAGCGCCTCGACGAGCGCGTCGCCCACACCGTCGTCATCTTCGACCACCGCAAGCCGCACGCGCCGATCCTGCCACATGGGCTGGATCGGCGCGGTCACGAGTCGCTCAGCCACGCACGGCGGCCATGGGGCGTTCGTCATCGCTTCCGGCGCTCACCGCGTCGGCCCGCGCCTTGTCGTCGGCGTCGATGGTGGACTCCGCCGAGGTCTCCCGCATGAAGTAGTAGGTCACCAGCGAAACCGCGATGCAGCCCGCCACGTAGTAGAAGTACACCGACTCCATGCCCGCCTTCTTCAGTGCGAGCGCGATCATCTCCGCGGTGCCGCCGAAGATCGCGACCGTCAGTGCGTAAGGCAGGCCGACGCCGAGCGCCCGGATCTTGGTCGGGAAGAGCTCCGCCTTCACGATGGCGTTGATCGAGGTGTAGCCGGTGATGATCAGCAGGGCGACCATCATCAGGCCCCAGGCGGCGACCGGGTTCGAGGTGTGCGCGAGCACGGTCATGAGCGGCACGGTCAGCAAGGTGCCGCTCACGCCGAAGAAGATCAGCAGCTTGCGCCGCCCGATCTTGTCGGACAGCCCGCCCGCCAGCGGCTGGATCACCACGAACGCCAGCAGCGCGACGAAGTTGATCCAGGCCACCGTGCCCTTGGAGATGCCGGAGGTGTTGATCATGAACTTCTGCATATAGGTGGTGTAGGTGTAGAACGCCACCGTGCCGCCGAGCGTCAGACCGACAACGAGCAGGCACTCCCTCGGGTACTTCAGCAGGACCCGCAGCGAACCGCGCGAGGAACCGCTGGGCTCCTTCGAGCCGGAGGCCTCCGCCTCGAAGGACGCGGACTCGTCCATCCCGCGGCGCAGCAGCATGACGACGATCGCGCCGCCCGCGCCGATCACGAACGGGATTCGCCAACCCCAGGAGTGCATCTGCGCGGAGGTGAGCACCTGCAGCAACACGATCTGCACGCCGAGCGCGGTGAGCTGACCGGCGACCAGGGTCACGTACTGGAAGCTCGAGTAGAACCCGCGACGGCCCGCCGAAGCGACCTCGGACAGATACGTCGCGCTGGTGGCGTACTCACCGCCGACGGAGAGACCCTGCAGCAGTCGCGCGAGCAGCAACAGCACCGGGGCGGCGATGCCGATGCTCTGGTAGCCCGGCGTGATCGCGATGAGCAGCGAACCGGCCGCCATCACGGTCACCGACAGCGTCAGCGCGGCGCGCCTGCCGAACTGGTCCGCGTAACGGCCGAGCGCCCAGCCGCCCAGCGGGCGCATCAGGAACCCGACCGCGAACACGGCCGCGGTGGACAGCAGCTGAGCGGTCGAATCCCCTTCGGGGAAGAACGCTTTCGCGAAGTACACGCTGAACGCCGCGTACACGTACCAGTCGTACCACTCGACCAGGTTGCCGATCGATCCGCGCAGCACGTTCGCGACGACGCGGCGTTCGCCACCGGACTGTGTCGTAGTCACCGAATCTCCTCCTTCGACGCTTCTTCGCGTCAACTGGAAGAGAGTGTGTCGGCAGTCACAAGGGATTCGGAAGCGTGCGGCGGGTTTCCTAACTGTCTCTTAGTACGATCGCCACCGCACGCTCGCGCAGGTCAGGAGCGCAACAAGGGGGCCAGAGCGCGCAGCGGGCCGAGGTAGTCGGACCCGAGCGCCTGCAGGGCGACGTGGTCGGCGCCCGCCTCGAGGTGGGCCCTGAGCTGCACGGCCACCTGCTCCGCGCTGCCGTGCACCGCCAGCTGGTCGATCAGCCGGTCGCTACCGGGCGTGGTGACATCGGCGTCGTCGAAACCGAGCCTGCGCAGATTTGCGACGTAGTTGCCGAGCCCGAGGTACATGGGCACGATCGTGCGTCCGACTTCGCGCGCCCGCTCCGGGTTTTCGTCGATGAT
The DNA here is from genome assembly GCF_057708605.1 of Nocardia sp. bgisy118. NCBI lineage: Bacteria > Bacillati > Actinomycetota > Actinomycetes > Mycobacteriales > Nocardiaceae > Nocardia > Nocardia sp. bgisy118. Next base: position 442,141 of record NZ_JBYISM010000003.1, on the reverse strand, counting down.
GAACTTCTGCTCGGTGGCCAGTAGCGCGTCCGCGCCGAGCACCACACGGGCGCGCCGGGTGTGCTCGGGGGTCACCAAGTACGGCAGCGCGCCCGCGGTCCGATCGCGCGCCAGCTCCAGCACCCGCGGGCCGAGCGCGGCGAGGGCCCGCCGCTGCTTCGGCACTCCGGCCGCGTCCAGCTCGTCGAGGTACTCGACCAGCGCGTCGTAGGGCTTGCGGTAGGGACCGTTGAATTCCGGATGCCCGGCGCCGACGCCGAGCAGGAAGCGGCCTGGGAAGCGCTCCTCGATGCGGTGGAACGAATCGGCCACGATCTTCGCCGGGGCCGCCCAGATGTTCACGATGCTGGTGGCCACCGTGAGCGAATCCGTCGCGGCGAGCAGCGATTCCACGACGGGCAGCTCCGCGGGCGGGGAGCTGCCGAGCCATACCGTTCCGTAGCCGAGCTCCTCCAGCTCGTGCGCCTCCTCCGGAGTCACCCCCTGGTAGCCGCGCCATACACCGAATCGTCCGAGACCGTCGATTGTCATGTGGGAAACGAACCTCCGCTGTCCCCGTTCCTATTCCGCGCCGCGGAGCGAGGCCCCCTGGGCATTAGCACTCAGGACATGAGAGTGCTAACTTGGAGGGTGCACAGCTCCCGGCGGTCGCCGCCGTGGCGGTCGCCGACGTACTGAGATGGAGGTGATTGCTGTGCTGCGATTCGATCCATTCCATGACATCGACACTGTCGCTCGCCAGCTGCTCGGCGAGAACGTCGGAACGGCACGCGCACCGCGATTCATGCCGATGGATCTGTTCAAGGCGGGCGACCACTATGTGCTCAATGCCGATCTGCCCGGCGTCGATCCCGGCTCGGTGGATGTGAGTGTCGACAACGGCACCCTCACCCTGCGCGCCCAGCGCAGCCTGCCCAGCGACGAAGGCGTCCAGTGGATCGCCTCGGAACGCTTCGCGGGAACCTACATGCGCCAGCTGTCCCTCGGTGACAACGTCGACGCCGACAAGATCAGCGCCACCTACAACAACGGTGTCCTCTCGGTGACCATCCCCGTCGCCGAAAGGGCCAAGCCGCGCCGCATCGAGATCTCCGGCCACTCACAGCCCAAGACCATCGAAGCGAGCACCGGCGACTGAACCACTCCGGTACCGCGGTTCGCTGAGACCGGCCGCGGTACCGGTCCCCTATTCACTCTCCGCCGCAGCACCCTCGGGTCGGCACGACGCGCATCTCCCTGGTCTCGGCATTGCGCGCCGCCAGGTCCGCGTCGGCGGGATAGTCGACCGCGACCAGGCTCAGGCCGTGGGCCGGAGCGACGGTCACCGCGCTCGCACGCTCGGTCTCCGCCAGCAGTCCGGCGATCCATTCCACGGTGCGCCTGCCCTCGCCAACGGCGAGCACCCCGCCGACCAGGCTGCGCACCATCGACCAGCAGAACGCGTCGGCGCTGACGAACGCGGTGAGCAGGTCCCCCTCCCGCTCCCAGTCGAAGCGCTGCAATTCGCGGACCGTCGTCGCGCCCTCCCTGCGACGGCAGAACGCCGCGAAATCGTGCAACCCCAACAGGCTTCGGGACGCCGCGCACATCGCCTCCAGATCGACGCCCGGGCGGCACGGCACCACGCTCCGGGCGCTCAGCGGCTCCGCGCCGTACGGCGCGGTGGTGAGCCGGTAGACGTAGTGGCGGCGAATCGCCGAGAAGCGCGCGTCGAATTCCGGCGGCGCGCTCCGAGCCGCCTTGATACGCACGTCTTTCGGAAGGAAGCGAGCCATGCGGTGGACGAGCTTGTCACCGTCGAACTCGGCGGTGGTGTCGAAGTGCGCGACCTGCCCCTCCGCGTGCACCCCGGCGTCGGTGCGGCCCGCGACGGTCAGCTGGATCGGCTCGCGGAATACCTTGCTCAGCGACTCCTCCAGCACGCCCTGCACGGTCCGTAGCCCCGGCTGGCGGGCCCAGCCGATGAAGTCCGTTCCGTCGTAGGAGATGTCGAGGCGCACCCGCACCGCATCCCGGAGCTCGGTCGCCGCCGTCGGGGACACTGGAGACGCCGCCGGGGCAGCAGAGTCGGTCTGTGCGCTAGCCGATTCCATCGAATCCTCCACTGTCACAACAACTTCTCGTCGAACGCAAACCAGCCCACGGAGTCACGACGGGCCGCAGACAGGTTCGGCCGATCGACGCGAATGAGCCCGCCACCCACAGGGGCGGCGGGCTCATTCGAGAAACCCGACCCAGGTCAGGCGTCCTTCTTGTCCTCGGCGGACTCGTCGGCCTGCTCCTCGGCAACCGGAGCCTCGGCCTCGGCGACAGCCTCGTCGGCCTTCTCCTCGACGACCTCGGGAGCCTGCTCCTCGGCCTTCTTGGAGGCGGCGACGCGACGGGCGCGATCGGCCTCGTTGGTCACGGTCTTCTCCCGGACCAGCTCGATGATCGCCATCGGCGCGTTGTCACCCTTACGCGGCAGCGTCTTGGTGATGCGGGTGTAGCCACCCTCGCGACCATCGAACGAAGGCCCGATCTCCGCGAAGAGCGAGTGGACGACGTCCTTGTTGCGGATCACCTTCAGCACCTCGCGACGGTCGGCAAGGGTGCCGCCCTTCGCCTTGGTGATGAGCTTCTCCGCGTAGGGACGCACGGCCTTGGCCTTGGCCTCGGTGGTGGTGATCCGGCCGTGCTCGAAGAGCGCCGTGGCCAGATTGGCGAAGATCGCCTTCTGGTGCGACGCCGACCCGCCGAAGCGGGCACCCTTCTTGGGCTTAGGCATTGTTGATTCTCCTTGTATGCGGCCGGGCCGGGGCGCCTACCCCAGCGGCCTAGAGCTGTTCGGTCTCGGCGTAGTCCTGCTCGCCGCCATCGGTGTCACTGAACGTGCCGCTGTCGCTCCACGTGCCGGTGCTCGCGTCGTAACCCACCACGGAGGACGGGTCGAACGACGCCGGGCTGTCCTTCAGCGAGAGGCCGAGCGCGTGCAGCTTGACCTTCACCTCGTCGATGGACTTCTGGCCGAAGTTGCGGATGTCCAGCAGATCCGACTCGGTGCGGGCGACAAGCTCGCCCACCGTGTGCACACCCTCGCGCTTGAGGCAGTTGTAGGACCGGACGGTGAGGTCCAGGTCCTCGATCGGCAGACCGAACGAGGCGATGTGATCCGCCTCGGCCGGCGAGGGGCCGATCTCGATGCCTTCGGCTTCGACGTTCAGCTCGCGAGCGAGGCCGAACAGCTCGACCAGGGTCTTGCCCGCCGAGGCGAGCGCGTCCCGCGCGCTGATGGAGTTCTTGGTCTCCACGTCCAGGATGAGCCGGTCGAAGTCGGTGCGCTGCTCGACACGGGTGGCCTCGACCTTGTAGGTCACCTTGAGCACCGGGGAGTAGATCGAATCCACCGGAATCCGGCCGATTTCCGCACCGGACGCCTTGTTCTGCACCGCCGGGACGTAACCGCGACCGCGCTCGACGACGAGCTCGATCTCGAGCTTGCCCTTGTCGTTCAGGGTGGCGATGTGCATGTCCGGGTTGTGCACGACGACGCCGGCGGGCGGCACGATGTCACCGGCGGTGACGGTGCCGGGTCCCTGCTTGCGCACGTACATCGTCACCGGCTCGTCCTCCTCCGAGGACACGACCAGACCCTTGAGGTTCAGGATGATGTCGGTGACATCTTCCTTCACGCCGGGAACGGTGGTGAACTCGTGCAGAACGCCGTCGATGCGGATGCTCGTGACCGCGGCCCCCGGGATCGAGGACAGCAGGGTACGCCGCAGCGAGTTGCCGAGGGTGTAACCGAAGCCCGGCTCGAGGGGTTCGATGGTGAACTTCGAGCGGTTCTCGGCGACGACCTCTTCGGTCAGGGTCGGACGCTGGGAAATCAGCATGAGGATCATCCTCCTTTTAGGGCGCCCGCTATTTGACGCCTCGTTTTAAGGGGTTGTGCTCGACCATCCGGCGAACCGAACGACCGAGCACCAGCGGCATTCGCTGATTACTTCGAGTAGTACTCGACGATCAGCTGTTCCTGCAGCGGCACATCGATCTGGGCGCGCTCCGGCTCCTGGTGGACCAGGATCCGCAGACGGCCAGGGATCACCTGCAGCCAGCCCGGAACCGGGCGATCGCCGAGGGTTTCGCGCGCGACCTGGAAAGGCAGGGTCGGCAGCGACTTCTCCTTGACATCGATGATGTCGTACTGGCTCACCTTGTAGCTGGGCACGTCGACCTTGACGCCGTTGACCAGGAAGTGGCCGTGGCTGACCAGCTGACGAGCCTGGCGACGGGTGCGCGCCAGACCGGCGCGGTACACGACGTTGTCGAGACGGGTCTCGAGCAGACGAAGCAGGTTGTCACCGGTCTTGCCCTTGAGGCGGTTGGCCTCTTCGTAGTACCGGCGGAACTGCTTCTCCATGACGCCGTAGGAGAAGCGAGCCTTCTGCTTCTCCTGCAGCTGGAGCAGGTACTCGCTCTCCTTGATCCGCGCACGGCCGTGCTGGCCGGGCGGGTAGGGGCGACGCTCGAACGCCTGATCGCCGCCGACGAGGTCGACGCGCAGACGACGCGACTTGCGGGTGATGGGTCCGGTGTAACGGGCCATTTCGCTCTACCTTCCTTTCCCGCTAGACGCGACGCCGCTTGGGCGGACGGCAGCCGTTGTGCGGCTGCGGGGTGACATCGGAGATCGTGCCCACCTCGAGGCCTGCGGCCTGCAGCGAGCGGATCGCGGTCTCACGGCCCGAACCGGGGCCCTTGACGAACACGTCGACCTTCTTGACGCCGTGCTCCTGCGCCTTGCGGGCCGCGTTCTCGGCGGCGAGCTGCGCGGCGAACGGGGTCGACTTACGCGAACCCTTGAAGCCGACGTGACCCGACGACGCCCAGGAGATGACGTTGCCGTTCGGGTCGGTGATGGACACGATCGTGTTGTTGAACGTGCTCTTGATGTGCGCGTTGCCGTGCGGGACGTTCTTCTTGTCCCTGCGGCGCGACTTCTGGGTCTTCTTGGGGCCGGAGGCCCTGCTCTTAGGAGGCATCCGTATCCCTTACTTCTTCTTGCCTGCGACGGTGCGCTTCGGGCCCTTGCGGGTGCGCGCGTTGGTCTTGGTCCGCTGGCCACGCACGGGCAGGCCACGGCGGTGGCGCAGGCCCTGGTAGCAGCCGATCTCGATCTTGCGGCGGATGTCGGCCTGCACCTCACGGCGCAGGTCACCCTCGACCTTGAACTCCGAGGCCTCGATGTAGTCGCGGAGCTTGGTCAGGTCGTCGTCGCTGAGATCCTTCGAACGCAGGTCCGGGCTGACGCCGGTGGCCTCGAGGATCTCCTTGGAGCGGGTACGGCCGATGCCGAAAATGTAGGTCAGCGCGATCTCCATGCGCTTTTCGCGCGGGAGGTCGACGCCCATGAGACGTGCCATGTGGCAGTTTCCTTAATCGTTGCGGAGGTCTGCTCCCTGTCCGTTCCCCCGTCTTGTGTGGGGCACCGGCCTCCGTACCGGTGGTTGGCTCGCACGCCCCGGGCCTTCTCTCGAAAGCCCGAATTTCCACAGCGTGCGGCTGGAGCTGGGAGTTCTTCGTTGTGCCAATCCGAACCGCGTTCGGTGCTTGGCGGTGAGCCCTTGATCAGCCCTGGCGCTGCTTGTGGCGCAGGTTGTCGCAGATCACCATGACCCGGCCGTGGCGGCGGATCACCTTGCACTTCTCGCAGATCTTCTTGACGCTCGGCTGAACCTTCACGTCCGTCCAATCTCGTTGTGGTCCACAGAGGTGTGAACACAGTTTTTCCCCAGCCTGGCGGCTGGGGAAGTCTTTTGTTGTGCCGTCCTCGCGAACGGCCGTCCCTCCGGGAGGGACCTGGGGTAAAAGCCTTGGTCCGGGTCGAACCAGCCCGCCCATCCGGCGGTCCGGAGATGCCCGACCCGCGCGAACGGTTGGTCCGCGCCTAAGCCAACCCGCCCGTTCGGGAGTCCGGGGGCGAAGCCCGCCGGGCGGGGTGTGGGGGTTGCACCCCCACAAAACACCAAGTGAATCGACCTAGGCGAACGCTCACCGTGAGCAGCGTTCGCCGACTCGATTCACTTGTAGCGGTAAACGATCCGGCCGCGGGACAGGTCGTAGGGCGAGAGCTCGACGACCACCCGGTCCTCGGGAAGGATGCGAATGTAGTGCTGCCGCATCTTTCCGCTGATGTGCGCGAGAACCTTGTGCCCGTTCTCGAGCTCGATACGGAACATCGCATTGGGCAGCGGCTCGACAACTCGACCCTCGACCTCGATGGCCCCGTCCTTCTTCGCCATGTCCTCCGCGATCCCGGTTCATCGAGCGACTTCGCCGATCGAACCTGGTGTGATTGCCTGGTGTCTGCTTGTATGTACCGGACGGCGTAACCGAACCGGCGGCATGCAAACAGGCGGCGCATAGGTGCACCGCCGCTCCAGCTTACCGGGAGGCGTCCGATCCGGCAAAAACGCCCCGCCAGGAAGTCGCAGGGCGGCCGCTCCCTGCGCCACGGCGGGTGGGGCCGGTCACGTAAACTGACCGAGTCCAGGAAACGGTCGAGCAGACTTAGGGGGATGCCGTGAGCCAGCGTACCGGGCCAGCCGTCGGCACTGCGCCCCTCGGCCACGACAGGGCCGAGTGCGAGGGTAGCGGGCGAGCCATCTCGGGCACCACGAAAACCGAGCGCACGACGGAGCCGTGGGACAGCGAGGCGATGCGGTGAGTCGTAACAACGACCTCCCGATGCTGCCGCCATGGCTGTCCGACAGCGAGGTCACCGGCGGTTACGAAGCACCGGTACAGAATCTCCCGCACGAAGAGCTCATCGACGACGCGCCCGACCGCAAACGACGCCGCAAGCCCCAGGCGCCCGATGGTCGGAACGACGCGAATCAGGGCTCCGGCCGCAAGGACAAGAAGCGCAGGTGGCTCGGCCGCGACAAGGACGAGCCGGTCGAGGAGCAGCCCAGCGCGCCCCCGGCCGAGGACCAGCGCCGCCCCGAGCCGCCCGCCGACTCTTGGGGGCAACCGCAGTCCGGTTGGTCGTCCGGCCCCGACACGGAGGCGGGCAGGCCCGATGATTCGCCGCGGCAAGCCGCGCGCGGCCAAGCCGATCGCAACGATTCCTGGCAGCAGCAGACCGAGGGGCCGGTTCGGCAGCAGCCGATAGGCGCGCCGGATCACCCGGTCCCGCCCCGGTTCGACGCCCACGGCCAGCCCCCGCAGACGAGCGGCGGTCCCGGCCAGACCCCACAGCAGCAGTTCGGCGGACCAGGACAGCCGATCGGCGGTCCCGGTCAGGCACGGCCCGAGCAGATCGGCGGACCGGACCGACCGCAGCAGCAGACCGGCGGCGCCGGGTATACGCCGCAGCAGCCGATCGGCGACGGCGGGCCGCAGCGGGGTGGCGCGCCGGAGCAGTTCGGCGGGCCGGGTCGAGCGCCGCAACAGCACGGCGGCCAAGGACAACCGCCCTACCAGCAGACCGGCGTGCCCGGATACCAGCAGCCGATGGGTGGGCCGGGACACCAGCCGCAGCAGCCGATCGGCGGCCCAGGCCAGCCGCCGGTCGACGGTTCGAGCCAGGTCGCGCAGCGACCGGGCGAGGCATGGGCCGGGCAACCGCACCCCGAGGACCCGAGGTCGTCGGCACCGCGAGGACAGGATGGGCAGTCGAGCCTGCCCACCCGGCAGCCGAGCCAGCCCTCCGAGGGCTTCCAACCGCTCGGTCAGCGCACCCCCACACCGACCGCCCCCGAGCTGCCTCCGTCGGACGAGGCGACCACGCGCTACGAGCGCAGGCTTCCCGACCTGCCGCCACCGCCGAGCCACGTCCGGCCGTCTCCGGCCGCCGAGGACAGCTCCACCCGAACGACCGGCGATCCGCAGGCCGGGCACAGCGTCACCGGCGGGGCGGCCGAGAACCACGTGGCCGACTCGCCTGCCGAGCGCCGCATTCCGGCCGGGGACCCCGTCGTCCCTCCGGCAGCGGTGAATCACGCTCCCGCTCAGGCGGACACGGGTCAGGGCTCCGCATCGACGGTGCAGGACCACAACCCCGCCGCAGCCGACGCGGACCGCGCGGCGTCCGAATTCGACGCGGCCCCACCGTGGCTCGCAGGTCCGAGCGCGGCCGCGTCGCCGGGCCCGGTCGGATCTCCCGCGGAGCAACGCCGCGTGCCACGCACGCCCGAGGGGGCTACGCCGTCGAGCGACGCGCCACCCTCCTGGCTCGACGGCCCCGAACAACACCAGCCGAGCGCCCGCCCTGAGCTTCCCCCGCCACCCGCGAATTTCGCCGAACAGTCCGAGGCGCAAGCGACTTCGCCCGCCGCGCAGCAGACACCGGCGTCGGCGAGCGACATCGGTCGATCGGGCGAGCCCTCACCCGTCGCGCACACGAGCGGCACGTCCGCTGCCGTCGATCCGGTGAACGGCGCCGAGCGTCCGAACTCCGAGGCCCGGCCGGCCGGCGACGAGGCGGCTCCGAGCTCCTCCACGGACGAGCGGAGCGAAGGCGGAATCCCTTCGCGCCCCGACGACTCCGTGTACGGACCGGCGGCGGTCGGACGAGGCCAAGGCGACGAGTCCACGCGCAACACCACGGGCCCAGCCGAAGACGCTGAGTTCGCGGGGGGCGGCAGGCATCGACTGTCCGCGGAACCCCAACCGAGCGAGCGTCCGTGGGGCGCACCGGGTCCGGCCCAGGGCGGACACCGGGCTCCGGTCAGCGATCAGCCCGCTCCCGGCGAGGTGCGCCGGGATCCCGGCGTCTTCGCACAGCAGGGCGGCCAGGCCCCCGGCGGCGAAATGCCGTGGACGCAGGCCGGATACGGTACCCAGCCGCCAGCCCCGCCGAACGGCCCGCAGCCCAGCTACGGCTATGCCGACCAGCGTCAGGGTGGTTACGCTCCGGCCCCCGGCCCCGACGCGAACGCCTATCACATCCCCGGCGATCGCCGGCCCGGCGAGCCGGGATATCCGACGCAGTCCGGGCCGGGAGCGGTTGAGCCCGCGAACAACCCGCCCGGCTTCGTCGCGCCACCGGCCGCCGATCAGCAGCCACCCGCACCGCCTTCGTGGAACCAGGGCGCGCAACCTCCCGCGCCCCCGCAGGGCCCCACGGGCGAGAGCTGGGGTCGGCCGCAGCACGGACCGGCCGGTGAGAGCTGGGGCCAGCAGCCGCAGGGCGGTCCGCGTCAGCCCCAGCAGGGCCAGCCCTCGCTGGACGACGTTCCCTTGCGCCGCGCGAAGAAGTCGCCGGGCAGTGGTTGGCGCAAGGCCGTGCACCACATGTCCGGCGGCGCGATCAATCCCGGCATGTCGGCCGAGGAGCTACGGCTCCAGGAACTGGTGGCCAGGATCAGGCAGCCGGTCCGCGGCGACTACCGCATCGCGGTGCTCTCGCTGAAGGGCGGCGTCGGGAAGACGACCACCACCATGGGTCTGGGATCGATCTTCGCCTCCGTCCGCGGCGACCGGGTGATCGCGGTCGACGCCAACCCGGACTTCGGCACGCTCTCCCAGCGCGTGCCGCTGCAGACCCGGTCGACGGTGCGCGACCTGCTGCTCGATCCGTCGATCGAGCGCTACTCGGACGTGCGCAGGCACACCTCGCAGGCCACCAGCCGACTGGAAGTGCTTGCCAGCGAACGGGATCCGGCGGCGTCGGAAGCGTTCAACGACGAAGAGTACCGGGCGGTCGCTCGAATCCTGCAGCGCTACTACAACATCATCCTCACCGACTGCGGCACCGGTCTGATGCACTCGGCGATGGCCGGTGTCCTGGACCTGGCGCATTCGCTGGTGCTGATTTCCTCGGCGGCGATCGACGGCGCCCGCAGCGCCGCGGCGACGCTGGACTGGCTGTCCCTGCACGGCCACGATCACTTGGTGCGCAACGCCGTCGTGGTGATCAACCTGCCACGCGAGGGTTCACCGAATGTCGGCGTGCAGCAGCTGCGCGAGTACTTCCTGTCCCGCTGCCGCGCGGTGCACATCATCCCGTATGACGCGCACCTCTCGGAGGGCGCCGAGATCGATCTGCACCGGCTCAGCAAGCAGGCCAAGCGCGCCTACGTGGAACTCGCCGCGACGGTCGCCGACGAGTTCAGCGTCGACCACCGCCGCTTCCACAGCTGAGCGCCACGGTCGACCGAACGGTTGGACCGAGCAGTTCGACCACGCAGCTCGACAAACACTGTGTGCCAAAGAGGTTCGCCGGTCGGGTGCCGAGGAGGGGTGACGACACCCGACCGAACGAACCACCTCACCACTCGGGCAGCCGCCTCCGACCCGCGAGCACGTCGCGGACCAGGTCGTCGTAGGCGTCCGCCAATTCGGCGAGGTGGTGCCAGGCGCAGTGCAATAGCTCGTCGTGCGCGTCGAGCGTCATCAGTGCGTGGTGCGCACGCACCGAGGACTCCGCGAGCCGATCGATCACCGCGCCGACAGTCTCGGTGTGCAAAGTAGCGCCGAGCCGATGCTGGGGCACGCTGCGCGTCACCCAGTCGTCGATGGCCATGACCAATTCGCTTCGGCGCCGTTCGTTTTCGAGAATATGAGTGGGATCGGTGTTCACCGATCCACCACGACCGACAAGTCGCCGCTCGTGTAATACCGCCAGATCACGGGCGAACCAGAGCAGGGGGCCACCTACGACCCGATGCCCGCGACACGCCCGAACAAGTAGATCCGAAGTGGGCAGTAGCCCGGAAGACACGGACTGCACTGCCGAATCGACACACCGGGGTGTGCCGGGAACTGCCATCACAATCGTTGATGAATCCGAACCTGCCACGTTGCCTCGCCGTTCATCGCCGCACAACACCGGATCAGGACGTTCATTACAATAAACCTCTGAAGGCACCTGTCAAGCGTTACCCGGCCGTAGGGAGTCACGAAGAGTACACTTCGTTACCTGCACGACCAACCGAGGAGCAAGATGGCGGACGGTCCGACGTATCACCGGATCGCAGACCTCCTCCGCGAGGAGATCCGCGCAGGCAAATGGAAACCGGGCGATCGACTTCCGAGTCACACCGAGCTGGCCGAGCAGATGCAGGTTTCGATCACCACGGCCCGCAATGCCATTCAAGTACTTGTCGCCGAAAATCTCGTCTATACAGCTACTTCCCGCGGCACGATCGTCCGAAACCAGGAAGTGCTCGAGTCGGTGATGACCGATCACATCCGTCGCGACCGGCCCAAGTCGCCGCACGACATCTTCGAGGAGATCGCCCGCGCCGCGGATCGGGTGCCCACCAAGGAGTTCAGCGCGCGGATGGAACCCGCGACGGCGCAGGTGGCGCAGTGGCTCGGCGTGGCGGAGGACACCTGGGTGCTCGCCCGCACCGTCGTGCAGTACCTGGACAACGAACCGTGGTCGTGGGAGGTCAGTTTCTATCCCCGCGACCTGGCCGAGGCGACCGGCATCGATTCACCGCACGACATCCCCGAGGGCACCACCCGCCGGATGGCCGACCGCGGCTATCCCGAAACCGCTCACCGCGACACGCTGGTCGCGCGACCCGCCAGCGCCGAGGAGGCGATCGTGCTCGGCGTCGCGACCGGAACGATCCTGCTCGACCATCTGCGGATCGGGGCGGACCACAGCCGGATAACCCGGGCGACGCGACAGCGCTCCATCGCCACACGCAACCGCTTGGCGTACGAGCTCGGCGACGCCGAGGGCACCGCGGTGATCCGGCAGATTTTGAGCGAGTCGTACAGGCCAGGTATCTCGTTGCTATGACTACCGTTCTCCGCGAGGCCACCCTCGGCGATCTCGGCTTGATCTGCCGCCTGCGCGTCCAGCGCACCGCCTGGCTCACCGCCCGTGGCTCCGATCAGTGGACGGTCGCCGGCCGCGGCCTGCCCATCGAGATCTTCGCCCGCGCGGTCGGCCGATCGCTCGACGCGGGCGAGACCTGGATCGCCGAGGTGGACGGCGAACCGGCGGGCACCATCACCGTCAACGAGCGCGCCGACCCCGGACTGTGGTCGCAATGGGAGCTCGCCGACGCGGTGGTCGTGCACTTCATGATCGTCGACCTGCGTTTCGCCGGACAGCGTCTCGGCCATCGCCTGCTCGCGCAGGCCGGGCAGCTGGCCAGGAAACGGGACCGCGACTGGGTCCGCCTCGACGCCTGGACGACCAACGCCGACCTGCACGACTACTACCGCAGAGCGGGCTTCCACATGGCGCGCATCGCGGGACCGATCGCACGCGGCCCCTCCCGCGCCCTGTTCGAACGACGCACCGACAGCTGGGATTTCGAGCAGACGCTCGCCATCCCCGCCGCGGGTCTGCCGTCGGCGGCACCCAGGCTGGACCCTCCGACGGACATCCTCGCTCCCCCGGCGCTGCCGAACTGAGCAGGCAGCGCCTGAGCGACGCGCAAAGCGGCAGAGCCGGACGTACTCCGCCCTCAGCCCGCGCACGCCCGGAGGTACGCCCTACAGCTGCGGCAGGTACGCCACCTGGATCATCTCGTTGCCGCCGCGAGTAACCAGCGTGCCACGACCGGGCGGCAGCTTGGCGGCGCGGATGTCGCCGATGATCTTGCCCTCGTCCTTGGGCGCGCTCATCAGCAGCGCGTCCACACCCATTTCCTTGAGCGTGCCGAGCACCTTGTCGTACATGGCCCGGCCGGCGCCGCCGGCGCGGCGGCTGATCACCACGTGCAAACCGATGTCGCGTGCCTGCGGCAGGAACTCGATCAGCGGCTCCAGCGGGTTGCGCCCACCGGAGACCACCATCTCGTAATCATCGACGACGACATAGATCTCGGGCCCGGTCCACCAGCTGCGTTCGCGCAACTGCTGTGGCGTGATGTCATTGCCCGGGATCCGCTTCTGGAGGTAGTTTGCGACTTCCTTGATCATCCCGAAAGACGTCTGCGCGGAGGTCGAGTATCCGGCCAGCTGCGCCCCTTCCAGCACTCCGAGCATGGTGCGCCGGTAGTCGATCAGGATGACGCGGGCTTCCTCGGAGGTGGAGTTCTCAGTGACGCCCGCGACGATATTGCGCAGCAGCGTGGTCTTACCGCACTCCACATCGCAGAAGCTGTAGAAGTGCGGCTGCACCGCTAAATCCATGGCGATCGGCTGCAGGTCGGTCTCGCCGATGCCGATGATGGCAAGCGTCTTGCTCTGCTGGATGCCCCGCCGCGCCGCCTCCGCGACCACAGCCTCGCGCGAGAGCTCCATCGGCAGCATCCGGACCTCGGGCGCGTTCCGGCCGGTGTAGAGCTCGTTGAGCTGCTGCTTGGCGATGCCGATTCCCTCGGACAGGGTGCGCGGATCGGAGTCGGAGTCCAAGCGCGGCAACGCGACCAGCAGATGCAGCTTCTGCGCGGTGAGACCACGGCCCGGACGCCCGGTGGGCACGAGCACCGCGGTACGCCGGTCCATCTCGGAGTCGGACGGGTCACCGAGGCGGAGCTCGATGCGGGTACCGATGAGGTCCTTGATCTGCGGGCGGATCTCCGGCCACCGGGTGGTGGAGACGATCAGGTGGACACCATAGGAAAGACCCTGTGCGGCGATGGCATTGAGCTGCGGTTCCAGCGTGTCGTAATCGGCGCGGATGGTGGGCCAGCCGTCGATGACGAGAAAGACGTCACCGTGCAGATCCTGAGCGAGCGGGTCGGCTTGCCGCTCCGTCGGCGACTTCTCCGCCAGCAGCGCTTTCCGCCTGCGGAATTCGACGATGGAGTCGATGCCCAGCTCGCGGAACAGCTCCTCACGGTGGCGCAGGATGCCGGTGACCTCCGCGATGGTGCGGCGGATTCGATCGACTTCCATGCGACCCGCGACGGCACCGACATGCGGTATCCCCGCCAAACCGGAGAGTGTGCCACCACCGAAGTCGAGACAGTAGAACTGCACCTGCTCGGGTGTATGAGTGGCGGCCGCGGCCATGATGATGGTGCGCAGGGTAGTCGACTTACCCGACTGCGGACCACCGACGACCGCGACATTGCCCTGCGCTGCGGACAGATCCACGATCAGCACGTCGCGGCGCTGCTCGTAGGGCTTGTCGATGACACCCAGCGGCAACCACAGCTGACCGTGCCGGTTGACCGGCGAGCGCCAGTCCGGGTCGGGCAGCAACATATCGACCGACGGCGACTCGTCCAGTGGCGGCAGCCATACCTCGTGCGCCGGGCGGCCGTGGCCGCGCAGGCGATCGACGACGGTGGTCAGCAGCGTCGCGGGAACGGCCTCGGCAACCGGCACCGGGGTCCGCTCCTCGCCCTCTTCCTCACCCGCGAGTTGCCCTGGCGGCGGCGGCAATTCGGGTAGTCCCATCCGTCCGGGCGGCGGCGGCAGCTCGGGCCTGCCACTCGGCACGGCCCCCCGCGCGGGCTCGACGATCTCCGGCAGCGCCACCGGCGCCGCGGTGAACACCGCAGGCGACTGCCCGCCGACGGTCTTGCCGTCCACCTGCCGGGTACTGCGCGGCGAAACATACGGCCCGGATACGTAACTGGCGTTGAAGCGCAGCGGATCGTCGGCGTCGCTCTTGAGGTAGCCGGAGCCCGGCACGCTGGGCAGGTGGTAGGCGTCGGTGATGCCGAGCACCGCCCGGGACTCGTTGGCGGAGAACGTACGCAGGCCGATCCGGTAGGACAGATGCGAGTCGAGACCGCGCAGCTTGTTCTCCTCCAGGCGCTGCGAAGCCAGCAGCAGATGCACACGCAGCGAGCGGCCCAGGCGGCCGATCATCACGAACAGGTCCGCGAAATCCGGTTTCTGCGAGAGTAGCTCGGAGAACTCGTCGACCACCACGAACAGCGCGGGCAGCGGATCCAAGTTGGCGCCCGCGGCGCGAGCCTTCTCGTATTCGGTGACATTGGCGAAGTTGCCTGCCGCGCGCAGCAGCTCTTGGCGCCGGGTCATCTCACCGGAGAGGGCGTCCTTCATGCGGTCGACGAGGGCGAGTTCCTCCTCGAGGTTGGTGATGACCGCGGAGACGTGCGGCAGCGAGTCCAGGCCGAGGAAGGTCGCGCCACCCTTGAAGTCGACCAGGACCAGGTTCAGCAGATCGGGCGAGTGCGTGGTCACCATGGACAGCACCAGCGTGCGCAGGAACTCCGACTTGCCCGAACCCGTTGCGCCGATACACAATCCGTGCGGCCCCATGCCGTTCTCGGCGGACTCCTTGATGTCGATCTCGACCGGCGTACCGTCGGGGGTGACGCCGATCGGCACCCGCAGCCGTTCCCGGTCGCTGCGCGGGCGCCACACCACCCCGGGATCGATCTGGGCGGCGTCGGTGATCTTCAGCAGCGCCATCAGGCCGGGATCGGCCCGGGTCTCGTCACCCAGGCTCACCATCTGGGCGGCGGTCGCGACGCGGAAGCGCGCCAGATCCCGGGCCAGCGCGGTCGCCTCGGCGCGGGTCACCTGGTCGGCGGTAGCGAATTTCTCCACGCCCGCTGCGGATTTCGCGGCCACCATGCCGTCGTCGGTGACGACCAGTTGCAGACCGCGGCGCACCGCAAGACCGCTCTGCGGTGCGGTCAGGTCGAGCACGGTCACCGAGTCCAGGCCCGCGTCGCTGACGACGCGTTCGGAACCGCTGACGTAGCCGTCGTCGATGATCACCAGCAGATGGATCCGGCCCGCTGTCGGCTGCGCGTTACGCATGAACCGACCGCGCTCGACCAGCTCGGCCGACATGGAGGTCTCCAGTTCGGCCAGCGAGCGGTACATCATCCGGGCCGAGCCCACACCGTCGCGGTCCACCGGATGTTGCAGGTGCGGTAGCCATTTCGCCCAGGACCAAGCCGGGCCGTCGGGGTCGGCGCAGATGATGGCGACCGCGGTGTGGTCGGGGCCGTGGAAGGTGGTGAACTCCATCAGCATCGAGCGCACCAGCGTGAGCGCGGCCGCACGGTCGCCTTCGACGTTGATGGCGGGGAACGCGCGCAGCGAGATGGCGGTGGGCAGGCCGTGCACCACCGAGTGGGTGCGCACGAACCGGCGCAAGGCGACGGTGGACACCGGCTCCAGGTCTTCCAGCGGACCGGTCTCGGGCCGGGCCAGCTTGGTGGCCAGGCGGTGGCTGCCCACGCCGACCCGCACGTGCCCGAAATCGGGGTCGTTGGGCCTGCGTTCCCACATCCGGCGGCTGCCGATCACCGATTGCAGGTCGCTGGGTTCGGGATGACTCCACCGCAGCGCCGCCAGCTGCTGGTTGCCGGTCTTGCGCACATCCTTGCGGACCTGATCGAGGTAGCGGAAGTAGTCCTTGCGTTCCTCGTTGAGCTCGGCGGCCTTCTTCGGCCCGCCGCCGCCGCGCATGCCCGCCATCATGCCGAACATCGACATCAGCATCATCATCGGGAACATCATCATGAACGGGTTGGCCAGCAGGTTGCGGCCCATCATGACCATCATCGCGATCATGCCGACCACGGCGACCACCATGACCACCGGCATCAGCTTCATCAGCAGATTGCCGACGACGGGACGATCGAGTTCCGGCGGCGCGGACAACGCGACCTCACCGCCCGGCGGACGTGGCGGCGCGATCCGCGGGCGGCGCACGAAACCTTCGGTTGCCATGTCCTACAACCCCTCTCGGGTGTGTTGCTCCGCACCCGGATCCACACTCACCTGCTTACCCCGCCGGAACGGGATCGAAGCGGCGTAGCCGAGCCCGAGCAGGGCGAGCAGCGTGATCGAGCCGATCGTGGCGACCTGGCGCGGGGCCGGGTCGACGTACGGCGGCGGGGACGGCCCGGCGATCTTGCGCGGTATATCGGAGCCGACGGTGACCGGCTTCTGCGGCAGTTGCGCGGTGAGCGCGGCCAGTGGATCGATCAGGCCGTGCCCGACCTTGTCGTTGCGTCCGTTGTCCGGTGCCTGCGCGGTCAGCTTGATTCGATCGATCACCTCGGCGGCGGTCAGTTCCGGGAAGCGCGACCGGACCAGCGCGGCCAGTCCGGAGACGTAGGCGCTGGAGAAGCTGGTGCCGTCGATGGTGGAGTAGCCCTCGTCGGTCTGGGTGGCGTTGACCAGGCCCGCGCCACCCGGCTTGCTGTCCAGGGAGACGATCTCGCGCCCCGGCGCGGCGACGCCGACCCACGGGCCGTGCAGCGAGAACGGTGAGACCATGCCCGCGGGATCCACCGAGGCGACCGACAGCACATAGGGCGTGAACCAGGCCGGAGTGACCGCGGTGCTCACCGCCGACCAGCCCGAGCGGTCGTTCTGCTTCTCACAGGCAGTGCCCTGCATGATGTTTCCGGCCGCGGCGACAACGACCACATTGCGGTCGTAGGCGTATTTCACGGCGGCGCCCAAGGCGCCGTCGGCAGCGCCCGCGCTCGCAGCCATGCACGCCACCTCGGAGATGTTGATCACCGTGGCGCCCATGTCGACCGCGCGGACGATACCGGCGGCCAGGGTGTTGACCGTGCCGTAGCCTTCGCGCGTGATCACGCCCGGCTCCTCCCGGCGATTGCGGTCCTTGGCCTCGTAGGCCGAGCTGAGCTGGCGGATGGCCAGGATCTCGGCTTCCGGTGCGACACCGGAGAATCCGTCCTCCAGGCTGGGCTGAGCGGCGATGATCCCGGCCACGAAGGTGCCGTGGCCGTCGCAGTCGACGGTGCCGTCGGTGGTGGAGACGAAGTCGCCGCCCGCCTGGAGCGCGGGCAGGCGCCAGTGCCGGTTCACGCCGGTATCGATGACGGCGACCTTCTGACCCGCGCCGCGACTGAACTGCCACGCCTCGGCCAAACCGAGGATCCGCTGCGCCAGTGGCGGATCGCGGGGCACCCCGCCCTGGAGCGTGGGTTCGGCGCAGACCTTGGCCTGTTCGGTCTCGTCCGGCGGTCTAGCGCCTGCGGCCAGGCCGAGCACGGCCCCGAGTGCGCCGTCGTCGATCTTCGGCGGCGCGATCGCCAGTGCGGGCGTGGGTGTTCCGGTGGCGAGCGCGAGCACCGCCGCCATCGTCACCGCCCGCAGCAGCCGCCGTAGGAGCGGTGCCATGTCAGATGTTCCGGGCGGCCGAGTAGATGTCCATGATCCACAGCACCAGCGGAATGATGGTGCAGATCAAGAGGTATTCGAAGATCTCACCGGTGCGGCGCATGGGTGGCGACATCTCGGTGTGCGGCCCGATCACACCGAAGACCACCGCGGCCGTGGCCACGACGAGCAGCATGCCGGCGATCGGCAGCAGCCAGTTCTCCTCACCGAGCCCGGCACCGATGCCCAGCGCGATCAACGCGATCGCGCCACCGGCGATCAGCGTGCAAGCCTGCACCAGGTCGGCGAACGCGCGCCCGCGCAGGCACAGGATGATCGAGACCACCACGCCCAGGGTGATGCCCTGCCAGCGGGCCGCGCCGAGCGGATCCGCGGCCAGCACCACGCCGATCACGGCGGCGACGGTGCAGCCGATGATCATGCCGGACTGGTATTCGTTGGCCGCGCGGGCTCGATGCTCGAGACCGGCGGCCGAGGGTAGCGCAGTGGCGCCGATGGCGCCGATGTCCTTGACGGTGGGACGGGGTTCGTGGTCGGCGGGGTCGATGGCGGCGCCGGCGGTCGGCACCGGCGGCACCGGAAGCCGTGCGGCCGCCACGGCCAGGCGCGGCACCAGGGTGATCACGATGAGCGCACCGACCAGCACGCCGGCGGCGATCTTGGACAGCGCGGGATCCCAGACCATCCGCACCATCGCGGCCACGCCGCCGAACAGCGCGAGGGTGATGACCGTGGTGAACATGGTCGCCCCGACCCGGGCCAGGCTGTAGAGGACCGCGGCCGCGGTCAGCGTTGCGACACAGGCGAACATCGCGTGCGGACTGCCGAAGGCGTTGGGCACGAACAGTGCGGTGCCCGCGAAGATCAGCAGCAGCGCGTACAGCGACAGCATGATCACCGGCAAGGACGCTTCGGCCTGATACCGGCGGGCGACGAGCACGGCCGCGCCACCGGCGATCAGTCCGGCGCCGAGGCCGATGAAACCCACTGCGGCACCGGCACCGTCGAGTTTGGCCACCGCGAGCAGGTAGATCGCGGCCAGCACCGCGAGCAGGCCCATGGACAGACCGAGCCAGCGCGCCGACAGCGGCGACCAGTGCCGGAACGAGGTCGCGGTCAGCTTGGAGACGGCGTCGATCACGTCGTCGAACAGCGCCGGTGGCTCCTTGGCGGACACCGAGCGCAATACCAGCAACTCACCATCGAAAACCTCGGCCTCGGTGAGCGATTGGTTTGCCGGGATGGGGTCGCGGCCGATCCGGGCCAGTGTCCAATGCTGCGTTTGCAGCGGTGCCCCGTCCTCGTGCTCGGTGAGATCGGGATTGCGCGATTCGATCAGCTCCACCACGTCGGCGATAAACGCCGCGATCGGAACTGTGGCAGGCAAACCCAAGTCCAACTGGGTATTGCCGCCGATCACCGAGACTCGGCACAACTCCGGAGCAACGGCAGCCACAGCGCTGCTAGACGGATCGGTCACAGCTCGGACGACTCCCTACCTAGAACACACTTCAACGCCATGCAACGTACTCAACTTAACGGAGAAGTCCCTCCCTCGCAGCAGCTATGCTTGGCGAGGAACAGCACGTCCGTTCGTTTTTAGGGGCAAACCCACATGACCGGCAACCGCCAGGCACAACGCGCATTCGACGCTGGTGTCTTGTCCTTGGGCATTGTGATCGACGGACAGGAATCTGCCCGCGATCTGGAATACGCTCAGCTAGCCTTCCAGCGCGCCACCGAATGGGATCCCGGTATGTGCGACGCTTGGCTCGGGCGCGCGGCCGCGGGCGAGCACACCCGTGAGGTGATCTTCAACCTCTTCAAGACCAGCACCTCGACGCTCTTCCGGGAGCAGCGCAGGCTCGGCCTGCAACCGCGAGCGCTGGCGGGCCGCTTCACCATCGGGCAGTACATCGATTACCCGCTGGCCAGCTATGCCGAGATCTGGCTCGCGCAGGCCACGCAGCTGATCACCGAGGGCGACTACGACGAAGCCGAGAAGGTCCTCGACGAACTGGCCAAACACCGGTCCGCACAGGTCTCCTCGTCGGATCGCGAGATCGACGACCGGATCTGCGCCTACGTCCGTGGCGTGTTGCACTTCACCACGCAGCGCTGGCCCGATGTGATGACCGTGCTGGCCGGTTCGGCGGACTGGGAGGATCCCTACCTGGCCGCGGGCGCCCACGTCATGGTCGGCACCGCCTGTGCCCAGCTGGGTTTGTTCGGCGAGGCGATCCGCCGCATGGAAGCCGCGGAGCAGGGCCCGATTCCGGCCGCGGCGACCACTGCCCGCTTCTGCCGCGGACTCGCCCTGCGCGAGACAGGCGAGGAGGAGAAGGCGCAGGCGCTGTTCGAGAAGGTGTTCTCCGAGGCACCGGGTTTCGAGGCCAACACCATGGCCATGCGCGACCGCAAGTACCGGATCACGGTGACCACCAAGGAGGTCATCGACGCGCGCACCAACAAGTGGGATCCGGCCTCGGCGCCGACGCTGGAACAGATGGGCCAGGAGGAGCGCGACGACAAGGCCAAGCTGATCCTGGAGAAGGCGCGCGCCGAACTCGACGAGCAGATCGGTCTCGCCGGCGTGAAAATGCAGGTTGCGAAGTTGCAGGCAACCGCTCAGCTAGCGCGGATCCGTGCCGAAAAAGGAATGGCGAGCGGATCCCGTGGCCAACATCTGGCATTCACCGGACCGCCGGGTACCGGTAAGACCACCGTTGCCCGCGTGGTGGCAAAAATTTACTGTGGCTTAGGAATTCTCAAGACCGACAAGTTGATCGAAGCCAAACGTTCCGATTTCGTCGGCCAGCATTTGGGCAGTACCGCGATCAAGACGAACAAGTTGATCGATAGCGCGATGGACGGTGTGCTGTTCATCGACGAGGCCTACACGCTGATTCAAACCGGCCTGTCCGGCGGTGACGCGTTCGGTCGCGAAGCCGTCGATACGCTGCTCGCGCGAATGGAGAACGACCGCGATCGCCTGGTGGTGATCATCGCCGGATACGACGGCGAGATCGACCGATTCCTGGCCTCCAACGACGGTCTGGCGTCCCGCTTCGCCAAGCGGGTGAAGTTCGATTCCTACTCGCCGGAGGAGCTCGGCGATATCGGCCGTTTCATTGCGCGGAAACGGGATTCGGAACTGGCCGACGACGCACAGGCGCTGCTGATCGCCGCCTGCGGTGAGCTCTACCGCAAGGAGGCCACGGATCAGAGCGGTGAGATCCGGCGCGGCATCGACATGGCCGGTAACGGCCGGTTCATCCGCAATGTGATCGAAGCGGCCGAGGAGGAGCGGGAGTTCCGGCTGGCCAATGACATCAACCTGGATCTGAGCGCCGTCGACGAATCGGTGCTGATGCGGATCGAGTCGGACGATATGCAGAACGCGCTGGACAACGTGCTGGCCACGCTGCGCTGATATCCGGACACAGCAGTACGGCCGCGAGTTCTCGCCAGCCGTACTGCTGTGCGGGGCACGTCAGTTGGTGGTCGGCAGGATGTCGTAGCTGACGAGCGCTTCCTCGCGCGAGAGCGTCGGCCCAGGCACCAGCTGGCCGATGATCGGCCACGGTGCGGGCCGCGGCTTGTCGGCCAGGCCGAGCAGGGTGGCCGTCTCCTGATCCGGTATGCCGTAGCGAATCCCGTTGTCGGAGATGTAGAACAGGCTGCCCAGGCGGACGCTGTCCGGCGACATGCCGGTCATCTGGAGGTACTCCCCCGAGTTCGGCGGGATGTAAGCATGGTCGATGCGGTCGCCGGTGCCGTCGCCGGTGGCCAGATCCACCACCTTGGCCGACTTCGGCAGCGGCAGTTCACGTCCGGCGAGCAGCGTGATCGTGGCGGCCGGATCGGAGTCCTTCTTGGCCCACTGGATGCAGCTGACCTTGTTCTGCTCGGGAGTGAGGATGGTCGGGACCGGCCCGGGGAACTTGTCCACCGGCAGCGGGCTCACCACGGGCACGCCAACCAACCGGTCCGGCGGCACCGAGATGATCTCGTTCATCTCCTGGGAGTTCGCGTTGCGGATCACCTCGGCGGAGAACGGCGTCAGCCGCTGCACGCCGTCGGCGAGCACCACGTACAGCTCTTCGGAGTCGACCCGCTGCACGCGGATCACGCCGCCGATCGGCACGCCCTGCAAGCGACCGGGGCCGGGTTCGCCGAGCCGATCGATCTTCGGCGGGACGATCGCGGGGACCTGTGTGGCGGAGTTGAGCATGCCCGCGCTGACCGGACGCGGGTTGTACTCCCGCATGCCCAGCGAGCGCGAGATCACCGAATCGTTCGGATCCACTTCGGCGCGTTTGCCGTCGAACATCAGGAAGGTCTTGCCGCCGCGGGTCACCAGCAGCGCCTCGTTGTCGCGCAGCGGGCGGGCGGTGTTCGGCTCGCTCGAGTCGAGCGCGCCTGCGACGACCGTGGACGTGGCGCCTGCGGAGCGGGCGGCGCTGCCCGCCGCGGACAGCTCCACCGCATCGCACAGGCTCCAGACGGAGTCCGGCGAGGCCGCGCCGGGCAGGGTGGCCGGAACGCCGGGAATGCCCACCATCGGGCCGCGCGGCATCGTCAGCTTGGATTCCTTGACGGAGGTGGGTTTTTCGTTGCTGGCGACGATCAGGCGGGCGGAAGCCAGGTTCAGCGCCGGATGCAGCGTGCCGTCGACGATCACGTAGAGCGCGCCGGTCTCCTTGCCCATCACGATGGTCGCGTCGCCGATCGCGCCCACCGGGCGCAGGAACGCCAGGATCGCCGCACCGGCGACCACCAGGATGCCGAGCACCGCGCCGACGACCAGCGAGCGGAACTGCGAGCGCATCGGATCGTGCAGCATCCGGACATCGCGCCGAATCAGCGCGTGCTCGTACCTTTTCAGCAGAAACCGGTAACCGTTGACTTGCGCCTTTGTAGTCAACTGTGCGGGCACGAAACGCCTCCGAACTGACGCGGGGTACAACGGACCGAGCATTTCACCCGGCACGGCTTACAGTACCTACCTACCCACCCCGCCGACTACGCAAGCTCCGCCACCTGCCGTCCCCGGTAGCGCAGCCGAGCGAATTCGGTCCATTATGTCCGCATGGGTTCCACCACAGCCGACGGCGAAAATCGCGACACCGCGCCCCAGAGTTCACCTGTCCCGTCGGCTGAGCCTGCCCCCGCTCCCCTGCGCTCCTCGTACTTCTGGCTGTTCCGAATTCTGCCGCTACGCTGGGTGATTCCGGTGGCGCTCGTCGCGGCCGCGGCCTCACTGGTCGCGGTGATCTTCGATGCCTCCGTGTGGGTCGCGGCCGGAGTATGTGCCGGTGTCCTCGTGCTCGGGCTGACACCGCTGCCGCGCCGCAAGTCGCCGGCAGGCTGGCTGGACGAAGAAATCACCTTCCGTTGGCGCGCGTTCCGCAATCGTTCGGCAACCGTTGATCAGGCGCCGTTCGACGTACCGCTACCCGAAGGCGGCGCCTATGGAATGCGCTGGGACGGCTCGCGATTGCTCATCATGCTGCGCGTGGAGGCGCATCCGCGCACGGTGACGCTGCTGAGCCCGCAGTCGCTGATCTCCGACGACATGATGCCGCTGCCCGAGATCGCGCACTGCCTCGACCAGTTCGACATCGAGCTGGCCTCCATCGACGTGATCAGCACCGGCGCCCGCACCGCCGGGCCCGGCCGGGTCTCGCATCTCTACGAGCAGATCCTGGGTCGGCTGCCCGCGGTGGCGCACCGCACGGTGTGGGTGGTGCTGCGGCTGGACCCGCTGGGCAATGCCCCCGCGGTGGCGCGGCGCGGCGGCGGCGCCACCGGCACGCTGCGCACGGCCATCGTGGCGACCCAGCGGGTGGCGAATCGGCTTGCCGCCCATGGCATCTCCACGGTAGTGCTGTCGGCCGCCGAGATCACCGCCGCGGTCAACCAGCTCACCCGGCACACGCCGCTGGAGGAGTTCACCGAGACACCGCACAGCGTGGAACGCGACGGCGTGCACTACACCACCTACCGGATGGCGCCGGAAGCTTTGGGACCGCAGGGCTTCGCCGCAGTGTGGTCCACTCCGACGCTGGCGACCACCGTCACCATGCGTCTTCAGCGCGCCGCGGCACAGTCACCGCGCGACCAGGCCGCCACACCCGGTGCCGCGGGCATCGAAGTGACCGCGGTGGTGCGCTTCGATACCCCGGACAAGCCCGCCGTAGTCAAGGCCGAGGGCCTGGTTCCGCTGCCGGGCAAGCAGTTCCGCGCCCTGCTGTACACGCTGCCGATCGCCCAGCGTGGCCGTCAGTTCACCCCGGAAACCTATCTGGGCAAGCCGGATTCGCTGCTCACACTGCCGATGCCGATCGCAGGCTGCGGGCAGCTGATCGGCGCCGACACCTCCGGACAGGGCGTGGCCCTGCCCCTGGTCGGGCACCAGGTGCGGCGCGTGGAGGTGATCGGGTCGCTGCTGGTCGCCCAACAGATGATCCTGCGCGCCATCGCGCTCGGCGCCTCGGTCGTGGTGCACACCAACCGTCACGACGCGTGGCGGCAGATGGCCGCCGACGTGGGTGTGCCCCAGTCGCTGACCATCGCGGCCTGGTCCGCGGCCGGGCAGCAGGCCAGCGCGCACCGCTCCGCCACTGTGATCGTCTACGACGGCATTCCGCCGACGGGACACCACTCCGACGCCACCACCGTGCTGCTCCGCAATGCCCCGGCGACCATGGAGGACCACTTCGACCCCGACGTCACCCTCGCCGAGGACCCGGAGACCGCCAACCTCGTCACCGTGCGCACGGCAGGTGTGACCACCCGCGTGCACATGGTGGCGACACCGGACGAGATGCAGTACTTGCACACGGCTTTGGCCGCCGCCCGCTAACCGAGTACCGGAAAGCCCCGGCCACCCGCAAGGGTGACCGGGGCTTTCTCGTTGCCAACCCGGATCAGAAGGAGTTGTAGACCTTCTTGTCAGCGGCGAACGCGTTGTTGAACGCGCCGTCGATGGCGTTGCGCAGGGCCTGCATCTTGGTGTGGGTGTCGTTGAGCTCCTCGAGCAGGGAGTTGGCCTTCACGGTGAAGGACTCCAGCGCCTCGCTCTCTTCCCAACCCTTGGTGACCAGCTTGTCCTTGGCGGCGACGAAGGCGTCCTTGTAGCCGTCGAGATCCTTGTAGTACTGGTCCATTTCGCTGATCAGCTGGTCGTGGACCTGTTTGGTGTACTTCATGGCCGTCTCCTTTCGAGTGGTGTGTCAGATCAGGTTGGTCAGGGCGTCCACGTTTTCCGGATCGACGTTGCCGAGGGTCGTGTTGCCCTCGGAGATGGTCTGATTCATCTCGTCGATCTTGGTGTTGATACGGGTGGTCTCCTCCTGCCAAGCGGTGGAAGCCTTCTGTCCCGCAACGGCGGCGTCACCCTCCCAGCCCGAGCGGGCCGCGTCGAAGGTTTCCTGCACGGCCGAGATGGTCTTCTTGATGCCCTCGACGGCCTGCATGTATTCGTCGACGACCGCAGCAGCTTCGGCCTCTGTATAACTGGTCTGTCCGGACATTGTTCACCTCATCATGTCGGTGGGTACTTGGTTTTCCGCTGCGCAGGGGCCGCGGTGGTTCGGTCGGTTCGTGAGTTCCGATGCGTTAACTAGGGCATCCACCTTCCTCCGGGCAAGGTTTCGATCAGCGCCGAGATCGCCTGGGCGATCCGGTGATCGGTTCCCGGGGTGAAGGTCGACCAGACCCGCAGGTCCGGCGCAGCGCCGGGGCTGGCGGCGATACGACCCCGCGAGGTGTCGTAAACCGCTACCGCTCCGGACGTTCTGGTCGTGATGCCGTCGTCGTAGGCGTAGGCGACGATCTCGGCGTGCGCGTGGCAGCTGGACATGGCCAGCCCGAACTCGATGGCATCGCGTTCGCCCACGCCGCGGGCGTAGAAGATATCGGAGTAGTCGCTGGATCTCGTTGCCTCGTCCAGTCTTTCGCGCAGATCTTCGACCGGGGCGCTGATGCTCGGGATATCGGCGGCCGGGGCGCGGCCCAGCGCTTCGAGCACCGGCCGCGCCAGCGCTTGTCCGCCGCCGTCGCACCAGATGGTGCCCACGTCGAAGGTGTCGCCGGTGCGGGTGGCCAGCGCGTGCTGAGCTCCCTTGCGCGCCACGCAGACCTGTCGAATCCCCGACTCCGTGTAGATCCGGGCCGCGAGCTCACGCTCCGGGTTGGCCAGGATGAACAGCGCGTCGGTCAGGTCGGCGGCGACATCGTCGTAGGCGTTGACCAACCCGGCGGCGCGCAGGTCGGCGATCGCCTGGTCGCGCGCGGCCTGCCAGGCATCGACCGAATCCTGCTGCGGTCCGACCCCCAGCACCAGCGGCAGGGTCTGCACGCCGAGCAGGTCGGACACCGCCAGGAGTCCATCGTTGGTCATCGTCGTCATGGCGCCCCCGGTGCGGTCGCCTTCGGTGCGGGTTCGGCGGCGCCGCCGATTACCGCTGGGGCAGCGGCGAATCCGGCGTCGACCTCGAACGGCTTGTCCGGCTGCGCGGAGGCGGCGCCGGCCCGCAGGGTACGGTCGTCGTCCTGCATGGCGGCTGCGGGCGCCATCGCGGCCGGGGCGCCCATGCGGCTCGCCGACGACGAATCTCCGGCCACCGGAGTCGTTTCCACGGGCAGCGGGGTCGGTTCGGCGGTCCCGGCGGCGGCCACGGCCTGCGTGGTGAACGCCGTCTTCGCCCGCGGCGGCGGTGTGGCCCGGGCGAACGCCGCAGCGAACGAGGTCGGCAAGGCGGTCGTGGGCACGGCTGTGGGACGCACCTCGGACGCGGCCCGCTCGGCCTCCAGCGCAGCACTATTGGCGATGACCGATGGCGTGGTCTGCGTCCACGGCGTCTCCAGCGGCTTGGTCGCCTCTTCGTAGACACGCATGACCCGGGCCGCGTTGACCTTGGCCAGATCCTGTTCGGCGTCGATATCGGCGGCCGCGCCCACCAGGGGCGCACCCAACCCGGCGCCGATCGCCTCCACCGACTTCTTTGCCTCTTCCAGGGCGGCGATCTCGGCGACGTGCGGCATGGCCAGCCTGGCCACCTCGTAGGCCAGCGCTTGCGAGCCGGTCTTGGTGGCGTTCTGGGCCGCGGAACCGGCCGCCTCCAGCAGCCACTCCCGCAGTGTGGTGATCCGGTCCAGGATCTCCGGGCTCGTCTCCGAACGCCACGATTCGCCGATGGCCTTGACGATCTGGTCGTATTCGGGCACGGCGGCGCCGAAACTCACGCCAAGGCGAGTCCACGCCTGGGCCGCTTCGGCCATCGGCGCCGCGCCGCGACCGGTAGTCAGATCCTGGGCGAGTTTCTCCGTGGGCCTGGCTTCCCAGACCACGCCGGTGAAACCAGGGATCGGCGGTTCGACCATATGTCCCCCGCCTCGCGCTAGGCCGACGCCCCGAGACCAGCGGCGTTCTCGGTATCCATCACCACTAGCGACTGCGACTGCGAGCGCAGCGCGGCGGCCAGTTTGCGTAGTTCGAGAACGCCTGCGGTCGCGGCTTCGTCGTAGGAGGCGGCCACCCCGCGCAGGGTCTGCGCGGCACGCTGTGAAACTTCGTCCAGCCCAGCGGCTTCCACGGCCAGGGCGGGCGTGTTGGCCTTCAGATCGGCTTCCAGCCGGTCCGCGAGGGCGTCGAGTGCGGTGGCAGACTTGATTGCCCCGGCGCGATCGAATTCCATGCCGTCCTCCTATCAGAGAGTGAGTGCCTGGTCCGGCGGTTCGTTGAGTCCATCGGCGTTGGCCGCGCCGACGACGGGCAGCGAGGCGCCTTCGATATCGCCCACCACCTCGTTGCCGTGCGAGGCGGACACCAGTTCGCCGCGCAAGCCGTTCGCGGCGTCCTCCGCGCCGCGGCCCATGCCCGCGGCGGCCGCCGGCGACATCGGCATCATGCCGCCCGGCGAGGTGGCCGCCGTGGTGTTGCTGCGGGCCGCCGAACTGGCGCCGGCCTGCATCGCCGAGGCCGGGTTGCCGACGCCGTTCGCGCCTGCCGCGCCCAGATTGCCGACCGTGCGACCGTCGACCCACGGGCTGAGCTGGCGCGCCGCGGCGGCCACGGCACCGCCGCCACCACCGAAACCGCCGCCGCCCGCACCGGGCTTGGCGGCACTCTTGCCCAGCTCCGCCTGCTCGGCCTTGTCCTTTTCCAGTGCCGGGTTGGTGGAGGCCACCGGGTTCAATGTCTTGTGCAGCGAGACAGCCGATTCCATGCCGGACTTCACCGCGGTGGTCAGCGTGGGGATCATCTGCATCAGCATGCTCAGCATCTGCATCTGGTCCATGCCCTTGGGGGCATCGGTGACCGGCACCTTCTGGCCCGTGGCCGTCATCTCCGCGCTGTGCACGGTCATTTCGCCGCGCGTCTTCGCCACCGTCGCCGTGGCCTCGGCCATCGTCTCGACGGTCGAGGCGACCAGGAAGGCCTGGCCACCCGGGGTCGAGAGGAACGGCGCGGAGGCGGCGACCTGTGCCATGTACTTGGCGATGATGGCCGCCATCGTCGCGCCGCCGATGGCGACCGAGGTCGCGGCTGAGGCGACGCCTGCCGACTCCTGCGCGGCCTGGGTGGCGATCTTGCCGCCGTCCTTCTGCGCCTCTTTGCCTTTTTCCTCGGCGGCGGCCGCGGCCTGACTCTGCCACAGTTGCATCGCCATGGTGAGCGCCGTGCTGCCCAGCTGCACCACCGTCGAGACGACGCTGGAGACCTGACTCAGTACCTCGGTCGGATCGACGACGGGCGCGGCGGCCGGATTCGCCGCGGGCTGCGCGGCCGGATCACCATTGGCCACCGGCGCGGCGGCCGGTGCGGGAGACGGGAATTGGCCGGTGCCGAAGGTGGCGGCCAGATCGGTCAGCGGCTTGGCCAGCAGGGACAGGTCGATCACCGGCAGCGGCGGCAGGCCCGGAATCGGTGGCAGCAGCGGAATTTCGGGCAGCTGCGGCAGGCCCATGTCCTTCAGGACATCGTTCACCGGCCGGTCCAACATCGGACCCACCGCGCTCTGGCGCAGCATGTCCAATACCGACTGATCGACCAGCTCCGACATCAGGCGCGACCGACCGCGTCGATATCGGAGCCCGAGAGACCGTCCGTCACTTCGTATTCGGTGGCGGCCTGCTGACAGGTCAGCGCCGTCATGCCGTGCACGTAGGCCAGTTCGGCGACCGAGGTGAGGTGATTGGCCTGCGCCACCGCGAAGGAGGCGAGGAAATCCTGGCCGATCAAACCGAACACCGGGATGGCCGCGGCCATGGTGGCCGCCTGGTTCACCGAACCGGCGCTCGCCACGCTGGCGGCACACGCCGCAGCCGTGTCCGCGTAGGCCCGAATCGCGTCAGGTTCGGCGGCCACATGCGGCCAGGGATTGATGTCAAAACCGTTAGGCATCGGAAACACCCTCTGCGCGAAAATGATTGGAAGGTCCAGACCGAATATACCGGATCACAGGATGAGTCGCGCAGTAAATATTCGGGTGGAAAACCTTAAGGGAGAGTAAATATTTGGTGCGGCCACTAGGTCTGAGCTGCGGATTCTTCATTGAACTCGGTGATGAGCTCACCCATCCGCCCCATGGCTTCGGCCGCCGCGCGATGCGCCGTGGAAACCACCGCCTGCTCGAATTCACCGGGTGACATTCGCGACACCGCACTGGTGAATCGCATGTCCCGCAAGGCTCCGCTGCCGTCGACCTCGACGGTCACCGCACCGTCCTCCGACGACTCCTGCGCGCGCACCTTCGCCATCTCGTCGCCGAGATCGCGCAACCGGTTCAGCGCCCGCTGCGCCCGCGCCTCGATCTCGTCCATCACCGGGTTGGTACTCATGCCTCCGCCTCGCTGACGCTCGGCTCCAGCATGCGTACCGCACACTGGCACATGATTCGCTCTCTGCGTTCGCTCATGCCTCCACCTCGCTGACGCTCGGCTCCAGCATGCGTACCGCACACTGGCACATGATTCGCTCTCTGCGTTCGCTCATGTCAGGCTTCCCTCAACCAGCTCTGCGGCTCTTCGTCGTACTCTTCTTCCTCGACCCACTCCTGCGCCGCGACATCCTCCGGCTTCGGCAGCCCGGTCAGCGCGAGCTGTTGATTGGTCAACCCCGCCGCCTGCAACTCCTCCCGCCGCGCCAGCCCGGCCCGGTTCGCCGCCTGCCTGCACAACCGCATGATCTGATTCGCCAGCTCGGCCGGATCCCGCCGCAGCTCATCCGCTTCCACCGAAATAGCCAGCGGCAGGCCCTGTTCGGTGGTCCGCACCGAAATCGTGCCGCTGATGTTCGCCGCTGTGGACATCGCATCAACCCCTCATCGCTTGTCGCTCAGTGTATGTTCCCGCCGCCGGGGTCCATACCGGTTCGTCCTCGATCGCACGGACCACCTCGGCGATCTCGGCGTTGATCAACGTGGTCAGGCGTATCGAGCCGAATCAGGCACGGTGCGAAAGTCTCTCGTCCTTGATGGTCTGGACGACCTTCGCGATCTCCTTGTTGATCATGATCACAAACTTCTTTTCGTCGACGGGTTGCGCGACCGGCGGCAGGTCCGGAGCGATCAGATATCTGCCGTCATCGGGCAGATCCCGCCATTTGAGCTCGAGGGTGAGCCGCCCGCGCGGACCGTACACCGAATAACCCTGGCTCACGCGCACCACCCCGCGCGACGCCGCGACCGTCTTTTCGAACCGTTCCCCGGACACCGGGGTGGAGCCGCCGCCGTAGGGGTCGTCCCACAGGCCGGAACTACTCGTGTCGACCATTTCTTCGCTCTTGGGCACCGGCAACTTGATACTGCCCTGTTTTCCCGGTTCGACCTTCGGCAGTTCAGCCACCACCGCGTCGGCCAGCGCCAGCGGCTCGCATTCGGTGACGGTGAAACCGGCGGCGTGCTCGAAGGTCTTGCCGGTCACCTGCTTCAGCACGTACCCGCGGTCGCCACGCCGGACCGCGAGCACCCGGACCCAGCCTTCCGCGCGCTCGTACTCCCGCTCGTCGAATCCGCGCACTTCGAGAGCGATATCCGGTTGCAACACGGCCTCGGAAATCTCATCGAGCACCCGATCGTCCGTGCCCCGCCACCGTTCCCGAACAAGGTGCAACGCACGTTCGTATTCATCGGTGGTCTGCATTTCACAGATGTAGGTGAACGGATGCGGGAGAATCGTGCCCCCGGAGCGTGACCACAGGGCCATGAACTCGGTGTCGGTGAATTTCCAAGTGCGACTCACTGTTCGACCACCGGCCTGACCACCTTCGGCGCCTCACCGAGCAGTTCGTCCAGGTGCTGGTCGGATTCGAGGTAGGCAGGGCGCTTGTAGTTCTGCTGACCCTGGCCCGCACCCTGACCCGCCGCACCGGCGGGGCCGGGGGAACCGGGCGTCGCCTGCATGGCTGCCCCGGCCCGGCCGAGCGAGCCGAGACCTGTTCCGGCGGCGGTCGCCGCCGTGGCGGCGCCCGCGCGGGGGAACAGCTTCGCGGCTTCGGTCAGACCCAATCCCTTTGCCAGGGAGCCGGGGCCAGGCCCGGGGCCGCCGAGTTTCGACGCCAGGTCGCCCACCTTCGGCATCCCGTTGGCCAACGCGTTCTGCGCGGCTTGCTGCGCGGCCGCCAGCGCCTCGGTCGCACCCTTCTGGCCACCCTGGAGGGCTTCCTGCACAGCCTGCTGCGCGGCCTGCAAACCTTGCTGAGCGGCCTGCTGCGCCGCCGACGTGGCTTCCTTCGCAGCGGCTTGCGCCCGCTGCTGCTTCTGGTAGGCCTCTTGCTCCGCGGCCGCGTCCTTGGCGCGCTGCTCGGCCTCGGCCTGTCGGCGCTCGTTGGCGGCCCGCTGCGTCTTCTCGTAGGCCTCTTGTTCGTTCGCGCGCCGGGCCGCGTCTTTGCGCTGTTGCTCGGCGAACTGCGCGGCCTTCCGCTGCTCGTCCGCTGCGTTCGCCTGTGCCTTCTTCTGCTCCGCGGTCAAACCGGGACCGGGGCCGGGGCCTGCCTTGGCTCTGGCAGGACCGGGGCCGCCAGGACCGGGACCGGGGCCGCCAGGACCGCCGGCTTGGGTTTTCGCCAGCGCCTGCTTTTCTTCCTCGGAGAGCTTGCCGTCGTTGTTCGTGTCCCCCGGGATTTTTTCCTTGTCATCGATCTTGCCGTCTTTGTTCGTATCCCGGGGATCGTAGATCGGCGGGACGTCCTTGAACGCATCCGTCGGGTAAACAAGGTTCGGAATACTCTTGGACGTGAAATTGACACCGCGCACATAGGTTTCGCCGAACATCTGCTGCCGGTCGGTCAACCAGTAAGTGGGGTCTTCATCTTCCGTCTTGTAGGGCGGGGCCCAATAGTGAGTATCCTGTAGGAACTGCGAGACGTGCTCGAGCAGGGAATGGTGCTGTGCGGCGGATGTCGCGAGCGGTTCGAGGGAGAGGCGATAGTTGTTCAGGGCAGTTTTGATCGCCTGTGCACCTTCACCCTCCCAGACCTTTTCCCCCGCAGCCGGGTTCAGGTGATTGACAATCTTGTTACCGAACTCCACACTCCACTCTTGGATTTTTTTTCCGATATGCTCCCATTCAGCAGCATCATCGGCGACCATATCCGCGACGACGCCACCCTCCAGGTACTGCCGGTTCGCATAAAGAGTAGCCCAAGGTTTATTTTGGACTTCCCCGATACCCGCGTTCCGAGTGCCCTTGATATCCGGCTGCTTCCGGTTATCCTTTACATGAAATCCACTCTCATAGTCACTAGCCGCCTTTCTTCGGGTGGTCGGCATCCCGTCTTCATCATAATTCCACCCTTTGCGATATTTGCCGTGATCACCCTCGCGCTGCGTGAGGGCACCCGGAGCCTTTCCGTCGGCGTAGTGCGTGTCTTGGAGTGGGGTCGTAATCCCGTCCAGCTGACGGAGGAGATCCTCGACGTTGCCCTCCTCGGTTTTGGCCATGTTCTTGCCCGCCGCAACGACGGAGTCGAGCATGTCATCGAGGATCTTGTGGTGCGCGCCGAGGATGCGATACATCTCCTGGCCCTGCTTACCGAACACCTTGGCGAGCTCCGGACCCGAGGATATGGCGGGCGTGGACAGGTCGATCATGGACGAGACTGCCGTGGCATTCCCCCACAGGGAGAACAACTTCCATTGGAGATCCGAGATCGCCTGCCCCACAGCGATCGCCGCCTGCGGATCGAACTTGATCCAACCCGCGTCACCCGCACGTTTTTTGATGTCCGGCCAGGGATTGTTGGGTAGCGGGAGCTCCGGGATCGAAGGTCCCGAGCCCCCGCCGTCATCTTCCTTAGGTGGCATGCCTCGTACTCCTTGACTATCTCCGAAACTCCGGGACTGTCACGTGCGCCCGTGTGCCGTCTTACGTCCATCTTGTCACGGAATCACTGCCCGAACATATACGGACGACCCGTAAGCCCAAGCAACGCAAGAGGTCCGAGCGGTTCGCACATTATCGCTCGTTCGTTGCTATCCGAACATGGTGACCTCCAAGGAAATTCCTAAGGAACGGTTAGGAAATATGCGGATAGTGGATGCGGTCGTCGTCGGACAACTCGGTGATCCGGAGTTCGCCCGCTCCCCCGCAGATCGGGCACACCCGTGACCCCTGGCAGGTGCGGCAGCGGTGGCGACCGGTGGCGGTGGGCGCCTTGGTCCAGCCGGTGCCGTGGCAGGTGGGGCACAGGCCCTGGCCGTCGCATTCGTAGCAGAGGACGGCGCCGTCGCTGACGGTGTCCGCAGTGACGGCCGGGGCGGGGCGGGCGGAGGGTGGATCCGGCTGGTAGAGCTGGATGTTGGGGGTTTCACCGAGCAGGACGATGCCGCCGTAGCCGTCCTCTATGCGGGCTTGCAAACAGTAGCCCTCGCGATCGCCGCGGACGATGACGACGGTCGGGGCCTGCGGATCACGCTGGACCTGGACGGCCCAGCCCGCGGTGTGCAGCACCTGGGCGGCGCGGTCGGCGCGGGACGGATCCGGTGGGCCGGACAGGTTGGCGAGGGCCTCGAACCGGTGACGGGGCGGATCGGCCCAGTCCACCTGGCTGGGATGCTTCGGGATGACCACGTACGGTGCCGACCCGGGCACGAGCTGGGCACCGAACCAGCGCATCTGGCCGCGGAGGAACTCGGCGGAGCGGTCCAGCCACTCGCGCACGCCCTCGATCTCCGCCATTACCGTGCACCACCTTCGAGACCAGCCGTTGCCGGACGGTAACCGGCGGGCTTGTACACGATCACCATACGGTCGGTGGGCTGCGGCGGCGAGTATTTGGCCATGGCGTCCGGGTTGATCACATTGCTGGCTCCGGTGTCGATGGTGAACAGGTATTCGTCGCTGCCGTCGCCCTCGAACTCGGTGTGCTCGACCACCTCGAAGGCGGCCGCGAGCGAGGGCGGCAGCACGCGGCTGATGGCGAGCATGAGCTCGTCGCCCTGGATATGCCCGCGGTCGCCGGGTTCGCCACCCTCCACCAGTTCCGACTTCATGTCCCACTGGATTTCGATGTGCGCGCCGGGCACCAGGGTGTGCGGCAATTGCCGGGCCAGGGTGTCGTAGTCGGTGTCGCCGTAGTGGGCGCTGACATTGTTGATGTAGTAGCGCGCCACGCCGCCGTTGCCGCCGACATTGAGCACCGCGCCGTGCAGCAGCAAGTCGGCCCACACCATGAGCGAACCCGGGCGGGTCAGCGGACCGGCGTCGAGGATGCCGAGGTTGCGGCGGCGCTGGCCGGCGTCGGCGTAATCCATGGGCAGTTCGGTTTGCAGGATGAGGCCGCGACCGGAGGTGTCCCGTGCGGGCGTCAATTCGACCGCGAACCCACCGCGCCCGACACCCACGTCCACGGTGTGGCCGCCCTCGACCGCCGCGGGCACCGACGGGCGCGGCACGAACCGCACCGGATGGCTCTGTTGGGCGGGCAGTCGATACTGCGCGCGCGGACGGGAGAGCACGTCGACCGAGGACCGGCCGTTGGCCTCGTCATGGATCACCACGACGTATTCGATGTCCAGGCCGGCCGCTTCGGCGCCACGGTTGGCCCGGTCCATGGCGTGGAAGAAGTCGAGCATGGACATGGTCTGCCCGCCCGGATGGGTGGCGGTGGCCGGGAAGTACACCTCACCGGTGGACCGATCGAGCAGGCCGCCGACCCGGTCGGGCATCTGGGCGTAGGCGCGGGCCGCCTGGCGCATCCGGTCGAAGTCGATGGCCTGATTGATCTGCTGCATGTGGCCCGGGGTGTGCTGTACCTCGGTGATCGCGGCGTCCAGTGCGGCCGCCCGCCAACCCGGCGGCATCGGATCGTTGAAGGCGCGTTTGATCGGAGCAAGGGCGGCGACCAGGTCGTCGGCGCTGAACAGTTCGGCCGCTTCGAACTGTTTGCGGATGGTGCTGACGTCACGGTTGGCGAAGATCGGCTCGAACAGGCGGCGGCACTGCTCCTCGCGCATCCTGGCATTGAGCGAAAGTTGTTCCGCCATCAGCACTTCGGAGGCGTGCTCGCCGGTCAGGAAGCGGGACAGCTGGCCGAGGTGGGTGAGCGCGGCCTCGTGGAACGCCGGGTCGGTCAGTGTCTTCCCGAAGACGGGCCGGAAGGCGACAGCGCCACCGTATTCCAGCCTGATCCGGCGCGAGAGTTCCGGGTCGTGGGCGGCCAGCGCTTCCGCCGCCGGACCGACCGGGTCCACGTCCATGCCCAGGTGCGCGATCAGGTCGTCGAAGTCCGCCCGGATCTCGGGGGTCAGCTTGCTGCGGGCGGGGTCGAAGATCGACTGGTCGAGCTGGGTGGCAAGCACTTTCAGTTCCGCGAAGCGCGGACCGGGGTGCTGGAATTCGGGGTCGGTCAGCTGCCGGATCCGGGTGAGCATGTGCGCGACGGCACGGGCCACGTCCCTGGTGCGCAGTCGGTCGGACAGGATGACGTCGAACGCGGCACCGCCGGGACGCAGCTGGAAGCTGCCGACTTCGCTCTCGAAACTGCTCTCGACCCGCACGTGCACCTGGCGGCCGTCGGGCAGTAGGAAGTGGCCGTCGCGGTGCCAGCCGGTCTCGACCGGCTGGATCGCCCGGAGCATGTTCGCGATCGCCTGCCTGGCCAGTTTCGGGGTCAGCACGCCGTCGTCGACCATGCGGCCGTTGCCGTCGAAGTTGCCTATGCCCTCGATGATTTCGCTGTAGCCGTCGGGCAGGGCGGAGGTGCGCGGTTGCGCCGGCTCGAGGTATTCCGGCTCGTCGGTCTCCGGCTGGCCATCGAGATACTCCGCCCCCTGGACCTCCCGGCCCGGCACGTGCGCTTCCGGCAGCGACGGGTCCCCACCCAGATACTCCGGCCCCTCGACCTCCCGGCCCGGCACGAGCGCTTCCGGCAGCGACGGATCGTCACCGAGATACTCCGGCCCCTCGGTGGTGGGCACGATCTGGGTCGGCGTCGCCCGATTCTGCCCACCGAGACTCGATTCGCTTACCTCGGCGGACGGCTCCGACACCTGCTGGTTCGCGGATACCTCGGACTCGGTGCTGCGCGGCTGCTCGATGCCGATCATGGTCGGCGCCTGGTCGAGCGGCTCCGTGACGGCGGGGCTCGTGTCGATCATGGTCGGCTCGTGCGGCGCCGCAGGCGTGACCGACCGGGGCGGAGTCGGTGTACCCGGCGTGGGAATCGCGGTGATCGTCTCGGCCCCCGCGACCAACCCGGCCACCTCGCCGACCCCGAGCTTGTGCGCGATCCTGGCCAGATAGGTGGCTACGGTGTGCTCGGAAATCTCCAGCGCCGCGGCGATTTCGGTGTTCGACCGCCCCGCGGTACGCAGCGTGTACACCTCGGTTTCCCGGGGGCTCAACGCGGTACGCCCCTCGCCGGACTGCGGCCGCAGGGCGAACTCGGCGTCCATGGGCAGGATGCCCGCCCGCAGCGCGGTCGTCA
This sequence comes from Nocardia sp. bgisy118, assembly GCF_057708605.1. NCBI lineage: Bacteria > Bacillati > Actinomycetota > Actinomycetes > Mycobacteriales > Nocardiaceae > Nocardia > Nocardia sp. bgisy118. Next base: position 405,213 of record NZ_JBYISM010000003.1, on the reverse strand, counting down.
CCATGCCTGCCCGGCCGCTGATGCCCAGCGCGCGGCCGATCCGGACCAGGTGGTTCTTCACCACGGACTCGGTGGTGTCCAGGGCCAGCCCGATCTCCTTGTTCGACCACCCGTCCGCGACCAGAGCCAGGACCTCGAGCTGGATGTCGTCCAGCGCGTCCGGGTGCAGCCCGCCCTCGAGCTTCATGGCGACATCCGGATCCGAGAACGGCAGGATCCCGCTGCGCACGCCGATCGCCGCCATCGCGGCCCGATCGCCGGTGCCGAGCTTGACGGCGATGCTGGTCAGGTGGGTGTGCACCGTGTAGTCCGCGAGCGTCAACCGCTCCGCGATCTGCTTGTTGGTCAGGCCCGCCGCCACCAGGTCCAGCACTTCGACTTCCCGCGGGGTGAGATCGCGGTGGGTGATCAGCGCATCGGGGTGGGCCTCCGTAGCGGCGGCGTGCTCGGCGCTCGGCAACAGCGCCCTTCCATCGGCGCCGTAGGCGATCGCGGAGATCTTGCGAGACCCGGGCGTGACCGTGCCGGGCACGTGCTCGCGCCACGCGCCGTCGTCGACATTGGGATCGCTGACCATGACCTGGCCGTCGACCAGCCGCCACAGGGTCAGGTGCGCGACATTCATGCCGCCGATCGAGTACTCCTCGACCATCAGCATCGCGGTGGCCGGGTCGTCGGGGTCGGTCAGGCGCGCGGCGATCGCGTCCCGCGAATCGGCGGGTCGCATCCGGCCGTGCGCGTACTGTTCCTCGACCTCGAGCGCGGTCCGACCGTACAGTTTCGCCTCGGTGGGCACGGTGACATCCAGCCCGGCCGCGCGGCCGGTGCGCATGGTTTGCCGGACGCAGTCCTCGGCAGGCCGCGGATTCGGCAGCGGCGCACCGGCTTCGGGTAGGTCGAAGCCCGTCCCGCCATCCGAAGTGTCCGAGGCCGCGCGCGGGCCGGGTACCTGGCCGCTCGGTTCCGGACCGGCGGCCGGGGCACCCGGACGGCGGATTCGCTCGGCGAAACGCCGCAGGAAACTCCGCTTCGCCGCGGGGCTCTCGGGTTCCGCTGAGCGGCCCTCGATCTCGGCCTGCGGTTCGACAGCCGCGGTGGGCGTGCTGTCGATCTCCGGCTTCGGGGTGTGCAGCTCGACGAGCGCGGCCGGGACGAGCGGCGCGATCCGGGCCGACCCGTCCAGCAGCAGCTGGGCGATACGCTCGGCCACCTGGTCGGGGCTGGTGCCGGTCATGCCCTGGAACCACCGGGACAGCACATCCGTGGGGTGACCGGCGTGATTCGGCGGCGCGACCCGCCAGCCACCCGCACCGTCGGCGTGCAACCGCAGCGTGCAGGACACCGCTCCGATGGGCAGGTTCGTGTCGACGAATTTGCCTGCGGGCCGATCGCTGAAATCCCGGATCGGGAGCGGGATCTGGCGGGTGACCAGCCGGTGGCTGACCGCGGCCGGATGCGGCTCGGTGATCGACGGGTCCGCCTGCACCATCCGGAAGCCGACGCGCTCGAACCCGTGGGTCACTTCGGCATGGGCGGTACCCGCGGCGATGAAGGCATCCGGCCCGAGCAGCTCGAGCCATTGCCGGAGATCGAGATCGAAGGTGAAGTCCGGATCCACCTCGCTGCGCAGCCGATAGCGCAGATAGTGATCCAGCAGCACCGGCGCGACCTCGTCGTAGCGCGGCGCGCGGAACATGCCCTCGGCGTCGTCTTGCAGCATGTCCGCGACGACGACCTCGCCGTCGGGTCCCCGCGTGACCGACAGGTATTCGAGTTCGTGCGATCCCCGCCACAGCACGCCGTCGAAATCGGGCTGCTCCAGCTCGAGATCACGCAGCAGATCGACGTGCTCGCCCGGTTCGGCGAGCACCAGCAACCGCGGATTGTCGCTGCCCGGATACGGCGGGAGCAGGGCGAACCGATCCGCGAGCGGGCCCTCGTCGACAACCCGTTGCGCGCCTGGGTTTTCGGCCAGCACGCGGTCGAGCTCCCGGCCGAACACACCGGAGTCGAGACCGGGTGTCTCCAGCTCGGAGGCGGTGGCCGCTTCGATCGCGGCCGTCAGGGCGTCGAGCGCGGGCTGAGCGGCCGAGTCCTCCTCGATGTCCCACGGCAGCCGACGGTTCAGGTCCCCGCTGGCGAAACGGGCGAGATCCAGGGCGATCTGGGCATCCACCAGACCGGTCCCGGCCAGATAGGCGCGCACCGCCGCGAGCCGCTCCGCCGCGCTGTCCTCGGCGGCCAGGTAGGCCTGCTCGGCCGGGCCGAGCGGTACGAACGCGCCCTGGGCGCGCTGGGCGCGCAGCTCCTGAATCGCCTCGACGAAGCGGGCGGCGTACAGGTCCAGCAGCGCATCCGTCTGCTCCGCGGGCGGGGCGACGGTTTCCGGCGCGGGCGTGTCCGCCGTCGGCGGAATGGCGTGCGCGCGATCCCATTCCGAATCGAAGAAGGTTTTCAGGTCGACGCCGTCGACAACCGGGCCGAGCGCCGCCAGCTGCTCCCGAACGGTACGGGCCGCGAACCGGTAGGCCACCGCGTGCGTCGCCGCCTGCGGCACCTGGTTGTCGTTGCGGAGGCCGTCGTACTTCGACTCCACCGAATAGACGTTGCGCAGCAGGTTTTCGGCGTGGTCGTAGGCGGCATGGTAGGCCTGCGCCAGCGGGCTGCCGGTGTAGCGGCTGTAGCCGTGCACTTCGCGGCGGTGGTGGAACCGGCGGGCCTCGGCCTCGGCGCGCAGGTCCAGCATCGCCGTGACGTAGCTGTCACGGCCCTCGGTCAGCAGGACCAGCGGGTCACCATCCGAGCGCGTCGCCTGCGCCAGGTGCGCCGCGACGACCAACTGCTCGGCATGGGAGACGGAGCCACGGCCGAAGGGCAGCACCAGGGTGTTGGTGACGGCGTCGTAGCCCGATTCGCGGGTGAGGTTCTCGCGACCGGCGTCGGTCGTTCCGATCTGGTCGAAGCCGAACCGGATCCGCACGCCAAGGCGCTCCAGGGTCCGCATGGCCCAGCGACCGGTCTCGGTCGACTGCAATTCGGCTCGGACGCTGGTCATTTCGCGGTTGGCTGTGCGCTCCAGCGACGGCAGCACGGCCCGGTCGGCGATCTCCAGATCGGACGGGACCGCGGCCTCTCGGCGTGGGCGACCGTTGATGTCGTCCATGGCGCGGCCCACCGCCGCGGCGCGCGCGTGCGCCCCCTGCCACAGTTCGGTGAGCTCGACCAGCGCGCCCATCTGCTCCCGGCTGTGCGTGGGCCACATGCGGACCTCGGAACGCAGGAAGTGATCGGACATCACGTCGAGCACGTAGTGCAGTCGCGCCACCCGATCCGTGGTGTCGGGCATTGCGGCGACCTTCGTCGCGGTCATCGCGTGCACTTGGTCCTGGACCTGATCCCAGGCCGTCTCGAGCGCGTCGATCTCCCGTTGCAGCGCCGCGGTGATCCGCATCAGGCGCTGCCGCTCGCGCACCTGCCGCTCCGTCAGCTCGAGCCCGCGGCCCATGCCCCGGCGGCTCTCCCACTGGCTCTCGAGGGTCTCGCGCAGATCCGTCGCGGTGATGAACTCCGCGCTCTCCAGCAGCGCGTCGACCCCGGCCACCCGCCGGGCGCGGCTCGCCAGCGCGTCATCGGTGCCTGGGGCCACCTGCGCGCTGTCGTAGGCGGCGAAGTAGCGGGCGAACAGGGCCTGCTGGAACGCCAGGTCGGCTCGGTCGACGCCGTGCAGGTCGGTCCGCGCGAAACCGGCGTCCTGCACCTGTTGATCGAACTCGGCCCGCCAGGCGATCGCGGTGGCCTCCGCGCGCAGCCACGGCTCCACGAACGCGTCCCGGTCCATATCGCGGATCAGCATGGGTTCGGTTTCCACCGCGTCGGCCGCGACGGCCTGCATCCTGGCCGCGTGCGCGAGCACCTGCTCCGCCACGGCGACGAGGCCCCGGCCGGTGGTGTCGATGGTGATCTGGCGGATGCGGCCGTGGAAGTGATCACGGTCGCCGAACTGGACGTGGGCTTCGGCGTTGTGCAGGACCGCCATGGCCTCCTGGCCGATGGCGGTGCGGAACAGCAGTTCCCACACCGGGTGGGTGGCGTCACCGGGCAGGCCGACGACCGTCGGACCCAGCAGCGGGTCGGGCGGTTGCGCAGCCAGCTTCACCCGCGTGGTCCGCGGCTCGTCGGCGAACGGGTCGTCCGGGTCCGGTTGCGCGCCATCCTGATCCGATGCGGTCGCGCCGATCAGCAGGTTGTCCCCCGGGAGCGGCGCGGTGCGATCGCCGACATTCTGGACGACCTGGCCGTTGCGCCAGACCACCGCGCGGGTGGCGGCCGTCTCCGCGCGGGAGCCGCCGGTCAGCTCGGCCAGCGAGACCCGGTCGCCCGCGGCGGTCCGGAACCAGGCCAGCCCGTCGCCGTCCGGCTTGCCCGCATAGGTGACGCGCTGGCCGTCGACCTCGAAAACGTTGTCGCCCAAGTACTTCACCGTGTACGCGTGCGCACCGATCCCGGTCGCCTGGTCGGCGGTGTGGCGCTGGTCGAACACCCACGCCATCGCACCCGGGCCCGCCTGGTTGATCAGGCCTTCGACGAGGTTCGCGTGCGCCTCGTGCGGCCCGGCGGTATCGAACCCTTCCGGCCGCGCCCCCCGCAGCAGCCCCCGCACATCCCGCCAGCGCCGCCCGGACGGACTCCGGGTTTCCGGATCCGGCAGCCCCGCGACATCACCCTGATCCGCGACCACCCGCCCCAGGGACTGGTCGACGCAGTCGGCGATCGGCAGGTCATCGGCTTCGGCTGGAATCAGCTGTGGTGCAACGATATCCGGTTCGCTGAACCCGTGCACACCATCGGAGAGCGGCCCGGCGTCCGTCACGGCCGGTAGCACCGCCGCGACCACGGCCGCCACGTCGAGATTCCGGTTCAACCGGAGGACGGCCCGATGCTGCCGCTGCTCGACCACATGCTCGGGCAGGGCGAGTGCGGCAGCGATATCGGCGGTCTTCTCCTTCAGAATGAAACGCTGCTCGATCAGGGTCCAGTCGGCCTCGGAGAGGTGCCGCGCAGCCTGCCGCAAGGCGCCGGGGTCGGCGGCCAAGTCGCGCACCCGGCGCAATTCGGCGCTGTCGCGAGTCTGCGCGGGGATTCGCGCGTCCGGATCGGTCGCGAGCAGCTCGACCAGTTTGGCGATCGCCCGCGTTCGCACCTTGCTGGTCGCCTGTGGGGAGATGTCCAGTGCGGCCGCGATTTCGGTGTGCGACCAACCGTCGAGGAACATCATGACCGCCGTGCGCTGCTGCGGGGTCAGCAGATCCATGCAGTCCAGGAAGTTTTCGTCGTTGGCCTGCCAGGCGGTCACGACCGTCGCGTCGGCGCCGGTGACCACAATCGCCCCGGACAGCTTCTTGACCATCCGTCCGACGGCCAAGACCTCCCGCTCGGCCAGCCGGTCCTCGCTGATGCCCAGGTCCGCCGCGGTATCGGCCGACGTCATGCCCTGCATGATGCGGCGTCGAATGATCCTGGCGCCCTGGGTATCCAGCGACCGGACCGCGCTGCGCACCCCGGCGGTATCATCCCGCTGCATCTTTTCCAATGCCAGCAGGGCTTCGGCCGGCGACATCCACACCACCGCGGCAGGCTGGGCCAGCGCCTCGACCATCTGCCGAATCGCTTCCGCACGCAACACCTGCACCGCCGCCGCATCGACCGACAGATCGACCGCGATCGCCGCGGGCCGCAGCCCTTGCAGAGTCAGGTCGAGGCAGGTGCGCTGCTGTTCGGTGAGCGTGCCCAGGGCCCGGCGCCAGGCGCCGCCGCCCTCCTGCTGCGCCGCGACCACCACCGCCGCGTCCGCGAACAGTTCGGGGTCGGCGCGGCGATCCGCCCACACCGCTTCGAGGCCCGGGTGTCCGATGGCCGCAATCGATTCCGCGAACCGGACCACCGCGCGCCGGACCTGCTCCGGGTCAACACCGGCCGCCGCGGCGACCTCCGGCAGCGACGACTGGCTGCGGAAGCGCAGCAGCAGCTCCCGCTGGTGCGCGTCGAGCCGACGGAAGCCGTCGTTCAGTTCCGCCTGGGTCGCCGTGGCGAGCGCCGCACCTTCCAGACAGGTCGCCGGGCGGCCGCTGAACTGGGCGAACGCGCCTTGCAACCGCCGGTGCAACTGGAGCGCCGCGTTCTTGGTCGGCTGCGCGGCCGGACGCGGATCGTGCGCGGCGCCGTTCCAGCCGCGGAGTCCCCCGGCGGCCTGCGCAATGTCCGCACCCGTGAGATGCGGCACCACGGTCGCACCGATCGCACCGCCGACAGCGGCGCTGCGCGCGGCATCCCAATTCACAGCAGCGGCGATCCCCGAACCCGTGAGGTTCGGCGCAGCAGTGGCACCGATCGCACCACCGATCGCGGCCGCGTGCGCGGCATTCCAATCCACAGCGCTGTCGCCCGTGCGGTGCGGTGCGGCCGTGGCGCGGGACAGGTCCAGGCTGATCGGAGCCACCTTGCCGGTGCCCTTGGCGAGGTTCTTGTCGTAGTGGACGGTGTGGTCGGCAACCGGGGCGAGAGTGGTGGGTGCGTTGGCCGCGGCGGGGTGATCGGTGAGTACCTCGGCGACGGCATGCAGGATGCGGGCCGACTCGGGGTTCGGCATCAGGGCTGCGAGGGCTCGCAGGCGCTGCGGGGCAACGATTTCAGCGAGTCGGTCGGCGTCGGCCGCTTGGTCGAACGGTGCGCCGTGCGCGTCCCACAGCAGGTGTTCGTGCAGGGTGAGCTCCAGGACACCCGCGTGGTCGCCCTGGTTGGGTACCCGGACGGGCATCAGGATCTGCGCGTGCTCGCCCTGGGGCAACATCAGCTGGAAGGCCTGCCACAGGGTGCGCAGTTCGGCGTCCGCCGTGAGGGCCTGCGGGTGGGTCTGTCCCCAGTCGGTCAGCGTCGTGCTGACGATCTGGTTGGCGCCCAGCGGCGGCGCGAGCTCGACAATGCCGTGCGCGTTGTAGCCACGTGCCATGAGCAGCCACTTGAGTGCGTAGGCGGCCTCGGCGTAGGCGGCGCGGGCGGAGCTCGGATCGACCGCCGGTTCGGCGGTCGCGGGTTCGAGTGTGGCTCCGGCGGTGTTGGGCACCAGGGCCGCGGTGAGAATCGCGTTGCCGCGCACCGCGAATCGACCGTGCATCTCGGTCAGCGGCAGGCCGTCTCTACCGGTGGCCTCCACCATCAGCTGCACGTGGAACGTACCGGCCTCGATGTCGAAAGTGACCAGCGAGCCCTGGAAGACATGGTTCAGGCGCAGACTCTGGTCACCGGTCGCGGTGTACCAGGCCTTGAAGATGCTCTCCTTGACCGAGAACAGCACCTTGTCCCAGGCCACGCCGCTGTCCGGTAGAAAGTCCAATTGCTCCTGCACCCAGAGCAATTCCTCGACTCGGCCGGTGCCGTACATCATCTGCCGGACGGACCGGTTGTCTTCGGCGTCGATGCCGACTGCCCGGAACTGCTCGGCGTCGGCCACCACCGCGGCGTAGTAGTTGAGCTGGGAGGCCCGGTCGATCATCTTGTTGGTGAGGCTGCCGACCAGCCCTTCCGGGAACACCGGTTCGCCCAGCGGGCCGCGCGCAATCTCGACCTCCCCGTGGCCGCGCTCCGCCAGCGCACGCCGGGCGGCGGTGCGCGTATTCGCTCTCTCCCGCACAAAGCCCGGCGTCGACGTCTCCTTCAGGAGGACGGCGGCCTCCCCCGGCAGCAGGGTCGCGGTCGGATCGTCGCCGACGATCTCGTGGGTGGACAGCTCGGGCAGCAGCTGACCGATGAGCGAAGCCGGTGTCTGGCGGAGTCCGTCGGCGACGCCATCCTGATTCGCCTGGGCGTCGGCCAACTCGTAGGCGCGGTTCTTGCTGGCGTCGACACCGAGGTCGGCGGCGTCGAAGATGTCCTTCGGGGTGAGGCCGGGCAGGATCTCGGTGACCCCGACGTGCAGGCCCATACCGTGGTAGGCCGCTTCGCCCGGGTGCTTCGGATGCTCGATCACGTCCAGGCCGTGCTCGGCGGTGTAGGCGGCGACCCGGGCTTGGATATCGGCGAGGACGCCGGTCAGCGTCTGTTGGTCGATGCCGATGACAACGGCGGCGAGTTCGTCACCGCCGGTGCGCATCGGCACGACGGCGCCGCCGACCGCGTCGAGGGCGTAGCGGAAGGCCTCGGCGATGCCGCGGAAGTGCACGTTGGCGGCCTCTGCCCGGTTGTTCATCACCGCGTTGAGGCCGCTGAGGTTGGCGATATCAGCGGACAGGAAGAACGCGGGCACGCCGGTTTCGGCGACGAACTGCTGGGCGCGCAACACCTCGGCGGTCTTCACGCCGGAGAGCCGGGCGTCGTAGAAGTCGGTGACCTCGTCCCGGCCGACCGGGCGGTACATCGCCTCGGCCACCAGCTCCGGGGTCAGCTCGCCCAGCGCATGCAGACCCTCGGCGAACGCGAAGCGGCGCAGTTCATCCGGTGACGGGTAGGCGGCGAGCGCGGGTAGGTTGCGGTTCAGTCCGCCGAGGTCGAGTCCTGGCGTCGGCGTTTCAGGTCCGCGCGCAGTTCGGCTTTGGCCGCTGCTCGCTTCTGCGCCAGCTCGCGTTCCAGTTCCTGGATCCGTCGCGCCCGCTGTTCCGGTGTCAGCCCGGTCAGCCCCAGTCGCTCGTCGCGGCTCTCCTGCGACATCGGTCCTCCCGTTCTTGCTGGCGTCGACGCCGAGGTCGGCGGCGTCGAAAATGTCCTTGGGTGTCAGGCCCGGCACGATCTCGGTGAACCCGACATGCAGGCCGACACCGTGATAGGCCGGGTCGCCCGGATGCTTCGGGTGCTCGATCTCGCTGAGCCCCTCCTGCCGAGCATAGGCAGTGACGCGCCGATTCACCTCGGCGGTGATCTCGGTCAGGGTCCGCTCGTCGAGGCCGAGCACGATCGCGCCGACCTCGTCACCGCCGGTGCGCATCGGGATCACCACGCCGCCGGAGTCCTCGAGCGCGGTACGGAACGCGGTGGCGATGCCGTTGTAGTAGACGTTCGCGGTCTCGGCCTGGTTGTTGCAGAACGCGTTGAGCCCGCTCAGGTTGGCCACATCCGCCGAGACGAAGAACACGGGCACACCGGTGTACGCGGCGAAGTTCTGCGCCCGCAACACCTCCGCCGTCTTCAGCCCGGACACCCGCGCGTCGTAGAACTCGGTGACCGCGTCGCGCCCGACCGGCTCGTACAGCGCGTCGGCCACGGCCTCCGGCGAGGAGAGGTCCGTTTCGCGAACCTTCTGTTCGAATTCGGCGTGGTGCACGTCATCCGGGGACAGGTAGTCCGGAGTGGGGTCGCTGTATGTGGCGCCGGACTCCCCCAGCCACGGGACCACGATCGAATCGTGCAGCTGCCGCCACGCTCTGGTCACCCGATCCGCGTCCGGTCCCAGGTCGGGATCGGTGTAGCGCAGGGTGACGCCGTCGCCGTCACGGGTGAGTTCCAGGGTGACCCGGCCGGGTTCGCCGCCGACCGGGTGCAGCGAGACGGTCACCGTGGCGCGGTCTCCGGTGGTGGCGATGTCGGTGACGTCCAGCCAGAAGTCCGCGCCCCAGCCTCGGAACACCATGGCCGCGAGCTGATCACCGCGGGCCATCAGCTCCGCGACGGTGGCGAAAGGCAGTGCCGGACGCCATATTCCGTGCTGCTGCTGCACGCCGTGGACGACGGTATCGGTGGTGTCCACCCGGGCCTCGCTCAGCACGGCGCGCAGCTGGGCGGTGAACAGTGCTTGCCGCTCCGGGTCCAAGAAGGCTCCGCTCATCGGAATGAGCTCGGTGAGCTTGCCGTTCTCGATCACCCAGTGGCCGAAGGCGATCGGGCCGTCCGATGCGTCGGCGTAGCTGCTGTAGAGCAGCTGATGCAGTTGCACGTCCCGCGGATCCAGTTTGCCGACGACATCGTCGACGGCGACACAGCGGATATCGCTCGGGTCGGCGCCGATGAGGAAGGACACGCCCTTCGGGCCCGAACTGTAGGGCTGGTTGTTCTGGTCGTAGAAGACACCGCCGCGCAGCTGGAGCTTGCCGATATCGATGCCGTCGGTCAGCTCGGGCCGGTAGGAGTTCGGCGACTTCGGCTCGGCTACCTGGTAGCCGGTGCCAGGTCCGGGGGCGACATCGTCGGTGTCGGTTTCCGGGCTCGCGGGTGTATCGCCCTGGGGCGCGGTCGGATCGGTTGGCTGCGCCGGATCCGGGTCGGTCCCAGGACCGGGGTCGCTGTCGGCGATCGGCATGATGAACCAGATCGCTTTGCCGCGGCCGTTGGCCAGGGGCGCGTAATCCCAGGCGTCGGTCTCGGTGTGCAGGATCTTGATGCCGCGACCGCGTTCAGAGTTGGCTGCGGCATCCTGCTTCTCGGCTTCGGTCGGCTCGGCGGCGGCCGAGGAATTGTTGTCCCCGGTTTCGGCGGCGGCCTCGGCGTCGTCCACCGCCGCTGCCAGCTCAGCCAGGTCCATCCCCGCGAAGCCGTCCTCATCCAGATTCGCCAGCAACGCGTCGACATCGGCCTGCTTCGGCGTCTCCACAGCCGACTCGGCGTCGTCCACCGCCGCCGCCAGCTCAGCCAGATCCATCCCCGCGAAGCCGTCCTCATCCAGATTCGCCAACAGCGCATCGCCATCAGCCTGCTTCGGCGTCTCGGGCTCGGGCTGAGCGGCCTTCTGTGCGGCCGCCTGCTCTGCCAGGCGGCGTTCCTCGGCTGCCGTGACCCGGTCCACCATCAGGTTGGCGCTCTCGCGGATCGGGCCGCTCGGCGGGTGATCGGCGACGTTGTCGATGCTCTGCACCACGAGGTGGCCGGTGCCGGGCAGCACGCGCAGCGTGATCTGGACCGGTCCGGTGCTGTGCTCCACCGAGTTCGCCACGGCCTCGCTGGTCGCCAACCACGCCATTTGGAGGTGGACGTCATCATCGGCGCTCCAGCCGATCGCCGCGAGCTGATCGCGCAGCCAGTGCCGCCCGATCGACGCCTGCACTCGACGTTCGCCCTTGACGCGGTCGTTCTCGTGGAGGTCCTCGGGGCGTTCGGTATCCGTAACCTCCTCGCCCACGGTGGTTTCCGCATAGTGGCCGGGATGCCCCTCGAATGCGGCACCCGACTCGGCGAGCCACGGCAGGATCACCGATTCGTGCATTTCGACGAAGGCGTCGGCGAGCCGGATGGGGTCTGAGCCCGGCTGGAAGGCGGGGTCCTTGGTGTCCACACCGGCGTAACCCAGATCGAGGTCCCAGTACCGCATCGTGGTGCCGTTCGCGTCGCGGGTGAATTCCAGCGTGACCCGGCCCGAGCCGCCGCGCGCAAGGTCGAGCGCCAGCGTCACCGAAAGCGTGTCGATCGGTCCGTCGGCGGTGGCGCCGTGCTGCATGTCCACGCTCTCGACACGCACCGCGAAATGCGTTCCGGGACCGATCAACTGGAATGCCTGCGCGCCGTTCCCATCGAGCAGATCGCCGACCGAGATGGTCGGGGTGCCGTCGAGCCGCAGGCTGGGAACAGTGAGGTCCCCGGAGAACCGGACGGCGCCGAGATCCACATTGTGGCGTGCCAATTCGAACTTCAGGTTCGCGGCGAAGGTCGGATCCGTGCTCGCCTGCTGGAAGGTCGTGCTGAACGGCTGGACATGGACGAGCCTGCCCTCGACGATCTTCCAGTCGCCGAACGCCGCCGGTCCCGCGTCGATATCGCTGTAGGTGCTGTACAGCGCGGCGTGGTTGGCGTTGGCTGAAGTCCGGAACTCACCGTCGGCACCCATGATGAAGAAGTCGCCGTCCGGGTCGATCGTGTTGTACAGCGCGTTGTCCGGACCCCAGCGGAACAGCCCGTCGGCACCCAGGCGAATGATGCGGTAGTCCGTTTCACTCGCCGTCTGCGGCCGGTAGGCGTCGTCGTCGCTCGGCCGCGCGACCTCGTATTCGTCGCGGCTCGGCACCGGTCCGGCCAGCGGTTCCGGCGCCCGTTCGGGCTCGGCCACCGGATCGGGATCCACTGGCGCGGGCGGATTCTCGTCGAACTCGAACCACACCGTCTTGGCGTTCCCCGCGTCCGGCGCGACGTCACCGTCCTCGACCTGGTGCCAGCCCGCGCGCTGCGCCAGCGATTTCAGCAGCATCACGCCACTGATGTCGTCACCCGCCGGTTCGACCGGTAATTGTGAACTGCCATCGGTCATTTCGACACTGATCGAGCGATCGCCGACCGGCCCGGACACCCGCACCTCGAGCGTCCCGTCCCCATCGGTATGCGCCCGGGCGTTGCGCGCCAGTTCCTCGGCCAGCAGGCCGGAGGAGACCACATCCTCCGACACCCGCCAGCCGGGCATCAGCAGCGGCGTCAACCGGCCCGCCAGCTCGATATCCGCCGGACTGTCCTGCCGCACCGGCATTTCCAGGCTGATGGCGGGGTTGCCGGGGGCGCCGTTCACGGTGACGACGATGGCGCTGTCGCTGCCCTCCGGTGTCATCGCGACGCGGACGCGTCCGCCCGTCGGCGAATCGGAGGTCTCGACCTCCACCTGTCCGCCCGCGCGCAGGACATCCACCAGCACCGCGGCGACCACCGGCACGGAGGCGGTGTCGCCGCGGGCGTCCAGCACTTCGGATACCCGGGCCAGAGCGGCGGCGACGTCCGGATCGGCGCCCGGCGGTCCTTGCGCCACGGCCTCGTCGGCACCGATGTTGTAGGCGGGCCGCACCGCTGGATCGGACGGGAAGGAGTCGAGGGGGCGGACCGGTTTGCCCGCGTCGTCGAAGACGATGCCGGACAGCGCCACAACGCCCGGTCGGGTCGAACCCCACTGGTAGGCGCGCCAGGTCTTGGTGCGTGGGTCGAACTCCATGATAATGCCGTTACGCATGGCCATGACGTAGGCGTGCGCGCCGATGCCATTGGCGTCGGGACCGGCGTAGTGCTCGACGACCAGGATCTCCGACGCCGGATCGCGGCCGTCGAGCAGGCGAAGGGCGATCGCGTCGCGGGAGGTCAGGCGTTCCAGACGGCCACCGGCGTGCAGTTCGGCCTTGTCGGCGGTGCGCCCCGCGAGGCCCGGCGGTTCCGTGAACGGCAGGATGTTGCGGTCCGGCTTGCCGCGGCCGATCGCGTTCAGCGACTCGTCCAGGCAGTCGTTGTCGGTGATCTCGGTCTGGTCGGCCGGTGCGTGGGCCTGCGTGCCGTCCGGCGCCGGCACACCGCGGACGGTCGCGGCGTCGCGGGCCGCGGTGATGTGCGCGATGGTCGCCAGACCCTCTGTGGGCGTGTGGGTTTCGGGGTCGGCGAAACCGAACCAGCGCAGGTGGGCCTGCTCGGCGGGGTTGTCGACGGCGGCCGCGGGCAACGCTTGCGCGGGCAGGTCGGTGGCCGAGAGCAACTGGATCTTGGCGCCCATTAGCGCCCGCACGCCATTCCGCAGGAATCGCGCGGTTCGGGTCTGCCCGGCGAGCATCCGGACGTCGAGCCCGGCCAGGAGCTGACGGACCCGCATGGTTGTCCACTGGGCGGGTGTGGCGGGTGCCAGGAACACCGACCCGGGCGGCAGCCCGAGCCGCGCGGGCGACGGCACGCGATCCAGCGAGTCCGGGTTCAGCGAGATCATGGTGGCGAGCTGTCCGGACAGCCCGTGGTTCTCGTTCGCCCTGGCCGCGACGGCGACGTCGGTGCCCATGGCGATGAGATGGTTCTGCGGCATCACCGCGTCGGTCTCGCCGGCCATGAGGTTGTGGTAGGCCCGCACCGCGTTGTAGGTGCCGATGCGATGACGCAACGCTTGCTGCGCATGCGATCCGGAGTCGCCGAGGCGTCCGATCACCGCGACCGAGCCGCCACCGGCCTCGGCGGCGACAGCCTCGTAGAGGTTCACCATCGAGTACAGGTACTTGTCGGCCTCGGCCGGGTCGGTGTCCTGGCCGAACTCCACCCAGAACACGTGGTCGGCGGAATCCACCGGGCCGACTGAGAATTCGGCCATACCGCGGCCGTTCGCGACATTCGACTGGGCCGACCGGATCTGCACCTGCGGCGGGGTCAGCGGCGCACGGACCTGCGCGGCCACCTGCACACCGCGATACAACCCCTTCCAGATCGACTCGGCGTCGTAGAGCAGCGCCGCATCCTGGGGCCCCAGGTCGAGCTGATCGCCGAGCCGGGCGACGGTGCCGCGCAGCACATGCTGGTGTGCACGGTCGCGCACGCGGGCGGGCAGCCCCTCGGCATTGGCCATGGACCTCGGGTAGTCGTACAGCATCCGCAGCTGCTGGTCTGAGGTCAGCCCCGCCCACCACTGGGCGAGCCGCAGCGCGTGCTGGGGGCTTTGATCGCCGACCAGCAGGGTCGAAATCTCGATGCTCTCCCCGAAAGCCCCGAAAACATTGTGCGCGTGCCGAAGCAGGCGCACCGCCTCGGCTCCCTCTTCCGCGTCCGGGATCGGTCCGTCGAGCTCCCGCAGGGTGGACGGGGCACCCCACGGGGCGTTGTCGGGCGCTTCCAGCGGTCGGTTGCGATTGCCGACTGGGCCGTCGGGGTAGCTCGGTGCGGTCGCATCGGCGGAAATAACGTCCGGCGTGCGGTATTCGGTGTTCGCCTGCCAGCCTGCCGGCGTCTCGGTCACGGTGATGCCGAGACCGGCGGCGATCAACGCGAGCTTGCGCTGGACGGTGTTCGGGGCGTGAGTCACCGTGTCGGCGAAGCCGTGGCGCACATCGATGGGTTGCGGACCGATCGGGCCGCCCGCGACGCGCTGTGCGGCGAACTCCTCCACCGAAACGCCGATGCCCAAGCGGCTGAACAGGGTCCGGCTCACGCCCGGTGGGCGGCCGTCCGCCCAGGCCACCAGCTCGCCGGAGCTCGACACGACGTAGACCGGCGCGCCGAAGCTTTCGGCCTGCTCGGCCTCGATGTCGAGCTCGGCGGCGACGGCGTCACCGAATCCGAATTCCGTTGCGCTCCCGATCGGTCCGGTGCCCGCCGGGTCGATCAGCGTGACCGCTTCGATCAGGCGGGTCGCGGGATCGACGCTGGCGAGTCGACCCTCGACGAAACCGCCTCGGGCTCCGGCGGCGTTGGCGATGAGCGCGCCGGTGCGGTGTCCGAACAGGTAGTTCGACGGTAGTCCGAGCTCGTCCGCCTCGGAGCGGTACGAGTCGGCGTCGTCCCGCTGGGCACTGTCCAGCTCGGCGCCGTCCAGCTCCAAGCCGTTGTGCCCCCGGCCCGCGTGGAACGCCGCGACGTCGCGGAGCAGCAGGTTCCCGGCCTGCGCGGTGCGCGCGGCCACGGTCTCCGGGCGGATGCCGAGATCCTGGTCGGTACCGACCCAGGCGATCACCGCGACCGCGTCCTTGTCCGCCCGCACCTGGTTGCGCAACGTCCGCGCGGTCACGTCGTAGTGGTTGCGCGCCGCGAGCAGGACCGGATCGAGGTCGCCCAGGCCGGTGCCCGCATCGGGCACGATCCAGCTCACCGACCGCGCGGTGGCGAGCTTGCCGTAGCCGATCAGGGCCCGGCCCGCACCGTAGGACAGCAACTGGACCTGCGGCGGTCGCAGCGAGCGGTGCACGGTGCGTGCCAAAGCCTCGGCGCGCAACAGGGATCGGGCGGTGCCGTGCAGGTCGGCGAGCCGCGCGCGCTGCGACGGAGTCAGCTCGCTGTCGGCAATCGCAGCGAGTTGGCGGATCTCTCGGGCCAGCGCGATCCGGTTGGCGTAGTCGCGCAGGCTGTTTCGCAGTTCGTCGTGCGTCACCGGCACGTCGGTGGACAGGCCGTCGGTGTTGCCGATCACCTCCGGGTGCACCCGCAGCAGCACGTCCTGATCGGTCGGTGACAGCGAGGTCCAGTAGGCGAAGTTCTCGGCGGTCAGCAGGCGCGCTTCGGCGACCGGATCCGGCGACACCTGCTCCGGATGCAGCAGCACCGCTGGATCCGTGCCGCGCCCGGACGGGTGCATGGCGAGCAGTTCGGTGGCGCGTTGCCGGTCGGCCTCCGTGAAGCCGGGGTCCTTCGGGAACACGCGGCGGTCGTCCAGGGCGACGGCGGGCGCCGGATCCATCTGGGCGATGAGCGCGCCGGTCCGGGTATCCGGGTCGACGGGGTGATCAGCGTTGGGCTGCAACGGTTTTCCGTCGACGTCGTAGCCGATTGCGGTCGTCGACACCACATCCGGAGTGGATTCGTTCCAGAGGTATGGGCGCCACGCGCCGTTGTCGACGTTCGGGTCGCTCATCATGAGTCGACCGCCTTCGCGGACCATGTTCCCGTTCTCGTCGACATTGGCCAGCAGGACCATGTGGGCCACGTTGTCGTACCCGTAGGTCACGACGACCAGCGACGCGGTCATCGGATTCGCCGGATCGGCGAGCTGATGGGCGATCGAGTCCCGGTCCGGGTGCACCCGCAGGCGGCCGCGCCCGTAGAACTCCGCCTCGTCGGCACTGCGCCCGGCCAACCCGACGCCGTCGTCGGGCGGGTCGACATCCAGGCCCAGGTCGTCGTGCCCGGTGCGCAGCGACACGTCGACGCAGTTGCCGAAATGCCCGTCGTACCAGGTGCCGCCCCACGGCTGGGCCGGTGACGGATCCAGGCGGTACAGCTCCTGCGGGTTCAGCTCATTCGAGATCAGCTCCGCGTTGCCGCGCCCCAGGTCCTCCTCGAGCTCGACGATCCGTCCGCTCGCCGGATCGATCGGCATGTACACGTTCGTGGAGTCCAGCGCCGTCGGATCCGACATGCCGGGCCGGTGCTCGTCGAAGGTGACCTCGCCGATCCGGCCCGCGGCGATCCGGCCGAAATTGCGCAGCGCCTCGGTCGGATTCCCGGTGCGGGGGTCGTAGTCGAAGTAGCTGCTGCGCACCAGATCCGGGTGATGGTAATCCTCGGCGGAGGAGATCTCCGCGGCCACCCGCTTGGCGCCGAAGGCCGCCGTCGCCGGGTCCATGCCGGTGCCGTACCCGGTGTACCGGCCCTGGGCGCCGGGAACATCGGCGCCGAGCCAGGTCTGCTGGTCCCTGGAAGTTGCCGCGACATAGACATTTTCGGGATTGATGCCGGTTTCGGCGGCGTGCGCGAGCGGGAGGCCCGAGGAGCCGACGATCACGAGATCGGTGACCTGGGCGTCCGCGCCCGGGAGCGTCGACCACGCGGTGGCGGCGATGAGCGAGCCCGCGCTGTCCAGGGCGAAGACGTGCGTGTCCGGTGCCGGCGTGCTCGCCTGCGCGCGAACGGCGTTGATCGCCGAAAGATCCCGGGCGAGCAACTGTCCGTCGGCGGCCACGGAGTCGCCGTAGCCGCGCCAGGCGATGACCGCGTACTCGCGGTCGGCGTCCGCCAGGACCGCGGAGTCGAACAGCTGCGTCGCGTGAATCAGATTGTCCGGCACCGTGGTAGCCGTCACCTGCACGGTGTCGGGAGCCGACACCATGGTGGACACCGAATCGGCGGTCTCGAGGTTGCCGAAGGTGACGACGCTACGCACCTGTCCGTCCAGCGACGGCGTGTAGGTCCGCAGGTTCACCGCGGGTGAGCCGGGGAGGTCCTCGCTATTCGCCACCATCTCCAGCAGGTCGAAATGCAGCTCCGACAGAGACTTCCACAGTTTCTCGGCGGCGGGCGACACGTTCGCGCCCAAGGCCAGCAGCGCGCGTCGGTCGTTTTCCAGCAGGTCCAGGTTGACCTGACCCCGCACCGGCTCGGGAATGCCGTCGGCCTGGCCGACCTCGCGCGGCGCCAGTTTGATCAGCACCGCCTGCTCGGCCGGATCCAGTGCGTCCCACCACTGGCGGTTGCGGGTCGCGAGGTCGCCGGATTCGCCGAGCAGATCGGTGTACTGCTGCTCGGGGTGCAGCAGGATGCTCGCGTCGGCGTCGGCGCCCAAGCGGGACAGCGTGTTCCGCACCAGCGCCTGTTCATCGGGTGTGCCCTCTGGCGGCGTCCAGAGGGTAGGCGGAGCGCGGTCCCCGTTCGAGTCTGGATCGGTGGCGCCGATCGCGAACTCCGGATGCGCGGCCGGGTCGGCGGGGAACTCGCTGATGGGGCGCAACGGATTTCCGGCACGATCGAAGGCGATGCCCGACATCGCCACCGCGTCCGACCCGGCCTCGCCCCGCACGAACGGCCGCCATGCGCCGTTGTTGTCGTTCAGGTCGCGCACCACGATCCGGCCGCCTCGGTTGGCCATCACGTAGGCGTGCGCGCCGATACCGTTCGCGTCGGCGGCGGCATAGTGATCGACCAGGATCGTGATCGACAGCGGGTCGTGCGGGTCCGCTAGGCGGGCGGCCACCTCGTTCCGGCTGCCGAACAGCTGCAACCGTCCCTTGGTCCGCTCCTCCAGCTGTGTGCCGGTCCGCCCGCGCAGGCCGGGCTCATCGGTGAACGACTGTACGATCGTGCTGCCGGTTTCCGAGATCACCGTGTCGACAGCATCATCCGCGCAGCGCTGCGGTGGTGCGTCGGACGACATCGCGGCCGCCTGGCCGGTACCCAGCGGGTCGTCGAACCCGTGCCCGCCATCGACGACTGTATCGTCGGCGGTCCGCGTCATGCCCGGGCCCCGCGGTGCCGGTGGCTGCGCACCGGCCGAGGAATCGGCGCTGGGCGCGCTCTCCGTGCGAGCGAGGTTCTCCGTTGGCGCGAAGGCTTTCCGGAGCAGCTCTCCTGTCACCGCGACGATCCGGTGAACCTCATCCGGCGATTTCCCGACTTGGACGCTCACCTTTTCGACGGCGAGCCCGTGGCCGAAGTGCAGCGCCGCCACGCGCTGCGCCAACTCCGGATCCGGGAGATCCGCGACCGCCCGGCGCACCGTCTGTTCGAACTCCACGTCGGTGAACGCTGCCTCGTTCTCCGCGATCTCGGGCTGACGGTCACCCGGAGGGGTGTCATCGAGCGAAAACGTATACTGCGCCATCAGAACTCGGGCTTCGGCGACCTTGGCCGGATCGAGATTCAGCGCTTCCGCGACAGCGGCGTTATCCGGTTCGCGCCCGTCCACCTGAAGCCGCCGTGCGATGTGTGTGTCGACTGCGATGAGCAACTTGCGAGTGGCTTGGTCGACGTTCGGGAACTTCTGCTCGAAATGGGCGTCGAGCATAGCGCCGCGAACGCTGGCCCAGGCGTGGGTGGAGAAGCGACCTCCGCCCGGCGCGAAGTTCACGATTGCTCGATAGACCGCGATGCTGGCTCGTTGTGTCAGGTGCCCGACCTCGCCGAGGTGCCCCCAGCGTCGTGCCATCGTCTCCGCGATCCACGCGTACTTTTCGAATATCTCGTCCCGGATGGCCAGTTCCTCCGCCGATCCCGGTTTGGTCGCGACGAGGCTCCAGAACAGGTCGTGTTCGGCCTGATCGACCACGGGGACATCCGTGCGCGTGTAGTACTTCAGGACCGCCCGCTCCAGGAAGTCGGCTGGGACGCTCAGACCGTCACGAACCTGGCGCAGCGAACGCAGGCGTAGCCGTCTGTGCGCCTCGTTCATGCTCGTGTAGCTGGTGTCGATGCGGGCGGCGAATTCCTCCAGTGTCAATCGGTTGTAGAACCGCAACGCTTTCAGCCAGCCACCCACCGAATCGAAGTCCGCGGGATCGGGGAGGGATTCTCCCCGCGGATCCATCCGGTAGCTGTAGCCATTGGGAAGGGCATGTCCCCACGCATCGGCGAAAGCATTCCAGGAACCGGCGCGATGCAGCGCGCGATCGTAGATCTCGAGCAGGTCCAACTCGCGGAGTGCGTGGGAGCTTCCGGATTCGTAGAGCGCGATGCTGCGCACACTCATGCCGACGATGCGTTCTTTGGCCGTCAGGCTGAGGTTGTTCAGACGACCGAGTTCGGCCAGGTACTCGCCGAACGAGGAGTGTGCCTCCGGGTTCGGATAGGTCAGACCCTCACCCCGAAGTCGCTCGGCGACCACATGCGCCGCCCGACCCAGCCGGATGTTCACCGCAGCCGGAGAAACGGTAGGCCCGAGTGACTTCGCCACCTCGGTCGGGGACATTCCCTGCACGACGCGTAGCTGAACGACCTCGATATCTGCTGCATTGAGCTTCAGCTCTCGCCCCAGATCGGCGAGCGTCTGCTGTAGATCCATCGGATGCTTGCGCTGGACCTGTCGGACCAGCGTCAGGTCCGGGCCTGACGCTCTGTTGCCCGCTCCGGTGAGCCAGGCAGCGAGTGTTCCAACAGCCCGCTCGTAGGACCGGCGCACCTGCGCGACCTCGATATCGAGCTCCGCGGCTATCTCGACGTGCGACATGCCCTGGACCGCGCGCAACCGGAAGACGTTCTTCTGCCTCGGACTGGGCAGCTCACGGACCAGACGCCGAAGTTGGGAGCGACCGATGTGCGTCTGCTGCGCATCTCGGACGATCTGCCCGGGAGTGCGCTGCGCCCGTGCGCTCGTGCCATCGATGACGTCTCGCAAGAAGTCCGATGCCTCGCCCGGATCGCGTTGGTTCACGCTCTGATACAGCGCTGCCTGCGGGTCGTCGGACTGCAACCAGGCAAGGCGCGCCTTGCCGCGGCGCTCGATGCCCTGCACCTGTGTCGCGGACATCTCCAGCGCGGCCGCCACCTCGGCCTGGGACAGATCCGCGTCACGAAGTCGCAGCACCCACTGCTCTTGGTACGGCAGCCGCGCGAGGTCGGCCGCGTACTTCTCTGGTTGCTCGGCACGAGCAGTCGCGAGCGCTGCGCGCACCTCATCCGGGCTCAGCGCGTGATCTCCGGTGACCTGCGCGAGCGCCCGCTGTAGTGCGCGACTCTGGGTGGTGCGCTGGCCCGGTGTATTGCCCAGAGCAGCAGCGACCTCCGCGGCGGATTTCCGTTCGAGCACCCGCATGCGTACAACCATCTGATCCGTCTGCGACAACTCGGCCATGGCGGTGCGCACATCATCAGGACGGGCTTGGAGCAACTGTCCCAACACATCGGTGGAGCGACCATCGATCGCATTGCGCGACTCTCCGGACAACAGCTTCAACAGGCGCGGGAGGTTCCGGCGCTGCATTGCGTTGAGGGTGTTCTTGTTCCCCCCGCTTTCCGCGGCGATCTGCGCGACCGACATACCGTCGACAAAGCGCTTCTGAATGAAATCAGCGAAAACGGGCGACATTTGTCGCGCGAGCTCGAGCACTCTGTCCCGGTCGGCGTCGACAGCCGCCTGCACCTGGACCATGTCCTGGCCCAGAGTACGTTTGGCCGCTCGACCTGGAGCCTGGAACGCCTGCACCTCGTGCGGCCCCTCGGGGTCGTAGGCGAAGAACGTCCCCGGGTCGCGGCCCTTCCGCGGCTTGCGTACCGGACGGTCCAGTGCATCGGCGTCGGTGACCGGCTGGGCCACCGCTCCCGGATGCTGTTGTGGCGCAGGCGAGTCCGGAGCCGAGGATTGCCGTATGGCGCCACGGATCGAGGTGCTCCATTCGGTGCCGAGATCACCGATGAGCAGCGTCGCCATTCGCGCGTAGGCGCGACGTTGCAGACTCTGGATCGCGGACGTGGGCTTCCCGAGCGCAGCGCCGATGGCCACGTGTTTGCGACCCTCGAAGATACGCAGTGTGATGAACTGCTGCTCCAGCTCGGTGAGCCCGGACAGGTTGCGCCGCAGCGCCTCCCGTGGAGCGGCCGAAACCAGTGCGGCGGATTCCGGATCGGTCAGAACAGGACTTCCGGCCAACTCGCCGGCCAATTTCCGCACGGCTTCGCCGAAGATGCGGTCGACGGACTTCACGCTGAGCGGGTGCATGGCCTCAGCCGCTTCAGCACGCGTCATGCCCCGGACTATCCGCAGTCGCACAATGCGCTTTTCGTTGGCATTGAGCACCTGCATCGCCCGGGACAGTGCTTTCTTGTTCGTCCGCTGGGTCTCCTGTACCAGCTTCAAAGCATTGCCTGGTTTTCCGGACGGTATCGGGTCGGGGCCGCCGGACAGCATGCTGGCCAGCTTCGGAACGACCCGGTACTGCGTAGTCCACAACGCGCCCTGTTTGCGCCCGGTCAGCGCGGCGATCTCAGGGATGCTCAGGCCCTGTCCGAACCGGAGCTCGACGAATTCCTTTGTCGCGGGCGAAAGCTTCGCCGCGGCTGCCAGCACGGCATCTCGGTTGGCCGGGTTTCTGACCAACAGCATCGCGGGGCTGCTGTCGACGGAGTTCGGCTCCGCGGTCGTCGCGCTCTCGGGTCCTTCGTCGGCTTCCGCCACGTCGACGGCCGAGTCGGCGGCGGTGACGGCTTCCGGTGCGCCGTTGACGAGCCAGTCCGCCAGTTGCCGCGCGGCGTGGTTGCGCTGCTGGCGTACGCCGTTCTCAGTGCCATCGATCCGAGCGGCGATCTCCGCGAGCGTGTCACCGTGCAGTACACCCTCGATGACGTGCCGTCGATTCGCGGTGAGATATCCAAGCAACGGCTCCAGTGCGGCGTGGTCTGCCTCTCGCACCGCCGCCAAAGCCTCGTCCACGGTCAGCGCTACCGTGCTGTCCGACAGTAGGTTGGCCAGCTGGTCGGCAGCTCGTTTGCGTGCTTTGCGCACCGCGTTCTCGCTGCGATGTAGTTCGGCGGCAATCTGTTCCGTCGTTTTGCCCCGCAGAGCCAATTCGATCACCGCACGACGAGCGACCGGAATTCCGGCCAGGTGACGAACGAACTCGTCGTTGCGCTCGTGGTACGCGTCCTCGACGGCCTCCCAGTTCGGGTCGGCGTCCGGACGCGGGACGCCGGTGAGCGCATCCGACAACCGCTCCACGGCCCGCTTCCTGATGTGCGAGAGCTGCGCCGGTTCCCGGCCCATCTCGGCTGCTACCGCGGGCCATTCGCGGGATTGGAGGATCCGCAGGTCGGCGAACTGCCGTTGCGCCGGGGATAGTTTCGCGATCGCTCGCTCCAACGTCCGCCGATTCCGCGGCTCCTGCGCGGCGCGCATCAAGCGCGATTCCGGATTGTTCCGCTCCTCGAGCGCGGCGGCAATGGACTGGGCAAGATTCCGGATCGCCCGCTTCTCCGCGACCCGGGCGTCCGCCCTTGCCTGCTCGGAATTCAGATTCACGGCGGCGCATGCGTCCTCGAAGGACATCGCGTCGCGTACTCGCAGCATCAACCACCGGCGCTGGTCCCGCCGCAGCCCCTCCAGCCCTGCTTGTACGTCGGAACGGCTCGCCGTAGCCAACGCCTGACTCTCCGGACCGTTCTCCGACAGGTGCGGCGCGACCGCGTGCAATTGGTCGCGCAGCCGCTGCCGGAAGCTGTCGAACCAGCGTTCCTCGGCCACCTTTGCTCGGTCCGTGGTGGCCGAAGCTTGCTTCGGCCCGACCGCGTGCCCCGAGCTGTCTCCGTCCGGATTGTTCCCGGTGACGATGCCCGGATCGAATCGGCCCGATGGGTTCCCGACGCCCATAGCCGCGGTATCGGGCGTGTCCGCATCCATCGCGCGGCCCCCACCCTGCGGACGCGGATCGGGCCCGTCCGGGCCGGGGCTCGGATCGACCGGCGATCCGCCCTCAGGACCATCGTCGGGGTCCGCCCGAGGACGGTCGTCGCCAACCACGTTGTCGACCATGCCCGGCAGTCCGCCACGGTACGGCCAGGTGTCGCCGGTGATCTTGCCGTTGTCCTTGATCTCGGTGAACCTGTCCACCGCGCCCTGAATGGCTTCGGGTTCGAGGCCGTCCAGGATCGCGCGCACGTCCGCCTCGGTGAGCGCGGCGACCAGCGCCATCGCATCGGGGTGGAGGTCTCGGCCCAGCACGTCGGTCACGAAGACCGACTGGGTCGCGAACTGGGCGAAGGAGTTCTCGCCCACGGGGAAGGTGGCTTCGTCGTCGGTCGATGCGACGCGACCGGACCGGGTGGTGATGATGTCGCCCACGTGGCGGTCGCGGTTGCCCGCGATGTAGTCGACGATCGCGATCATGTCGCGGGTCAGCCGGTCGTAGCCGCGTACCGCACGTCCGCTCTCCGCGCCCGGCACGTACTCCTGGAGGATGCCCGTGCCCTTGCTGCCTTCCCACAGATAGGTGGGCGGCTTGAGGTGGAACTTCAGCAGCCGGTCGAGCAGGTAGGTCTTGACCTCGCGCAGCGCGCGGCCCGAAGGCGGGATGCCCGCGGTGTCGGCGTCGCCGTGGAACGGCTTGTACACCCAGACGGTGTCGCTGCCCTCGAACGTCACGCGAATGAGTCCATGCGAGCTGAGTTCGGGGTCGGTGAAGGCCGATTCGCGAGCCGGTCCGAGGGTTCGCGGGTCGACGGGTTCGAAACTGGCCTGTTCGGAATCGGTTTCGGCATCCGCGTCCGTTTCGGAGTCGGCGTCGCCGACGTGATCTCCGTGGATGCGTCCGTTGATGCGAATCTCATCGAGCCGGTTCAGTACACCGTCGATCTGGGTCGCGGTGAGCCCACCCTGCTCGAGCAACTGCCGCAACCGCTTCGGCTCAATCGCCGCGACCTGCTCCAGCACTGCGGCGTCGATGGGCCGGAACAGCGAGGACGCGACGAAATCCGAGCTCTCCCAGAAACCCGCGAGGTAGTCCACCACACCGTGCGCGGCGCGCTGGGTTCGGGTGGCGGCGTCGAAGTCGCGGCCCGGTTCGAAATCCGGGACGAACGCGCGCAGCACGTCGCGCACGACATTGCCCGCACCCCTGGGCTTCCCGCCGCCGCCCGGCGCGGTGCCGTCCGCTCCTACGGCCTGCGGATCCAGCGGGCCGGGACGGCGCCGGTCCAGTGGGTCGTACTGCGCGAAATCCTCGGCGACCCGCATACCCTGGTCGACGAGGACTCGCAGCGCATCGTCGTTGACCGCTGCTGCGGGTTGGTAGTGCCCGCTGCTGTCGGTCATGGTGGCCAGGCGGCCCGCGTCGACCCGGATCCCGCCGACACCGGCGACCGGGCGCCCGGACAGGAACGACGAATGCCGCATCGGCTTGTCGATCAGTCCGGTCTCGGCGTAGAGATTGCCCGCTGGGTCGAGAGCGAACATCACCGTGCGGCCGCCGGTGTCGAAGAGCTGCCCATCGTGCGCGCGGTAGAGCCTGCCATCCGGTCCGATGACGATGCGCTGGGTCGCCAGCTCCGCCTCGGACAGCTGGTGCACGACCGGATCGCCCCACTGGTTGCGGCGCAGCTCCTCACCCACATAGCCGCGCTTGAGCTCCACGGTGGGCAGGCTGTCACCGGTCAACGGGGCCGGAATCTCCTCCGCCGCAAGCACATCGCCGACGGGCTCGTTCGATGGCGCCGACTCCGCCCGGCCCGGAGCCCGGAACGCCTGCACTTCGTGCGGGCCGTCGGGATCGTAGGCGAAGAACGTCCCCGGGTCGCGGCCCTTCCGCGGCTTGCGTACCGGACGGTCCAGTGCATCGGCGTCGGTGACCGGCTGAGCCGCCGCTGCCGGATGCTGTGGTGGCGCGGGCGAGTCCGGAGCCGAAGATTCCAGCTCGGCCAGCGCCACGAGGCGGCGATTGGTGTCGTCGGCGGCGTCGACCAACGCGTCGAGTTCCAGGAAGCGCTCGGCGGCTTCGTCGCTGTCGGGGTTGGATCGGCTCATCAACAACCGCTCGACACGGGTCGAATCCACCTGCGCGATATCGATTTCGAGTACCGGGGCCAAGACCGCGGCGGCTTCGTCGCGTTCGGTGCGCAGCCCACTGAGCACGGGCGAGTCCGGGCCGAGATCGTCGGGATCCACTTCCATTGTCTCGGCTAAGTCGTCGCGGTTCGCGCGAGCCCGATCCAGTTGGGCGCGGGCCCGGGCCGGGTCGCTCGGCAGCGATCGCACGGTATCGGTGGCAGCCGATGCGGTCGACCGACCGAGTTCCGCGGCGGCGCGGTCCGCGCCGGGAATCTCGGCGAGTTGCGTCGCGGTATCGGCGGACCAGCCCACGTTCGACGCGGCGAGCCAACCGGATACCTGGTGGTGCAGGCGGTGCAGCGCGATACCGGTCCGCAGCGGGTCCAGGCCGAGATCGATGTTGGTCAGCCGAGCACCGTTCGAGGTGATCGACAGGGTGACCTGTCCGGGTTCGCCGCGCACCGGAGACAGGCGCAATGTCACGTCCACGCCCTCGGAGATCCGCGCGACCTCGGTGACGTTCGTCCAGAAGCTGTCCCCGTATCCGGCGAACAGTGCTGTCGCTGTGGATATATCGCCGTCGATCAGCGCGTCGACAGTCCGTGCGGAGTCGACGCTGGACCAGACCGCGCCCTGGTTCTCCTGGTTGAAGTCGACGCCGGACAGGTCTACGCCGAGTCTGGTCAGTTCGTAACGCAGCTGGGCGGTGAACTTCGGGTCGGTGTTGGCGTGGGAGAAGGCCTGGGTGTACGGCTCGATCTTGGTGATCCGGCCGTCGACGATGTGCCAGACGCCGAAGCCCGCGGGTCCGGCGCTCGGATCGCCGAGGGTGCGGAACAGCTCGTAGTGGGTGGCGGCCGACGCGGTCAGGACCACGCCCGGGGCCGCACCGAGGATGAACCGGTCACCGGTACCGTGGCTGTTGTAAGGCAGTTCGGTTTCCGGGTCGAGCAGCCGCCCGTCGACGTCGACGGTCAACGCGGTGAACTGGACACTGTCGACCGAGGGCAGCGTCGCCGTGAAATCGGCGTTCAGCTCGGCGATCTCGTAGGTCGCCCGGGTCGGCGCGGTCGCAGCGTCGAGCAGCGCGTTGTAGTGCTCGGCGGCGATGACGACGGCGTTGTAGGTCAGCCAATCGCTGTAGGCCGCACGGGTTTCCGTCGTAATGCCCGGCTCCGCGTAGATGTCGCGGTCCTGCATCACGGTTTCCAGCTCGGCGTCCGGGATGTTCAGCGCCTGCGCGACCTGCGCCGCGAGCTGGTCGCGTTTGGTACGCAGGTCGCCCAGTTCGGTTCCATCGGTGGACAGTTCGGCCGGGTCGGCTTCCAGCAGCGCGGCGACCTCCGCGAGGTTGTCGCGGGCGGCGTTCAGCTCGACGGCGGTCGGGGCGGGCGCGGGCGCGGCGTTCGCGAGCAAACTGTTGTAGTGCTCCGCGGCCTCCAGAGCCCCGGTGTGGGTCAGCCAGTCGGTGTACCGGCCGAGCATTTCGGGATCGGTATCCGGGTTGCCGGACAGATCCCTCTGCTCCAGTACGGTTTCCAGGTCCGCGACCGAGGTTTGCAGTGCCTGAGCCAACTCGCGGGCGAGGTCGTCGCACTTGGCGCGCAGTCGGGCCAGTTGCGGTGAACCCGTCGTCAGCGAGTCCGGATCCACGCGGAGCAGACCGGCCAACTCGGCCAGGTTCTCACGGGCCGCCGCAAGCTGGGAGTCCGGGTCCGGTTCCGCCGCCGGAATCGGCGGGAGCGCGTCGGCACACAGGTCGACGAACGCGGCCAAGTCGGGCGATCCGGTCGCCGCGGCGGCGCGCCGCAGCTCGACCACGGAATCGCCGGAGCTCTGGGCCGAGAAGTCGACCAGTTCGGCGACCGCGAGCAGCTCCGCCAGTTCCTGCTGCAAATGGGTATTGGTGTCCTGCAGGCGCTGCACGGCCACCGGGTCGAGCACCCCGGTCCGCAGCGACTCGACCTGGAGTTCCTGAGTCGCGTTGTCCCACTGCATGCGCAGGCCGATCCACCGCCGCAACAGCGGCAGCCGCCCGGCCTCCACCGCCCGCTGCCACGCCGCCGCATCCATGGCCCGCAGCTGTCCCTGCACCACATCCACGGCCTGCCGCAGCAGCCCGGGGCGCTGCATCAGCTCCGGGTCCACACCGAGGGCCTGGGCCAGATCCCGCTGTGCGGGGGACAGATCGGTAGTAACCGCGAGATCGGCCGAGGCCGATTCGGCGGCGAAGTCGGCCAGGACGAGCGCGGCGGCCGCCAGCTCGGACGCTACGGGGCGGGCGTCGGCAAGTTCCTGTGCCAGCGCAGCCAGGTCGGCGATATCCGCGGGCAGCGGATCGGGACGGCCGAGCTCCGCCAGCACCCGCGAAAGGCCCTCTCGCACCGTGGCTTCCAATTCCCGGCGCGGCCCGATCGAGTCGGCGGTGGGCATGCCGTGGTCGGCGAGTAGCGCGGCCACGGCCTCGTGCTGCTGCCCCAAGAAGTACCGAAGCTGGGGATCGTCGTAGGAACTTGCCCAGGCTTGCAGGTCGGCCATATCGGCCGTGGCCGGGTCCGGTAGGTCGGCGAGAACAGGGGTCAGTGGTGCCGATGTCTCCGGCGAGGTGACCGCCTGCAGCAATTGCTCGTACTTCGCGCGATTGCGCGGCTGCCCCGGCGCGAAAGGTGCGTTCTCCCCGCCGATTTCACGATACCGCTGTTGCTCGGCCTGGAGACCGAACAGATCCACGGGGGCGAGAGCGGGTCCGTGTTCGGCGAGATTGGCCAGCCATTCGGCGTACCGGGCGCTGCCCTCCCGGACCGCGGCCACCCAGTCCGACGCAGGGATGTGCAGGGCATCGAATTCGCGGACGGCGCTGGGGAATTGCCCATTCTGCTCCAACGACCAATTCATCAGGATGCGCGACGCGCGCCCGTTGAAGTCGAGTGGGTGCAGCGACACGAACCTGCGCTGCAGCTCCGCGGCGAGTTCGAAGGGGTCGTACTCGGATCCACGCTGGGCCGCGTTGTACCAGTCGCACAATTCCTGTAGAGCCTGGTCGACCTCCGCCTGCGACGCGTAGTTCGGGTAGACGATCACGCCGTGTTCGCCGGGCCCGGCGGGCGGCGGCATGTAGGACAGTAGCGGGTTCGCCTCGATGGTGGCGATCTGGTCCGCGGTCAGCGGCGTCGACAGCACACCCATCCGCGGTGTCGGGGCACCGAACTCCATTTCCGGCGGTGCCGACATCGTCAACTGGTCGTGCATCGCGCGAATGAAGTCGACGGTCAGCTCCTGGTCCCCGTGCTGCCGGGCAACCAGCCTGGCACCCAGGTGCCCCGCCCACCTGCGCTCGCCGAGCACGGTTTCCGGCTGTGGCTGCTCGGCGATCACGGCAATGGCCAGATACCGCTCCTCGAGCAGCAGCGCCGCCTCGAGCAGCCGCCCTGCCTCGGTGTCGATACCGAGCGCGGCCAAGTTGGCCGCGATCACGGCGTCGACCGAGGAACTCGTGCCGAAGGAGACATCATCGGCGGGCGGTGCCGCGTTCGGGTCGGTGAACTCGGGGGACAGCTGGATGGCCTGGCCGTCCTGGTACACCGTGGCCCAGAGGGCGACGGTTTGGTCGGTGCGGCCGCCGGCGAGGTCGGCGAGCGAGACCTCGGTCGTGGTGGTGCCGCTGGTGAGTTCACGGGTGCCTGCGGGTGCGGGCCGCTGGAACCATTCGCGGCCGTCGGGGTCGACCCGGTTCAGGATGACGGTGTGCCCGTTGAGCTCGAAAGTGTGCGTGCCGTCCGCATTTTCACCGATGTAGGTGAGAGCGGCGGCGTGGCCCATGGCGCCGTGACGGTCGGCGGTCGCGCGCTGTTCGAAGAGGTAGGCGGTGGTGCCGGGGCCCGAGTCGAGCAGGCCGCGCACGAGGCGGGCGTGGGCGGTGGAGTCGGCGTCGGAGACGAAGCCCTGCACCGGTGCGCCGTTGAGCTCGGGCACGATATCGCTCCACAGCACACCCGCCAGTGAGGGCTCGAGCAGATCGGCGTCGGTGACGGTGGTGCCCTGCGCCTGGTTGACGAACCGCGCGGCGACCGGCACACAGTCGTTGTCGTGCTGGTCGAGGTAGTACCTGGTGCGCGGGAAGGCGCCGTCACCGTCTACCTCGACGGTGACCGCAAGCACCTGCTCGCCGGGCCTGCCGGTGACACGCGCCGAGACGTGCACCCCGCCGCGGGCCAGATCGTGGTCGTTGGTCGTGAAGGACCGGGTGGCCCGGTGGACGATGTCCTTCACCTCGGCGAGCGCCTGGTCGACCTTGGCCGAGGGCCAACCGCCCATGACCGCGCGCAGCCTGCTGTCCACCCCGTCCAGGCCCTGCACGCCGTAGTACAGCGGGAGTGCGAACTGGCGGGTGCGCGCCGGATCGTTGACGTTCGGGTCCAGCCCGGAGGTGAAGTCGAGCGGGTCGGCGCGGCGGCCGGTGAGCCGCTGCCACAGCGTGCGCTTGCCGGGCAGATGCGGGCGGTTGGCGTCCCAGTCGTAGCCCGCGGCCTTGGCGGCCGCATGTGCCTGATGCCCGGTCGCCTTCGGATTGCGCGCCTGGAACTCCGCTTCGAACAGCGCGCCCTCGAGCGCGATGATGTCCTCGCGCACCGGGTGTCCGGCGATCAACCGGTTCCACATCGCGACGACGTCGGCGATCTGGTTGACCTCGGAATTGCGCAGCAGGTAGTCGCGCGCCCGGTTCAGGTTCCGCACCACCTCGTCGGGGGTGCGGGTGTTGCCCGCGTGATCACGCAGCCAGGTCGACCCGTCGGAACGCTTGGGCATGTGCGTGCCCTTGGGGTCGCGCACCCAGGCCTTGCCCGGGCCGCGCACCCAGCGCTTGGGGTCGCCGCCGGAGTAGGCGTCGGGATCCGAGAGCGCGTTGTCGACGATCTGGGCGAGCAGGCTGTCGTGCTCGTGGACGCGATTGTGTTCGAAGTCCGCGTAGGCGGCGTCGGTCTCCTGCTGAATCCGCTGGCGCGCAGAATCATTGGCGCGCCACTCAGCGGCGAGCGACTCCGGGATGTCGACGCTCTCGCCGGTGTACGGGTATGCGGTCGTGCCGTCCAGACGCGCCTGCTCGGAGTTCAGCGCGAGCGGCGCCAGCTCCTCGCGGTGCAGAGCCTGCGGGTCGGGCTGACCGTCGTTGAACCAGGCGTAGGTGCGGGTGCCGCGCAGCACCGGGATCAAATGGATCCACTTGCCGTCGCGCACGGCCGGAATCCATTGCGTCACATCGGCCATGGCCTGGGCCACCTGCGGATGCCGGTTCACGAAGTCCACCGACAGCGGCAGCTGCACCGACTGGCCGTGCGCGGTGTTCGCGGGCAGCCACTGGGTGGCGCGCAGGATGGTCCGACCGATCCACGGACGGTTCTGAATCAGGTTCTTCGCCCACGGATGGGTCGGTATCCGCTGGAGGATGCCGATGACCAGGATGCGGGCGTGGAACATGTTGAGGCCGACGTCCGAGCTCCAGGCGTTCACGCCCTCAGGCACGTTGTAGATCGTCTTCGAGAACGGCAAGTTCTGCGGGAACAGGAACGCCGGAACCTCACCCGGTCCGAATTCGTGCAACCCCGCCATGATCTTGTCGAAGGTCGGCACCATCGACACCTTGAACAGGAACGGCGGCTGCGGGTCGGTCCACTTCTCCTTCTCCCACTTACGCGGATGCTTGGCCGGATCCCACGAACCGGCCCGCGCGGTGAGTTCGGCGTCGGTGGACGGCAACGCCACCGACTGCTGGTAGGTACCGTCGGCGTCGACCTCGATCTGACGGAACTGCACATTTACCGGAATGACCGACGATTTCGCCATGTCCAGCAGCAGGCTCACGTCCGTCTGCGGCGGCAGCGCAGCAGACAGGGCCTGGCGGTAGTCGTTGACATCGGTGTCGGTGCCGACGACCACCGTCTGCGAGTTCGTAGCCGTGGGGCTGAGCGACGGCCGCACACCCACCCGATCGGAAATCGGCAGCATGCCCAGCTCGTCCAGCGCGGCAAGCGCGGCCCGCCGCTCGGCGATCTGCTGGTCGAGGTACTCGGTGAGCTGGTTCTGTTCGGCTTCCAGCTCCTGCATCTGGTTGATCAGCGCGCGCAGCTGCTGGATCTGCTGGGTGCCCGGCTCCAGCGGACCCTGGTATTCCGGGTTCAGCTGGTTGTCGTCGACGATCTGGAAGACCTCGGCCAGGGCGTTGCGTGACCTCGTGCCCGCCAGGATCTCCTGGGTCAGCGCGGCGCGCAGCTCGATCAGCGGCCCGGGCGGCGTCTTGTCGTGCAGCGCCGTCTGCGTGGCTTCCAACTGTGCCAGCGCATGCAGCGCGTCGCGCAACTTCAGCCGCAGCACAGCCAGATCCGCCTGCTTTGCGCGCGAGGACGCCCGCGTGTCAACGGGTTCCGCTTCGAGATCGCGGATGGCTCGGCGCAGCGTCTGCACCGCACCCTGGCCGCGGGTGATCTGCTCTCCGAGGGTGCGCTCGAGCTGCTGGGCCAGGTCCACCCGATCGCGTAGCGCGAACGCCGCGGTCAGGTTGTCGACCAGCTCCAGATCCGTGCGGAATTGGGCACTTTCGGTCTCGCCGCCCAGCTCGCCGTCCAGCTGTGCTTGCAAGGCGGCGACCTGCGTCCCCAGGTCCACCAGCCGCGCCCGCGTCTGCGCCTCGGTCAGGTTCAGCGTGTCCTCGTGCGCCTGCACTGCGGCGGCGCGGGCCGCTTCGGCCTCCGCCTTCGCGAGTTCCGCTGTCTCGGTGAATTCTTCGGCCCGCGTCGACAGGACCTGCGCGTCCGCAGGACGACCAGCCTCGCTCGCCTCCCGCGACTGCGCCAACAACCGCATCGATTCCGCGCGGTCCGCGCTCTCGCGAGCCAGGGCGTCGGACATCTCGGCACGCAACGCGGCAATCTGCGCGGGCGGCGGCGCGTGCGCAGGCGGCTGCCGGTGCGCGGGGACCGGCGAGTTCTGGTCCGGCGTCTGACCGATTCGCAGAACGGCGTCGGGCTGCGCGGCAGTGCGATCGCCGACGTTCTCGACGACTTCGCCGTCGCGCCAGACCACCGCCCAGGTGCTCCCGGTTTCCTCGGGGGTGGCATGGGTCAGGTCCAGCAGCGTGACGCTGTCACCGGCCGGAGTGGTGAACCAAGCCACGCCGTGATCGTCGGTGCGCTGGTAGGTGACCGGAACGCCATCGACCTCGAAGTTGTTCTCGCCCAGGTACTTCACCGCGTAGGAGTGCGCGCCCACGCCGTGGCGATCCTCGGTCGTGCGCTGATCGAGCACCCAGGCGATCGACCCGGGCCCGGCGCGATGCATCAGACCGTCGATCAGGTTGGCGTGCGCCGACATGCCGGGGTGATCGAAGCCCTCGGCCACGGCGCCGTGCAAGCTCGGCTGTGCATCGGACCACGAGATGCCCGACAGGTTGCGGGTATCCAGGGCGGGCACGGTGACGACGTTCGGCCGATCCGGGGTGTTCTGGTCGTCGGCCACCCGCGTCATCGAATCCACGAAGCAGGTGTTGATGCCGGTGTTGTACTCGCTCAGCGCCGGGTTCATGAGCACCCGCAGCGCGGGGTAGTCCCGGCCGAGCAGCGGCAGCAGGAAACCGCCGAGGCGCATGGCGATATTGGAGCCCGAGCTGTGACCCTTCGTCGGAATCTCGCGCTCGTCGAAGGACTGCTGGAGCTGCTCGATCGGTTCGACGGCCTGGCCGTCCGGCTTGATCCCGACGAAGCCCGGGCACACGCCGTTGCGGGTGTCGCGGCGAGTCTTCATGGTTTCGCCGGTAATTCGCACCTTGGTGATCTTCTGGTTCGGGACATCGAACTCGATGGCGAACTGCGGTGGGTTCCGCGGCGCGGTGAACTGGCCCAGAGTGCTGAAGGTGACACCGGCCATCACGCTGAACTGGCTGGTGAACTGGAACAAGGCGTGCTGAATGCTCGCCCACGACCAACCCGTGATCACGTCCGCGTGCTCGGACAGACTCGTCAGGAACCCGCGCAGCACCAGCGCGATGCTCTCCATATTGGTCGCCGCGCTGAGCACCGTCTTGTCACCCTGCGCGTTGTACACGCCGACCGAATGCGCGGGCAGATCCAGCTCTTGGCGCCGATTCGCCGGGATCGCCTCCAGCAGCGGTTTGCGGTCGGCGGACCGTTCTTCCTTGATCGCGGCGAGCTCTGCCCACACCGGGTCGGACATCAGCGGCCAGGTCGCGGTCAGATGCTCGACCGCGGCCTGCATGAACGCGTGCATTCCGGAATCGCGCGGGTAGCCGTCGTGGCCGACCATCACGTAGTCCTCGCGCAGGGTGGAGGCGTAGTAGTCCGGCTCGGTGGTCGTGTAGTCGCCACGCACCGCGACGGCGATTCGCTCCGGATGCGCCATCATCTGCTGCAACGCGGTCTGGGTCAGCTTGTATTGCAGCACCCCGGAGGCGATCGACCGCTCCAGCGAATACCGCAGGTACGCAAGCTCTTGCGGTGGGAAGATGTCCTGGATGAGTCGCTCCGGCCCGTGCACCTTCTCCGGCGCGTTCGACACCAGGAACCGCTCGCCGATCTCGGCGATGATTTCCCGCGCCCGGCTCGGATCCGCCAGCACCGCCGACTGTCCCTCGATCATCAGCTCACGCGTCACCGTTATCGCGGTACGGGGCATCTCCGAGGACAGAATCCACCCCTCCGGTGGCGCCTGCTGCTCGGGTTCAGCCGTAGCCTCGTCGCTGTCCTGCTCGGTGTCGGACTGCTCCGCGTCCCGCGAATCACCGGATCGGTCGGCCGGATTCGAGCCGATGTAGACGTCGTCGCCGGGCTGGGGCGCGTTGACGTCGCCGGTGTCCAGGACGATCGCCTGCTGGTTCTGGTAGGCGGTGGCCCACAGGGCGACCGTGCCCTCGCGGGTGCCGCCCGCGAGATCGGCCAGGGAGATCTGCTGGGGCCGTCCGCTGGGCAGGGCCGCCACCGGGGCGTCGAAGTATTCGCGGCCGTTCTCGACCCGGTTCAGCGTGACCCGCTCGCCGTTGAGTTCGAAGACGTGCCTGCCGTTTTCCTCGCCGACGTAGTGCAACGACATGGCGTGGCCGATGGCGCCGTGCCGGTCCGGGGTGCCGCGCTGTTCGATGACGTAGGCGGTGGTGCCGGGGCCCGCGTTGATCAGGCCCTGGACCAGGCGGGCGTGGCCGCTGGTCTGGGCGGTGGTGGCGAAACCCTGGAGTGGCGCGCCGTTGAGCGCCGGGACCAGGTCACCGAACCGCACACCGGCCAGCGTCGAGGGTTCCAGCAGATCCGCATCGGTGACGACACCGCCCTGGGCGGCGTTGACGTGCTCGCCCGCCAGCTGCACGCAGTTGTTGTCGTGCTCGTCGAGCAGGTAGCGCTGCGGGCCGAGGGTGCCGTCGCCGTCGGAGACGATCGTCACCTCGAGCACGCCAAGGCCGGGTTCGCCGGTCACCCGCGCCGAGACGTGCACGCCGCCGCGGGCGATGCCGTGATCACCGTGGTGGGACTGGGTCGCCAAGGCGACGAGATCGGTCACCTCGTCCAGTGCCGTCTCGACCTTCGCGGCCGGCCAGCCGGACATGATGGCGGACACCTGATCTCGGATATGGCCGAGCCCCTGCACGCCGTAGTACAGCGTGCTGCCGAACCGGCGGGTGCGCGCCGGATCGTTGGCCATCGGGTCGATCTCGGAGGTGAACCCGAGCGGTGTCGGGCGCGCACCGGTCAGGCGCTGCCACAGGGTGCGCTTGCGCGGATGGCGCGGGCGCTGATCCCAGTCGTAGCCAGCGGCTTTCGCCGCCGCCGTCGCCTGCTGCGCAGAAGCGCCCTGGTGCTGGGCGATGAACTCGATCGAGGCGAGCGCGGCCTCGATCCCGACGATGTCCTCACGCACCGCCTGGTTGGACAGCAACCGCTGCCACATGGCGGCGATGTCGATGTTCTGCGGGATCTCGGTGTTGCGCAGCAGGTAGTCGCGCACCTGGCGCAGTGTCTCGATGACGTCGTCGCGGGAACGCAGGTTGCCCGCATGGTCTTTGAGCCAGGTCGAGCCGTCGCCGTGCTTGGCCATGGTCGAACCGTCGGGGTCGCGCACCCAGGCATTGCCCTTGCCGCGCACCCAGCGCTTCGGGTCGCCGCCGGAGTAACGATCCGGATCGGCGAGGGCACGGTCGGCGATCTGTGCCAGGTTGCTGTCGGCCTCGAAGACCCGGTTGTGCTCGAAACCCTCGTAGGCGGCCTCGGTCCGCTCCCGCAGCTCGGCCCGTTCGGCTTCGTTGTCGGCCCAGCGCTGCCGCAGCGTCTCCGGAATCTCGACGCTCTCGCCGGTGTAGGGCAGCGTGTGCGCACCGTCCAACCGCGCCTGTTCCGAATTCAGTTGCGGCGTCGCCAGTTCCGGGTTGTGCAGCGCCTGCGGATCGGGCTGGCTGGTATCGAGCCAGCCATAGGTGCGGGTGCCGCGCACCATCGGAATCAGCTGGATCCAGCGCCCGTTGCGCACCGCCGGAATCCATTGCGCCACATCGGCCATGGCCCAGGCCAACGCCGGATGCCTGGTGGCGAAGTCGGCGGAGAGCGGCAGCTCGATCGACTTGCCGTGCGCGGTGTTGGCGGGCAGCCACCGGGTGGCCGACAGGACGAACTTGCCGATCCAGGGCCGGTTCTGGATCAGATTCTTCGTCCATGTATGGCCCGGGATCCGGTCCATGATGCCCAGCGCCAGGATGCGCAGGTGGAACAGGTTGAGGCCGAGATCGGAGGTCCAGGCGTTCACGCCCTCGGGCACGTTGTAGATCGTCTTCGAGAACGGCAAGTTCTGCGGGAACAGGAATGCCGGAACCTCACCCGGTCCGAATTCGTGCAACCCCGCCATGATCTTGTCGAAGGTCGGCACCATCGACACCTTGAACAGGAACGGCGGCTGCGGGTCGGTCCACTTCTCCTTCTCCCACTTACGCGGGTGCTTGCCCGGCTCCCAGGCGCCCGCGCGCTGGGTCGGTTCGGCATCGGTGGACGGCAGATCCACGGTGCTCTGGTAGTGGCCCTGCGCGTCGAGCTGTACCTGGGTGAACCGCACGGTCAGCGGCGTGGTGTCCGACTTCGCCATGCCCAGCAGCAGATTCAGGTCGGTCCGCGCCGACAGCGTCGCTTGCAGCGCCTGCCGGTAGTGGTTGACGTCGGTGTCCGTGCCGACGACCACGATCTCGCTGTCCCCGAATAGTCCCGTAGGCTGCGCGGCCGGCCGCACGCCGACCCGCTCCGAGATCGGCAGCAGGCCGAGGTCGTTCATCGCGTCCAGCGCGGCCTGCCGCTCGGCGAGCTCGCTCCGTTGCGCTTCCGCGTCTTTCAGCTGCTTGGCAACCTCGCGCAACTGCTGCACCAGCTCGGCCCCCGGTTCCCGCGGTCCCGGGTACCGCGGGTTCAGGTGGTCCGTATCGCCGATCTGGAAGACCTGGGCGAGCGCGGCCCGCGCATTGGTGGCGGAGATGATCTCCGTCGTCAGCGCGGACTTCAGCAGGGTCAGATCACCCGGCGGCAGCTTCTGTCGCAGCAGTTCCAGCGAGCTCTCCACCTCGCTGAGTGCGTGCGTCGCCTGCCGGAGTTTGGCGCGGGCGGCGGCCAGATCCTGGTTCCGGGCCGCTTCCGCCTCCGGGGTGTCGACCGTGTCGGCTTCGAGCAGCCGGATGCCCGCGCGCAGCTTGTCCTGCAACGCCTTTCCGCGTTCGATCTGCGCTTCCAGCGTCCGCTGGACCTGCTCGGCGGTCTCGACGCGGTCCCGCAGCTGGAACGCGGCCTCGAGGTTGTCCACGAGGTCGATATCGGAGCGGAACTGCGCGATCTCGGTGCCGCCGCCCAGGTGAGCGGCCAGCTGCGCTTCGAGCGCGTCGATGCGGGCTTGCAGGTCGCTGCCCTGCTGCGTGATCGAGGTCTGCCACACCTCGACCGCCGCGGCGCGCGCGGCCTCCGCCGCACCGGTTGCCGCAACGCGCTGCTCGATGTCGGTCGCCAAGCTACTGGCCAGCTCACGATCGCCGGCGTTCTGCGCGGCCATGGCCTGCTGCCGCAGATCCGCGATCTCGGCGCGCAGGTCGGCTTCGCCGGCCACCGCGGCGGCCATCTCGGCACGCAACCGAGCCACCTCGGCCGCCGGGCTCGGCGGCGCGTTGGCCGGTGGCTGCCGATGCGCGGGAACCGGGGCGTTCGGGTCCGGCGTCTGGCCGATGGCGAGATCGGCGGCGGGCAGTGCGGCGTCGAGGTCGCCGAAGTTCGCCACCTGCCGACCGGCTTTCCAGGCCACGGCCCAGGTGGCTTTGGTTTCATAGCGGCTACCGCCGGTGAGATCGGCCAGCGAGACCCGGGTGCCGTCCGGGGCGACGAACCATTCCAGGTTGCTGCGCTTGGAGCCGATCTCGTCGTAGGTCACGCGGCGGCCGTCGATCTCGAACTGATTGCCGCCCAAGTACTTCACGGTGTAGGAGTGCGCGCCGACACCGTGCGCGTCGGGGGTCCAGCGCTCGTCCAGCACCCAGGCGATCGCGCCGGGGCCGCCCTGCTCGCGCAGCGCCTGAATCAGTTTCAGGTGGCTGCGCGCGTCGCTGTTGTCGAACGCGCCCGGCTGGGCCCCGCGCAGCATCGGCTGCACGTCCTGCCAGTCGCGGCCGGAAAGGTTGTTCGGCAGGGGGATCGGGACATCGACGATATTGCCCTGGTCGGCAAGGACACGGCTGAGCGAATCGGAGACACAGGTGTTGATCGCGGCGGGACCGACGGGATCGATCTCGCTGGTGTAGTAGGTCACCAACGCGGACAGGGCCTCGATCTCGGCGGCGGTCTGGTGGACCTCGGCGCGCAGCTGCTGCTGCAGCGCGGTCAATGTGCCGGGGTCGCGGACGAACAGGTCGGCGAACTTCTCGGTCTTGAACTTGCCGAAGGCCGCCTTGTACTGCGCGTTGGTGGTGTTGTAGATGTCGGCGCCGTGCAGGCGCACCCAATCCTGGTCCGGCACCGGCACTCCCGGCACAGTGGTCGGACCGGCCAGTTGCAGCTGCACGAGCAGAACATCGACGTCCGCGATGAGCGAGGCCAGGTGCGCGGGGGCGTCGGCCAGGTTGATCGGGGCGATGTCGTCGGCCACCCGCGGATCCCGGGCGAACAGTTCCGGGTCGGCTTCCAGCTTCGCCAGGAGCGCGTCGATCTCCTTGGCCAGCTTGGGTTTCGCGGTCTTCAGCGCCTCCAGCGTTGCCTTGGGGTGGGTCGCCAGGTCGGCCCGGCTCAGCTCCAGCTTGTTCAGCGCGGTGTCGAGCTGGTGGTAGGCGTCGAGGGCGTGCAGGGTGCGTGCGTACTCCACCAGCGCCTCGATCTGGGCGGCGCGCACCTCGTTGTCGAAACGCAGCCGCTCCAGGGTGGCGTCGATCTGGCTCGGGGTCAGATCGACGCGGCCGATCGGCAGGCGGCCCACCAATTCCGTGATGGCGGACTCGATTTCGCCGCGCGACATCCGGGACAGATCCAACGCCGGGCCACTCGGCTCCGCCTGCGCCGGATCGGTGACCGTCTGCCAGGGGCCGCCCTCGTAGCGCACCATGGTGACGGTTAGGTTCCGGCCGTCGAAGTCTTCCGAGATATGGCGTACCGCAGGCGAATCCACCGCCGCGGTGGCCACCCGCCAGGTACCGCCGACCTCACGCGGCCAGGCCACGCGGTACTCGACCTCGAGACTGCCGTTGTCGATCAGCTCCACCAGCTCGGAATTCGCCGGATCGGCGAGCGCCTTCGCGAGTGCCGCATCATGATTCATGGCGTTGTCGATGACGACGAGCTTCATCGGGGACCCGACCAGCCCGATGCCCGGATGGTTGACCGGATCGATCAGGAACCCGCCGCTGACCCGGATCCATTCGCTGCCCGCGATATTCGCCATCACCTCGGCGTACTGGCCGAAATTGTCGTCGGCGTCGAGGAACTGCTGCGCCTGCCGCTGGAAGGCGGTGACGGCGTCCTGCAGGTCGGTGAGCCGCGTCTGCAGCTCCGCCAGCACATTCGGGTTCTCGGGGTCGACTCCGAGGAGGTGCGCGCGCTGGTCCAGCTCGGTGCGGATGTGGTGGCGGCGCAGCGCCTCCTCGAAGAACCTGCGGCCCTCCGGGGTATCGCGGTGCGACAGATCCCACCACATGCGCCCGCCCTGCATGTTGTTGTTGACGCCCGTCCAGCGCAGGGTGCCGGTGCGTCCACTCGTCGCCGCGGCGACCTCGGCCGCGTACCGCTCCAGCGGGCTCGGGCGGTTGACGACCGCGGCAGGCAGTAGATGCGACAGATCGATATCGGTCCGGAACGGGATATCCGCGTTCTCGGCGTCGTATCGGGCGAGCGCGGCCTCGAACGCCTTCGTCGAAACACCCTCGCGAGTCAGCAGATACCGCGCCTGCGCGACGGCGGCACGCACCGATTCCGAGCTCAGATCCGGCAGTTCGATGCCGAGCGGGCCCGCCAGCGCCAGCAGCGCCCGCGCCTGCGCGTCCAGCTCCTGCGCGGCCTGCGCGACCTCCTGGCCCCATTCGGCGAGATCGTCGTGGGCCGGCACCGAAGGGGTGTGCTCGGCGTCGGCGGGGACCGGCGGCTCCAGCGTGCGGTCCGCTGCGCGCCCCGTGGTCGACACCGAACCGGCCTGCGGCACCGGTGGTCCCGCGAGGAAGCGGTCGGCCAGCCCGAGACGGCGGAGTTCGGCCTCGCTCTCGCTGACCTTCTGCGGGTCGGCGTCCTCGCGGGCGTAGTCGTAGACATCGCCGGTGCGCGAGACGGGCCCGTGCGATTCCGCGGAGGTGACCTGACTGAGCAGGAATGCCTTGATCTTCGGCCAGTTGCGCTTGAGGTTGACCACCTCGCGTGCGGTCAACGCGGGATTGGCCTCGAAGTTCCCCCAGAACTCGCTGTCGGCCAGCTGACCGAAATTCTGCACCGTGAACGACTGGCCCGCCGACACGAGCTCCGACGGCGGATGCTGCGGGTTGACCACACCCGGCAGGTCCCGCAGCGTCCGGAGCACACCCGGGGCGGCCTCCGGCGCCTTGACGATCGCGGCGGTGGGCACCTCCGGTGCGGCCAGGCGGGTGGCCCTTTCGACCCGCCAGCCGCCGGAACCGTCCGGTGTCAGCTGAACCGGGATTCGTTCGCCGCCGACCTCCAGGTCGATCCGCACCGGGCCGCCCGGTGTCCGGCCCGCTTGCAGCACCTGGGTGACGTCGGCCAGATCCGCGACCGCCAGCGCGCGGGCCAGCGTTTCCGACCGCAGCCGCTCCAGGGTCTCGGTCAGGTTCGCCGGCGCCAGGCCGTTGTTCGGTATCGCGAGCAGGTCGGCCCAGACCTCGATGATCTTGTCGATCTCGGTCCGCTGCTGCGGGTCCAGCGCGAGGTCACGGCGCCCCAGGGCGGTTGCCAGCGCTTCGATCGCGCCAGCGCGCAACAGGATTCGATACCGCTGCTCCGCGACGGTGGTCGCGAGATTCGCCGGATCCCGCTGCTCGATGGTGAGCTCGAGCTGGTCGGCGAGCGACTGCTGGGCCTGCGCCATGGTGAGCGGACGCGCCGGGTCGGACGGGTCCGGCGACGATACAAGCGGCCCCGCGACGGCATCCGGGTCCGCGAGCGGAATCGGCGGCGCCGGTTGGGTTTCCGGCGGCTGTCCGATCGACCGCTGGAACGCCTCGGCCGCGTCGCGCTGGGCGAGGAACTCGGCGTCGGACGGATCGGACGGGTAGCGCCAGTAGTGCTCCCCGGGGAACTGCTCGTCCGCGGTGAGCGTGTCGAAGTTCGTCGGGAACAGCATGTGCTGGTCGGCCAGGCCGTCCGGCGAGGCGTCCAGGAAGCGGCGGGCCAGCGCCATCTGGGACATGTCCTGGAGCGCGGACTGCGGATCCGGCAGTGCCCCGAGGGTTTCCGCGAGACCGAGGCGCTCGGCCAGGGCTTGTGCGTAGGCCAGGTGCGCGGCAGAAGGCTCGGCCCCGGATTCCGGTTCCGTACGCAGACTGGGTGTTTCGTCGAAGAACCGCGACGCCTGATGCACCGGGTCCTCGGGCCGGCGCGGCGCGGGCGGATCCTGGCCGACACGCAGGTCGGCGTCCGGCATCGGACCCTCATCGCCGAGACCCGCGACATGCGCGTCGTTCTGGAAGATGCTCGCCCAAGTGGCGGCGGTCTCCGCCGGTGTGCCACCGGTCAATTCGGCCAGCGACAGTGGATCGGTGCCGCCATGGGGGCCGAGGTCGAACAGCTGCTCCTGGCCGTTGTCATCGATATCGGTGAGCAAAACCCGCTGGCCGTCCACGTCGAAGACGTCGCGGCCCAGGTAGGTCACGGTGTAGGCGTGGCCGCCGACACCGTAGTCGTCGACGGTGGTCCGCTGGTCGATCACCACTGCCGAGGCGCCCTGGCCCTGCGCGCGCAAGGTGGTCAGCAGGCGGGCATGTGCGCCGCCCTCCTCCCCCGGCAGGAACGGCTCGGGCTGCGCGGCGCCGAAGTGGTCCGACAGCTCAGCCCACGGCACGCCGCTGATCCGGCCGGGATCGACGGCGAACCCGCCGAGCACGTTCGGGTGTCGCACGGCCAGCTGGTCGAAAGCCCTTGGCACACAGTGGTTGATGGGGGTGCCGCCGGTGGGCAGGCGGTAGTACGTCTCGGCCAGCGCGGCCAAGGCGGCGAGATCGGTGGCGTCCTGGCGGACATCGGCCCGCAGTTCCGCCAGCACCTCGGCAATCTGCTCCGGCGTGCGCAGCGCGGCCGCGTCGAGCCGGCCCGCCCGGAAGTTCCGGTAGATCGACTCCAGCTCGGCCGGGGTGGCGGTGTCCAGATCGACGCCCAGCAGGTGCAGCCAGTCGGCGTCCGGGTCCGGTATGCCGGGTACCTCGCCGGGCAGCGTCTGGCCGTGCCGGGCGAGCGCCAGGAAGTCCGCCAGATCGTCGACGAGCAACCCCACCTGGTCGTGAGTGTCGCCGTGATGCATCGGCAGGCCGCCGGGCCGCAGCTGATCCTGCGCGTCGTAGAGGTTCGGATCGAAATCGACCAGGTCGGGGTCCTGGCTCAGCAGCCTGGCCAGCGCGTCGAGCTTCGCCGCCCGTTCGGGATGCCGCTGCTTCAGCTCCTCGAGCGCGTCGAGCGGGCGCCCGCGCAGCTCGGACCGGTTCACCTCGGCTTCGTGCAGCGCCCGTTCGAAGGCGTTGAAGCGGGCCACATTCGCGTGCAGGCGGGCCAGATCGGCCATGGCCTCGATCCGCACCGCGCGCAACCGGTTCGCGGCGCGCGCCGCGTCGAGGGTGTCCTCGACGCGGTCCCCGGCCAGATCGGCCAGCTGCACACCCTGCCGGGCCGCGGCGTCCTCGACGCGGGCCGCCAGCTCCGCGGTCGACAGCGTGGCGGGGTCGGGCACCGGAATCCCGTTGTCCGGCAGCGTGAGCGCACTTTCGCTGGGGATGACGCGCCATGGGCTGTCGTCGTTGTCGCGGACCATGGTGAGCTCGAGCCCGCGACCATCCACAGCACCGGAGAAATGCCGGACCTGCGGCGCGTCCACCTCGGCCACATGGATGACGCCGGTGCGGTCGGCCCAGGCGACCCGGTACTCGAGCTCCAGCTCGCCCTGGGTCAGCATCTGCGCGATATCGGTATTGCGCGGGTCGGCGAGCGCGTTGGCCAGCTGCTGGTCGTGATCGCCGCCGTCGTTGATCACCACCAGGCGCTGCGGATTGCCGTCCAACAGGCCGATACCCGGCACATTGTCCGGATCGAGCAGGTCGCCGCCCTGGTCGAGCAACCACCGGTGCCCCGCCGCGCCCGCCATCTCCTCGGCGATTTGCGCGAACTCGGTGTCGGCATCGGTGTAGGCGGCCGCCAGTTGCGCGAATTCAGCTGCCTCTCGCGCCAATTCGGCAGCACGGTCGTGCAGCGCGGTCAGCGCACGGGCGATATCGGCCGGGCTGTGCTTGGCCGGATCGACATCGAGCAGGTTGGCCCAGGTGCCCAGTTCGGCGCGCACCTGTTCGCGCTGCATCGCCTCCCGGAACGCCTCGCGGGCCTCCGCGCTCGGGTTGCCCTCCGGATCCCACCAGAGCTTCAGCCGCGTCGGATTGTTGTTGACGCCGTTGGCTTCGGAGTCCGCACCGGGCAGGCCGGCCGCAATGGACTGCTCGCGCATATAACGCTCGAGCGGATCGGGACGCATGTCGTTGGTCGGCAGATAGCGCAGGCGCTCGTTCTCGTTGTGGAACCGCGTGGCCGCCTGCGCGTACGCCGCGGCCGCCGCGGCCTGCCGCATCGCTCGGTAGTTCGCCTCACCGACCGCGGTGCGGACCGCGTCGGGGCTGAGGTCGGCGAGCGACAGCGAAAGCGCGTCCGCGCCCTCGTAGAGCGCGATACCGGCGGCATTGCGGGCGGCGATGGCGTCGCCGAGTTCCGCGCCTCGGCGCGCCAGATCGGGATCGGGCGCCGGGCCTTGCGGTTCCGCGTCCGGAACCGGCGGCACCACGTCCTCATCGATACCGGCGCGCTCGTCGGGCGCAACCGGATCCGGTGCCTGCGGATCACCGATCCGGGGACTGGCCGAGTAGTTGCCGGTGGCCAGGGCCCAGAACGTCTCGCGGCCCTTCCACAGCTTCGACGCCTGCAACGCGAAGAACGCCGGATCCCAGTCGAGCCCACTGACATCGGCCGCCGCGTCACCGGACAGCAACTCGATCTCCGCGCCGAACGCGTTGTAGAGATCGCTGTTGTTCCCCGAACCGAGCGCGTACTGGATCGGGCGGCCGGTGCCGTGGCTGCCGAGATGGGTGCGCAGGAACTTCATCGCCCGCTTCCACCGGCTCTGCGGTTGCGCGTCGGGGTCGCTCGACGAGTCCGGCCCCGGCACC
This sequence comes from Nocardia sp. bgisy118, assembly GCF_057708605.1. Taxonomy (NCBI): domain Bacteria; kingdom Bacillati; phylum Actinomycetota; class Actinomycetes; order Mycobacteriales; family Nocardiaceae; genus Nocardia; species Nocardia sp. bgisy118. Next base: position 360,715 of record NZ_JBYISM010000003.1, on the reverse strand, counting down.
GGCGGCGGAGCCAGCGGCTCGGCAGGCCGCACCCGCCACCCTCCGGAACCGTCGGCGGTCAGCTGCACCGGCACCCGCTGACCGTCCACCACCACCGTGTACCGGCGGGTCTCGCCCTCCGCCACCTGGGTGGCCCGGCCCTCGACCACGTGCACCGCTTGGGCGACATCGGCCAGATCGTTCAGGGCGACGGCGCGGGCCAGCACGTTGTCGCGCAGCCGCTCCAGCGTTGTATCGACCTGTCCTTCAGCCAGGTCGCTTTCCGAGAGCTGGAGCAGATCTGCCCACTGGTTGACGATCTTGGTGAGATCCGCCTGCTGGTTCGGGTCGACGGCGGCATCCAGCCGGGCCTTGGCGTCCGCGAGCGACTCGACCGCGCCCGCCCGCAGCATGGTCCGATACCGCTGCTCCGCGATGGTTTCCGCGAGATTCTCCTGGGTCACCTGGTCGGCGCTCAGGCGCAGCTGACGCAGCAGCTGCGCCTGAGCCGACTCCGGCGCGAGCGGATGCGGGGCGCGGGAATCGGGCCGGGCAGGCGCAGGCCCCAGCGCGGGTGCGATCGCGTCGGGCACGGCGATCGGCATCGCGGGCGCCGGGGTATCGGGATCGACAACCGGCAGGGCGTGGGCTTCGTCGCGCCGCAGCTCGAAATCCGGGTCGCTCGGATCCGGCGAGTAGTTCCAGTACCGCTCGCCCAGATGCTGCTCGTCGATGCTCAACGGAGCGAAATCGGCCGGGCCCATGAGCTCGTTCATGCGCCCGGTGACCGGGGTCGGGTCGAGGAATCTACGCGCCCAAGCCATTTGCGCCAGATCCGCGAGGATCCGGCGCGGGTCCGCGAAGCTCGCCAGCGCGTCGCCGAGGCCGAGCGCCTGCGAGAGGCGGGTCAAGCGGTCGCGGTCGGCGTCGGTCAGCGGGGACAGGTCGCCCGTCGGCGTCGCCTGGCGAGCCGGGCTCGGCTGCGGACCGGACGCCGATTCGGCTTCGGGGTCCGGAGTCTGCTGCGCCTCGGGGTCGGGTTGCGCACCAGGGTCCGGAGCCTGCTGGGCCTCCGGATCGGGCTGCGCACCTGGGTCCGGAGTCTGCTGCGCCTGCGGATCAGGCTGAGCACCCGGGTCCAGAGTTTGCTGCGCCTCCGGATCAGGCTGCGCACCAGGGTCTGAAGTCTCCGGCGAATCCGGATCGGACCGAGCACCAGGATCGGGGTTCTGCTGCGTATCCGGGTCCGGCGTGGGCTGAGCCTCGGGGTCGGGGTTCTGCTGCGAATCCGGGTCCGGCGTGGGCTGAGCCTCGGGGTCGGGGTTCTGCTGCGAATCCGGTTCCGGCGCAGGCTGGTTGGCGCCGCGCTCTTCGTCGCGCCTGCGCTGCTCCTCCTGCTGCCGCTGTTCGTCCAAGAAGCGCCGGAGGTCGCGCATCGGATCCCGCCGGCCCTGATCGTCGCCGACCCGCGGCAGGTTCCGATCGTCATCGTCGTGGCCCTGGGTGGCGGCGCCCACCGCGAGCGGGCGCACCGCGAGCGGGCGCACGGAGTTGCCGTTCGCGTCGTAGACCATGACCCAGGTCTTCTTCGCGTCCGGCAGATTGCCGGGGTCGAACTCGACCGGGCCGTCCGGATACTTGTACGGGTCGTCGACCATGATCTTGCCGGTCGCGGCGTCGTAGTACATGACGTACGCGTGCGAACCGACACCATGCTCATCGACCGTTTGGTTCTGGTCGACGACGATGACCGTCGCCTTTTCCTTCATGAAGCCCAGCGCCTCGGCGATCGCCTTGTGCGGCGACTTGCGCTTGCCGACCTTGACCTCGGTCGCCTGGGAATCGGCGTGCTCTTCGAGCCGGCGCATGGATACACCGTCCGTGCCGACATCGGTCGGCACGGTGATGTCCGGGTTACCGGTACGCTGGCGCGCCCGGTACAGCGCCTGCTCGGAACACCCGTTCTCCCGCAACGGGGGCCGATCGGTGTCCAGGAACGACTCGTTGTCGGGCGCTTGGAATTCGGTGGTGCCTGCGGCGATGTTCTCCAGCCGGTACATGCGGTCGACCGGCACGCCGTTGTCCGGCGGCTTCGGGCCGGTGGCCTCCGGGGCGTTGAACTGGTGGAACAGACCGTTGGCGCGATCCTGGATATGCACACGGACGTCGTCGCCGAAGTGCTTCTTCCGGATCAAGGGCTGGTCTTCCTCGCCGGAGAAACCGACGAGCACGACATCGTCGACCAGGCGCTTCAGACGCCCCTTGTGGCCGGACGATTCGACGACGTCGACGCCGTAGCCGCGCGCGATGATCTTGCTCGAGACCGCGATCTCGGGTTGCCCCTGCGCCACCCGCCCCTCGTTGAGCACTGCTCGAGTCGCGCGGAAGGCGGCCAGATCCCGGGCGAGCAGCTTGCCACCCTGACGGGCATGCCAGGTGGTCATGGACTGGCCCTTGTTCGGCGTGCCATAACCGACCCACGCGATCGACGCCGCCGACTCGCCCGCACGTAGTCGACCGGAGGTCGCCTGATACTGGCTGGCCATCTCGTTCACGGTGCTGCCGATATTGGCCAGCGACGCGTCCCGGCCCGGGACGTGCCAGGACAACTGGGTCGCGGTGTCGACGTCGCCCATGGCGATGGCCGCACGGCCGCTGCCGTTGAACGCGGTGGAGTCGAAGGCCATGACGTACACCGGCGTATTCGGCGCGACGGTTCGGGCCACCCCTTCCGCCATGGCGATCGCCTCTCGAGTACGCAGCAGGTTCACCAGCTGCTTGTGCGAGGCGGAGTCCAGCTTGCTCTGCCGAATCAGACTCTGGAGCTCGTTCTTGACGCGCTTGACCGTCTTCGCGGCCTCGGTGCGAGCCTCGTTGATCCGCCGTTTGGCTTCGGCTCGTTCTCGGGCGGCTTGACGGCGTGCCGCCGCCCTCTCCGCCGGCCTGCTGTCCGGATCCACCTGTGTCCGCGCCCGCGGCTGCTCGGCTTTCGCCTGCGCCAAGGCGGTCGCCGCCCGCTGTTGCTCGGCCAGCAGACTCTCCATTCGCGCCTGTTGGGCTTCGGTCAACCGGCTGCGGGCGATCAGGCTCTGCGACTCCCGGTCGATCTGTATCCGGTTGGCGATATCGACATCCGGCGCGGGGATGCCCGGCGCATTGTTGCCGAAGGTGGCCGGATGCACTCGGAGCAGGACCTCCCGCTGCTCCGGCGTGATCGAGTTCCACCGCTCGGAGTTCTTGCGCGCCAAAGCATCCGCCTCGGCCCGTGTGGCCTTGGGGCCGAGCTGGAAATCGGCGGGCTTCGGCTTGCCCTCCATGCTGTCGAGGATGGCGGCGGCCTGCTCCGAATCGTTGTCGGTATCCGTGTCGGGGCCCGTGCCCGTGTCGGGGTCCGTGCTGGTGTCCGGATCAATGCTGGGGCGTGCCGGAGCCGGGGCTGCCAGGGTGGGCGGCGGAGGCGGCAGAACCAGCGCGGAATCCTCGTCGACATCCGGATGCGCCGCCGGATCCTCGTCGCTGTCCAGCCGCGCGGGCGCATCGTCGGTGTCGGGATGCGCGGGCGCATTCTGGTCGCTGTCCGACCGCGCCGCCAGGTCCTGATCGCTGCGGGGACGCGCGGGCGCATTCCCGTCGGTGTCGTTTTGTGTCGCCGGATCCAGGGTGCTGTCGGTCCGCGCCTGCACCTGCGGGCCGCCCTCCGGCGTGACCTGCACCTGGCTGTCGGCGTCGCTCTCCGAATCCGAATCGACGGTGGTATTCCGTTGCGGCGCTTCGGTATCCGAAATCTGCGTTTGCACCGGACCGGCCGGGGCGGCGCCGGGGGTTGCGGCCTGAGCGGACGAGCCCGCGCGCGACGCGGGTGTCGACTCGGCGTCGGCGCTCGGGGCGACGTCGGAAGTGCCGTCGTTGAAACCGGCGACGGAGGTGTCCCCGGCGCGGGGCATACCGGGCAGGTTGGGCGTCGACGGCCGCCCGGCGCCCGGCTGGCCGGTGGCGGTGCTCGACTGGCCCGTGGTCGTAGACGTGGAGGTGGACCCCGGGGCGGACGACGAGCTGCCCGGCGCGACACTGGACGCACCCGTGCTCGTGGACGCTCCCGGCGCCGACGTGCCCGCACCGGGGGCCGTCGACCCCGGCGCGGCCGCTCCCGGCGCCGTTGTTCCGGCCCCGTTGGTGGCAGTGTTCGAGCCGGTGTTCAGGCTCGAGTTGGGATCGCCCGAAATACCTGTGCCAGTGCCGATTTGGGTGTCGGCCAGCGGTGAACCGGCGACGATGTTGTTGACCGCGCCCGGATCGGCGACCGGGTCGACCTGCGCGGCCCCCGCACCGGGATCCGAAACACTCGCACCCGGGTCCGAAACACCCTCTCCAGCAGCCGGATCCGACACCCGCGAGCTGGGATTGTCGGCGGCCGAACTCGAATCGCCCGCCTGGGGAGCCGAATTGCTCTGGTTCCCACCGGAATTCGATGAATTGCTGTCGCTCGCACCGGATTCCGAGCTCTGTTGACCCGCCTGCTGACCCGCCTGCGGTCCGGCGCCGGTCTGCTGCTGGTTGCCCGCGCCCGAGTCGGCGGCCTCGGCCCGCGGCGTGTTCGTGTCCTGCCCGGCCGGCGGTGCGGAGGTATTGCCTGCACTGGCTGTGTTCGTGCCCGGGCTGTTGTCCCCGGCACCGTTCTGGTTCCCGCCGCCATTCTGATTTCCGGCACCGTTCTGGTTGCCCGCGCCCGAATTGTCCGCGGCACCAGTGGGATTGGAGGGATCGGTCCCGTTGGTCGGCTCGCCCGGCGGCGCGGTGCCGTCCGGCGGGGTCACGTTGAAGTTTCCGCCGTTGAAGTTCCCGCCGCCGACGTTGGGCGCACCCGCGTACTGCCGATTTCCCCGGAAACTCGACGCACCGGAGGGAATCGCGCCCGACAGGCCGCCACCGACGAACGACTCCGGAGTCCACTGGCCGGTCAGCAGGCCTGCGGCCGTCGCACCGACCACACCCGCGCCGATACCGACCAGCCCACCGCCCATGGCGCGGGTCCACCGGTTGTCGCTCGTCATCATCCGGTTGAGCGCCGGAATATGGCCCATGCCATAACCGGCGCCGCCGCCCGCCGCACCCGCCGCGAACGAGACACCCACGTTCTTCAGGTAGCCGCCCCAATCGAAGGGCTGCGACTTCAGGCCCTCTGCCTTGAGGATGTTGTGGATAGCGGCTTCCTCGATGGTGCTCTGGACGACCTCGACAAAGCCCTCCTGAAGCATCTCGTAGACGACTTTTGCGATGACGGTGCGCGCCGCCTCGGACAGGAAGCGCTGACCGATGATTCGGGCGATCGCGCTCTCCAGAATCTCGCCGATCACCCGGAAGGCGGCACGGGTGGCAGCGATCGCACCGGCCTCGACGGCGGGCGCGGCCGGGCCCGCGGCCAGCGCCCAGGCCAACTCGATCACCAGCCAGCCGAGCGCGAAGAGCGCGCTCAAATGGTTGCCGTGGACCTCGCCGGTGAAGTCGTCGACCGCAGTGGCCAGCTGATCGAAGGACTTGCCCATCAGCTCGATGGAGCCGTGCTTCGGGTCTTGGCCGTGGATTACGCTCTGGAGCGAGTCGAATATCTTCTCGCCGCCACTGCCCTGCGGGTAGGACACGCGGACGGATTGGCTGGCGGTATCGGCCTCGCCGATGGCGTGCTCGAGGATCTCCCGACCGACCTCACGCAGCACATCCGAGATCCCGTCCAGGTCATTGGGATCGATGTGCGTGATCTGCGCACCCGCCACCCAACCGACCCAGGCGAGCTCGTCGGGAATATGCCAGTAACCCATCTAAACCGCGCGCACGTCACCAAACCGAGTCGGTGACGCCCTTTCCGGTTTCGGGCTTGTCCTCGAGGGTCTCCACATCGGTGAACACCAGTTGCGCGTCCTCGCGCTCGGCGTCACCCGGCGGCGCGACGGAAACCGGTGGCTCCGTGGGGATCTCGCTCTGGAAGTCGGGCATTCCCGGGATCACGTCGGAGAGCTTGGGCAGCCGCGCCCGCTCCTCCGCCAAGGGCGCCATGACTTGCTTGCTCTGATCGAACACATCCTCGGCGGCCTGCTGGGCCAGCCGCGTGATGGATTTGGCGATGTCCTCGTAGCTGTATTCGCCTATGCCGCTGCCGAATTTGGTTTGGATGATCACCCCGTTGGCGTTCACCGTCACCGAGATCTGCCGGTCCCTGGTGCTCGCGGTGGCGGTGAGCTTGACCCGCTGCTGCTGCATCTCGGCGATCTCGCGGATGCGGCTGCGGAATTCCTCCATCACGCCGGCGATCTCGGCATCGCGTCTGGCCATCTAGTTCTCACCCACTCCACAAACTCTCATGGCGGTCCGAGTGGACCGCCCGCCAACTACCAGCAACCGGTCCGGCTCAGATGTTCTCGAACTGCTCTCGGCGCTTCTGCTCCTCGCGTTCGGCGTTCCTCGCGTTCTGGAACTGGCCATCGGAGAGCTTGCCCCAGGATGTGGCCATGGTCCGTGTGCCCTCGACAGCGCCCTCGAGCTGGTATTTGAGACCCTTCGGGTCATCCATGAACTTCTTGCCGAAGACCGGGTCGGAGCTGACGATCGCGATCAGCGAATCCAGCTGCGCCTGCACTCGATCAGCGAGGTCGTCCATGCGGTCGCGCACCTTTCCGGTGTCGGTGCCCGCGATGCGCTGCTTTTCCACAAAACTCTCGACGTCCACCGCGCACCTCCATCTCACAGGCTCGTACCAGCCGGAAAGCAGCTGGTAAGCCGAGCTTTTCGACCATTCTGGCATCTCGGCCGACGTTGCGGGCCGATTCACCGGGCCGAGAAGCTAAAGAACCTGTTAGGAATTGGCCATCGATCCGTTCCCTGATGTTAACCCAGGCGGGCAACCTGGGTCAGGCGTCGACCATCCCGTTGCGCTCCTGGAAGCGCTGCTCGAACTCCGCGATGTAGCGCGAGGGCGCGATCGAGGACGAGGACTGCTCCAGCACACCGTCATCGGCGATGTAGAACAGGGCACGGCCGATGGCGATCTCACCCGGCGCGGTCGGCACGTAGACCATCCAGCCGCAGCTGATGCGGTCGGCACGCAGCTGATCCAGCGGATAGCCGGTGGTGTCGAGATTGCGATCGAGAATGTAGCGGCGCACCTGATCGATGGCCTCGTCCTCGGGCATCGGATCCGGCAGCGTGGTGGCCACGCCGGCCATGGTGAGCTGGTAGAAGGCGCTGTCGATATCGTAGCCACCCTCGTCACCGAAGACGCTGATCAGCGTATCCCTGGTCACCACACCGGCTTCCGCGGCCGAGACCAGCGTGGCCACGGCGGCGACCTGGCCGTCGGTGGCCTCGGCGGCGACCAGGCTGGCGATCACGTTGGTCACCGTCTGCGCGGTCCAGATACCAGGCACGGCCTCGGCGAGCTGATCGGCCGTCGGCGACTCGGCGCGGTACCAGCGACCGCCCTCCCACCAGTAGCAGAACGACAGCAAACCGCTGGCGGCCCGAGGATTCAGCACCGGGTTCGCCACCCAGGCCGGAGCACCGGCGTAGTACGCGGGCAGCTGCGCATCCTGGTTGTACGCCGCGTCCAAGGCGGGCGCGTTCCAGACACCACCGGAGAACACGGCCCGGCCACCGGGCAGCATGTACAGCGTCGAGCCGCCCCGCTTGGCGCCTTCGAACCAGCCCAGCGCGGGCAGAATACGCGGCCCCCACTCGGAACCGACGGCGACGAACGCGGCCGCCAACACCGCCCAGCGGGCCCACAGCGTGGGCAGCGCCGGGAAATCGCGCTCCGAGATCGTCCCGCGCACACCGGCTTCCCGATCCGCGCGCGCCCAGGCGGCAGCCTCCGCCGGGGTGCGGGACTGGCGGTTGCCGTGACTCACGTACGCGGCCAGCCACACCGGCAGCCGGTCCCGCGGATTGGCTTCGAGGTCGGCCTGATACACCTCGGCCGGGAACAGGTGATCGTCCGGGAACGGCTCGTCACCGTAGTCGTAGTCGATATCCAGCTGACCGGCTGGCGTCAACTGCAACAGCAGCCGCCACCACGGGCCGTCGCCCATGGCGGCGGACACCTCGCGGTGCCTGCGCACCAGCTCCAGCACCGCCTCCGACGGCTGGATGCGGACCGAACGCTCCTGATCGTCGCTGAACACGATCTGCGCGACCTCGGCGACCGCGGTGAAAGCGAACACCGCGTCCAGCTTGGACCAGCCCTGCGGGGCGCCGGTGGCCAGTTCGCGGGCCAGATTGTGGCCGAGCTCGCGGGCCTGCTCGGCCGAGTCCACGGTTTCGGGCTCCGGCTCCGGCCCGGAATCACCCAGCGAGAACTCCACATCGGGTTTGTCGCTGCTCTCCTCGAACGCCTGCTGGAACTCCCGGCGGAACTCTTCGTCGGCGCGCTGCTCGGGTGTGAGATTCGGCTGCTGATCGCCGGAGACCTGGTTGTCGCGGGCCTCGTCGTTCGGGCCTTCTGGGCTGGTCACGGTGCAGCTATCTCCTCATCCACGCACCCGTCACCGGAATCCCGACAGGGCGTCCGGTGACAGGCTAGAGCCGAATTGCTGTCCTTCATCCTGGCACAGGATGTCGAAAAGCGACCCGGCACGCCGAAACCCTCACCCCCCAAGTAGGACTTGCGGACCCGCCGTGGCGGACCTCGTCCGGTCTTTTGCAGGGCAGGACGAGGCCGCGGTGCTGATGGCGGACCGGGGTGCTGGTCATCGGCTCCTTCGAAGGAAGCAGCTGGGAAGGAATTCTCCCGCACCCGGCGGTTTTCGTCTCGCTCATGAGCGGTGACTTCCCTAAGAACGTGTCAAGGTCTCGAGCCTGCCGGTCCCCCACCACCCAATACCCCTGCGGACGGAACCTCCGATTTGCGAGGATCTGGGCGTGAGACTCGCGATAGTCGAAGACGACCCCGGAGTCGGCGACGCCCTGGTCGCGGCGCTGCGCGCCAAGGACTATCAGGCCGACCATCTGCGGCGCGGCGCCGACCTGCTGCTCACCCACGACCGCTACGACGCCGTCATCCTGGACCTCGGCCTGCCCGATATGGACGGCCTGGAGGTATTGCGCAAACTCCGCGAGGTCAGCTCGGTGCCGGTGCTGATCCTCACCGCGCGCAGCGGCGAACGCGCCGTCATCCGCGGTCTGCGCGCCGGCGCCGATGACTACCTGACGAAGCCACCGCGCGTCGGCGAGCTGGTGGCGCGCCTGGAAGCCATCACCCGCCGCGCCGGTACCCCCACCGCCCCCGCTCAGCTGGTGGTGGTGACCGGCGACGTCCGCGTCGACCTGCAAGCCCGCACCGTCGAGGTCGCGGGCACCCCGATCACGCTCACCCACAAGGAATTCGAACTGGTGCGCGTCCTCCTGGAACGCCCGGGCTCCGCCGTCAGCCGCCAGCAGCTCATGGACCGCATCTGGGGCGACGCCTTCGCCGCCATCTCCCGCGCCCTCGACGTCCACATGGCCGCGCTGCGCGCCAAACTCCAGCGCCCCCACCTCATCACCACCATCCACGGCTACGGGTACCGATGGGAAACGGAGCCCCCGGGGCTCTGACGGCTACTGCACATCCACGCCTTCACGACTCTTGCCTAAGGGACGGTTAGGGATTTCGCGTACCACAGGAGTGCCCCAGGTGACCGGCGACACAGTGGGAGTGCCCGATATGTGTGCGGAGTCCGAAGGAGGACACCATGACTGCGACACAAGCCGCCGGTGAACGCAGGGTCGTCGGCAACGTGATGCGAGGATCGCTAGGCAACCTGATCGAGTGGTACGACTGGTACGTCTACGCGGCGTTCAGCGTCTACTTCGCGAAGACGTTCTTCCCTTCGGGCGATTCCACCGCCCAACTCCTGCAATCGGCACTGGTTTTCGCGCTCGGCTTCCTGATGCGACCGATCGGCGGCTGGCTCTTGGGCCAGTACGCCGATCGGGCCGGTCGCCGAACGGCGTTGACGCTGTCGGTGACGGTGATGGCCGCGGGTTCGCTGATCATCGCGGTCACGCCGAGCTACCACACCATCGGCATCGCCGCGCCGATCATTCTGCTGATCGCGCGCCTGCTCCAAGGGTTGTCGCTCGGCGCCGAATACGCGACCAGCGCGACCTATCTGTCGGAGGTGGCGACCCCGGGCAAGCGCGGGTTCTACTCGAGCTTCCAGTACGTGACCCTGGTCGCCGGTCAGCTCACCGCGCTCGGCGTGCAGATCATCCTGCAGCACATCCTCACCTCTGAGCAGATGAACAGCTGGGGCTGGCGCATCCCGTTCGTGATCGGCGCGGCGGGCGCGGTGGCGATCATGTGGTTGCGCCGCGGGATGGACGAGTCGTCGCACTACGAAGCCGCCGCCTCCGACGCCTCGGCGCCGGAGAAGAAGCGCGGTTCGCTGCGCGTGCTGCTGGAATACCCGCGGGAATGCCTGGTCGTGGTCGGCCTGACGCTCGGCGGCACGGTGGCGTTCTACACCTACACCACCTACATGCAGAAGTTCATGATCAACACCTCCGGCATCTCCAAGGGCACGGTGGCCTGGATCAACTTCATCGCGCTGCTGGCGTTCGTGGTGATCCAGCCGCTGGCAGGCGCCCTGTCCGACCGGATCGGCCGACGGAAGCTGCTGCTGTTCTTCGGAATCACCGGCACGGTGTGCACCGTTCCGATCATGACCGTGCTCGCGCACACCTCGAACCCTGTCGCGGCCTGGGGCCTGATGATGCTCGCGCTACTGATCATCACCGGCTACACCTCGATCAACGCCATCGTCAAAGCCGAGCTGTTCCCCACCAAGATCCGGGCGCTCGGCGTCGGCCTGCCCTACGCACTGACGGTGTCGATCTTCGGCGGCACGGCCGAATCCATCGCGCTCGCGCTGAAGAAGGCGGGGCACGAATCGGTGTTCTTCTACTACGTCGCCGGGTGCATCGCGATCTCGCTGTGCATCTACTACTTCATGCGGGAGACCTCGGCGACCTCGGTCCTCGAGGCCGAGCGCGCCGACGACGCCACGCAGGAGGGCACGGCCAAAGTCCCGGTGGCGTGACGCGGAACCGAAACGCCTGCGCACCGATCCTTCGATTTGCGAGGATCGGTGCGTGAGGCTTGCCGTAGTCGAAGACGATGATGGGGTGGCGAGCGCGCTGCTCGAGGCGTTGCGAGCCAAATACGAAGCCGATCACATCAAGCGCGGCAGCGATCTGCTGCTCTGCCACAACCGCTACGACGCGGTGGTCCTCGATCTCGGGCTGCCGGACATGGACGGTCTGGAGGTGCTGCGCAAGCTGCGCAAGGTCAGCTCGGTACCGGTGGTGATCCTCACCGCGCGCGGGGGTGAGCGGGCGGTCATCCGCGGATTGCACGCCGGGGCCGACGACTACCTGGTCAAACCGCCGCGCATCGCGGAACTGATCGCCCGCTTGGAGACCGTCACCCGGCGCGCGACCGCGCACGCGCCGCCGCCGCAGCGCGTGATCGTCACCGGCGATGTCCGCGTCGATCTGAACGCGCGGCTGGTGGAGATCGCGGGCGAACCGATCACGCTCACCCACAAGGAATTCGAGCTGATCCGCATCCTCCTGGAACGACCGGGGGCCGCGGTGAGCAGGCAACAGCTGATGGACCGGATCTGGGGCGATGCGTTCGCCGCGGTCTCGCGGGCGCTCGACGTGCACATGGCGGCACTGCGCGCCAAGCTCGGCAGACCCGGGCTGATCACCACCATCCGCGGATTCGGGTACCGGTGGGAGCTGGAGGATATGTCGTAACCCGCGGAGCGTGGCGGATACGGCAGACACGGAACCGGCCGACGGGCCGGTGATCACGCGGAGAAGATGCGTTCGCGGCGAGCCGGGTCGGACAGCACGTCGCGGATCAGCATGCCGAGATCGAGATCGGGCGCCACAGCAGGGTAACGCACATCGCACAGCACGGAGCCGGCGATCGACAGCGCGAAACGGGTTGTGCGCTCGTTGATTCGATCCCATCCGACGGTGACGTGCTCGGCCTCGAGGTCGATCGTCCGCCCGGCGACGCGCAGTAGAAGCCTTCCGCGGTCACGGTAGAACACCAACCGTGTCTCACCGACGGTGCCGTAGACGCCACCCACTGGACCGAGGCCCGTGTTCATGGCGCGCAGATCACCGGTACCCAAATCCAGTTCGGAGAACTCACCGAACCCGGTGTGCGACCGGACGACGATCGTGTTCCCCCGCGGTTGCGCGCTCTCACCGCCGGGACCGCGCCCGTTGCCGAACACCGAGGCACGCGGCACCGCCCGGGAAGGACGCGCAGGCGCACTCGGGGCCGCCGTACCCGGCATCCCGGGCGCTCCCATCGCACCTGCCTGCGAACCATTCGAGGCCGGGAAACCGTTACCGGAGTGACCGTTCACGCCATTCGGCTGGGCATGACCGTTCGACGGCCACGGCGCCCGCTGATCGCCGGTCTGCCCTGCGGATTCGCCGCCGTAGGCGCCGTTAGATGGCGAGTCGTACTGCGGCGCGGGCGAATCCGGCCGTACCGGTGCGGGCGCGTCGTAGTATCCGGCCCCGGGTGAACCCGGAACCCCGAATCCATTGCCGCCCTGTCCGTTACGAGTCCCGTCACCTTGCGGAGACGGCAAGTCGAGACCAGACTCCAGCGGCTGCGGCGAGCCACCGGGAGACCCGAATCCGTTGCCCGACCCCGGCTGCCCCGGCGGTAGCGGCAATTCCGGGCGCTCCGGGAGTTCCGGTAGCGGAGCCTGCGGCTGCGGAGCCGGCGGCAGTGGAACTTCCGGAACCTCCGGGATCGGAGGCGCCTGCCACTGCGGCAGCGTCGCCAGCGGCACCTGTTGCCCAGGGGCGAACGGCTGCGGCGACGGAGATTCCGGCGCAGACGGAGCCGGGAACTGCGGCGGCGCAGGCGGAACCGAAGACACCGACGGTTCCGGCAACGACGGCGCAGGCCACGATGGAACCGGCTGCCCAGGCGGGAACGGCTGCGGCGACGGAGATTCCGGCGCAGACGGGACCGGAAACTGCGGCGGCGCAGGCGGAACCGAAGGCGTCGGGGGTTCCGGCCACGGCGAAGCGGGCCACGGCGAGACCGGCGGTACCGGCGGCTCAGGTGGGAACGGCTGCGACGGAGGCTCCGGCAATGGTGGAAGCGGCGGGACCGGTCGCTCCGGTGGCACGGGTGGTACCGGAGGCACAGGCAGCGACGGGACCTCCGGGAGCGGAGGTTGCGGCAGCTGAGGGATCTCCGGGAGCGGAGGCACCGGCCGTTGCGGAAGCACCGGCGGCTGCGACACCGGCGGCACCGGCCGTTGCGGAAGCACCGGCGGCTGCGACACCGGCGGCACCGGCCGTTGCGGAGGCTGCGGCGGCTGCGGCAAAGGAGGCACGGGCGGGTTCGGCGGGACCGGTGGTGGCATCCGAGGGTCGCGATCGTCCTCCGCGCCACTTCCGGCCGCGAGACCGGCTCGCGCACCACCGTCGGGCCGCGAACGCCGCTCGCCGCCCTCCGAACGCTGCTCCCCCTCGGTCCGACGCCCACCTTCGCCGCTCTCCGACCGCTCGCCACCTTCGGCCTGCACCCCACCCTCGGACCGCGATTGTCCGCCCTCGCGATCCGGCCGAGCCGAACCCTCCGATCGAGACTCGCCTTCGCCGACCTCCGAATCGGACCCACCCTCAGACTGAGGCCGCCCCTCGCCGACTTCCGGCCGCTCGCCACCTTCGCTCTGCGCCCCACCGTCGAGCCGCGACTGTCCGCCCTCGGCGTCCGGCCGAGCCGAACCCTCTGACCGCGACCGGCTCTCGCCGACCTCCGGCCGCGCCGAACTCTCCGGCCGAGACTCGCCTTCGCCGACCTCCGAATCGGACCCACCCTCAGACTGAGGCCGCCCCCCGCCGACTTCCGGCCGCTCGCCACCTTCGCTCTGCACACCACCGTCGAGCCACGACTGTCCACCCTCGGCGTCCGGCCGAGCCGAACCCTCTGACCGCGACCGGCTCTCGCCGACCTCCGGCCGCGCCGAACTCTCCGGCCGAGACTCGCCTTCGCCGACCTCCGAATCGGACCCACCCTCAGGCTGAGGCCGCCCCTCGCCGACTTGCGACCGCTTGCCACCTTCAGCCTGCGCCCCACCCTCAGGCCGCGACTGTCCGCCCTCGGCATCCAGCCGCGCCGAACCCTCAGACCGCGACCGACCTTCGCCGACCTCCGAATCGGCACCACTGTCTGGCCGCGACTGACCCTCGCCAACTTCCGAATTGGCCCCATCCGCCGACAACAGCTCAACCGTCGGGTCGTCCGGGTGCGGAATCGGCAGGGTATCCACTTCATCCGCCGACGGCAGTTCGACGGTCGGACCATTCGGGTGCGGAATGGGCTGAGTATCGACGGTATCCGGCGACGGCAGCTCTACGGTCGGGTCATCTGGACTCGGAATCGGTTGGGCGGGTCCGTTTTCCGAGGGCACCGGGGTGTGGTTGACCGGGCCCTCGGGGTTGGGTGGGAGGTGGGGGCGGGGGCCGGGTGGGAGGGGGTTGGGGTCGATTTCGGGGCGTGGCGGGAGGAGGTTGTCGGGGCCGAGGGCGGCGGGGGCGTATTTGATGCCCTTGCGCCAGTCGGTGAGGGGTGGTCGAGCGGCGTCCCAGTCGAAGCCGATGCGGATGGCGTACTGATTGGCGTCGCGCCAGGCGGCGCCGTACGGGTGGGCGCGCAGGTAGTTGGATTCGGCCAGAGCGTCCTGGAGCAGGAGGATATCGGCGGGCAGGATGTTGTCGCCACCCGCGATGAGCCGGTTCCAGGCTTCGGCGACATCGGCGACCGGGTCCAGCGGGAGACGGCGCGGCACGCCGTCGCGCGGATCGATGCGCAGATGCTGATCGCGCATCAGATGGTTCTTGATCTGGGCGATCTCCTCGTGGGAGAACGCCGGAACGGCGTGGTCGAGCCGTTCGGCGACCGCACGCGCGATTGCCGCGCGATCGGGACGGAGGCCCATCAGGGCATCACGGATGTCGTCGACCAATCGTGCTGCGTCACCGGGCCTTTCGTGATCCAGATGCCCGGTGATCGCCTCGACGGCGCGGCTCAGGTCGGGGCCCGGATCGTCGGGGCTGCGGTGCGTTACCTCGACGAGTCCGGCGGTGTAGTCGTCGATGACATTCGCGATCACGTCGACGAGCACGGCGGCCCGCACCGCACGCGCCGCGCCTTGGGCGGCCGGATGGTCGTCGAGGTTGTTGGCGACGGTGTCGATATCGCTGTCGTCACCGAGATACCGCCGGTATTCGGCGTTGGCCCAGTCCTGCACCCGCTGCCAGGCTTCTTGTTCCTGCCGCTGGCGCTGCTTGAACGGTTCGCCCAGTTCACCGTTGTCCGGGGCACGTTCGGGCAGCTGGTATTCCCGCGCCATCGGCTGCACGTCGCGTTTCGGCGCCCGGAACCACGGGTGCCCCTTGAAGCCCGGTTTGATCCGGCCAGGATGCTCTTTATCGCTGAACCAGGTGAAGCCGAACAGTTTCGCCGGTTCCAGGGTGAGCCGCAGAATGTTGTAGGCCAGGTCGGCGAACGGCAACTCGTAGGTGGGCATGCCGTTGTCGATCGGTGAGCCACCGGGGATGGCCGGCAGGAACGCTTGGTTGACACCCGGGCCGTTGCCGACGAACGGGTCGACGATCGCCGCTTCGACCGGCGCCATACCCCACCCACTGACGCCTTCGGGCAGCAGGCGTTCCTCATAGGTTTTCGGTACGGTCGGGCCGCCGGTGCCGGCTTCGCCGCTGCGCGGATCCAGCGAATGCCAGTTGCCTTCGCCGTCCTGCCAGCGCACCATGTGCAGCGGCGGGCGACCGTCCATCGCCGGGAGCGTGGTGAACTCGCGGTTCGGCCCCGGCATCCGCGCGATCCGCACCGGTGCATCGTGCTCGGCGACGATCCAGCAGAACTCGATGCGGGCTTCGTGGCGCGTCATCGCCTGGGCCACAGCGGGATCCGAGCGGATCGCGGCGGCGAGCGCGGCATCGTGATCGACGCGCGGATGGACGTTCGGCCCGATCGGCGCGACCACGATGATGCGCGGCTGCTCGCCTTCGATGAGTCCGACGCGCGGATGTCCTTCGCCGGGATCGATCGGGCGCACACCCAGCGCGTCGAGGATCTCGCGGCCCGCACCCGCCAGTTCGGCCATCTGGCCTTGGATTCGGTGCACGAGCTGTTCGCCCTGGCTGACGCGGGTGGCGGCCTCCCGCAGCAGGGCGATATTGCGGACGTGCTCGTCGGCCTGGTCGGCGCGGATGGTCCGGTTCGCCACCTCGTCCAGGGTGGCGCCCAAACCCTCTGGACCCAGTCGGCTTTCGTCGACTCGGAGCCGGCGCGCGAGGTCGGTCCGCATCAACCGCCACGGCTTGCACGCGAGCACGGCTTGCGCGCGTTCGCGGGCGAGGCGATCGAGCTCGGCCTGAACCTGTTGCGAAAGTTCGGGCTCCGCGACGCCGACCCGGCCGAGTGCGGCGATCTGCCGATCCAGTTCGGCCAGTTCGGAATCCGCCTCGTTGAAGCGCTGCGCCGCGTCCTGCAAGTTGAAGATCTGCTCGCGACGGCGGGCGATCTCATCGGGGCCGACCAATTCCTGTGCCCGCGTGGCGCTTTCCTCACCGGTACCGGCGACATCGCGGGTGCGGACGATCCCGTTCTCCAAGTGTTGCAGCGTATTCGCCAGATTCGCCTGGTTCAGCGCCTCGTTCGGGTTCCGGACCGGCAGTGGGATATCCACGAACCGGGAGAACCGATCATCCCGCTTGGCCCGCCAGAATGCCCGTTCGGCCGCCAACTGCGCACGCCTGCGCATCAACTCCTGGAGGACAGCCTCAGGCGTACCAGCGAGCTCCTGCTCAGCGATCTCCGCATCGAGCCGCGCCACCTCGACTTCCGCCGCCTCGAGCCGCTCGGTCGCTCGCGCCAGCGCCGCCGCCTCGGGACCTCCGGGATCCGCCTCGGCCAGCAGTTCGGCCAGCACCCGCCGGATATCCCGCAACTCCTCCCGCCGCGCCAGCGCCTCGGCGCGCGCACCCCGCAACCGCTCCAGCTCGGCCCGCGCCTCCGGAGTCAGCTCGTCCGCCCCAACCAGCGGCGCCACCTCCGGCCGACCGTCCAGTGCCTCGAACTCCGCCGCAGCCTGCGGATCTTGAACCCGCGGCTCCTCCTGCGCCCCATCCAGCTCCGTCTGACGGCGCTCGTTCTCGGCCAGCGCCTCATCGAGCTGCCGGCTGCGCTGCTCGAATTCGCTGTCCTGCGACTGGCGCGCTGCCTGCGCCCGGCGCGCGATCGCGTCGAGCGCCTCTTGCAGGCGCGCCTCGGCGCGCTGACGCATGGCCTCGAAATCGGCTGCGACCTGCGGATTCTGGGTGGGCGGCTGAGGCTCCTCCCCCGAACGACGTTCCCGCTCGGGCGACCCGGGCGAATCTCCCGGAGGAGGTCCCGGCTCGACCGGACCAGGCAGGGGCCCATCCGGCCCGAAGTCGCTCGGCACGTGGATGATTCGTCCGTCGTCACCGTAGGTGATCTCGATGTGCCGGACGACGACATCCGGTCGGGCCAGCAGCGGACGCAGACTCGGGTAGTCGGCGGCGAGCTGAGCGCGCACGTCACCCGGCGAATTCCAGCCGACGACCACGATCCGGGGCGGCTCGCCCGCAACGATGCCGACCGTATTGTCGATCCGGTTCGCACCTTCCTCGGCCAGCGCTTCGCGCTCCATCGCCTGCGCGACCGCTCCGTCGAGCACCTCCAGCGCGGATTCGGCCCGGTTGAACCGGGTAGCCGCTTCGCGCAGAGTCTCGATACGCGTTGTCTGGTCCGGCAATTCGCGGGTCAGCCGGGCGATGGTGTCCGCCAGCGCGTTCTCGGCCAGATCGCCTTCGCGCACCGGCAACCCGTCCATCGCCTCGGCACGGGCCGCCCGCGTGGCATCCAATTCCTCTACCGCTGCGGCGTTCTCGGCAGCAAGCCGGTTCGTCACCCGCCGCGCCAGATCGGCATCGGGACGATCCCCCGACCCGTCCGGCTCCGGCGTGGCCACCGGCGGCCCGACAGGCGGCTTCCGACCGCCGCCACCGTCTCCCGCGCCCGGTTGCGGCTGTGTCACACCAGAATCCGAATCCGCGCCTTCGGTCCGCACACCCAACGGCAACGTCGGATCGTCCGGCCCCGCTGGCTGCGACCACGCCACACGCGGATCAACCGGCGCCTCCGAAACAACACCACCCTCACCGGCAACCGGCTGCGCCCACGCCACACGTGGGTCGACCGGCGGCATACCCGATCGACCTTGCGGCGGCATCCCTCCCACCGGTGGCACATTCGGCGGAGTTGCCGGCTGGGTCGCGGCCAGCTCGGCGTCCACCCGGCTGACGTCGGCTTCGGCGTCGGTGTACCGCTTGGCTGCCGCGCCGAGTTCCGATGCCGCGGCTTCGCCGGGGTTGTGGCGGAAGTTGGCGGTGGCGGCGTCGAGGGCGGCACGGGCGGCGTCGCGTTCGGCGGTCGCGGCGTCGCGTTCGGCCAGGAGCTGGGCGATGCGGGCGGGGCGCTGCGCTTCGGCCTCGAGTTCGTCGGCGCGGCGGGTCAGAGCCTCCAGCAGCTCGAGAGCGTCTGCGCGGCGTTCGATTTCGTTGCGCAAGTCTGCCTGAACGGCGGCCAGCTGATCGGGAGTGAGGCGTTCCTTCTGATCGATCTTGCCGTCGCGGTAGACCTCGTAGACCTTCGCCCACCGTGCGGCTTTCGCGGCCACCTCTTCCGGGGTATCGCCGGGCCGCACCGGTTCGGGCAGTTCGACGCCGACCGTCCGGGTGAAGTCGGGGTTGGCGCGGGGTTCGGGTGCGGGTCCGGTGTGCGCGCCGAGAATGCCGAAGCGGTCGAGGATGTCGGCGCCTTCGAGCGCATCGGTGAGGATGTCGAGATCGCCGACGACCTCGAGCAGGTGCGCGATCGCCTTGTCGTGCACCGGGAATTCACCGTCGGTGACGCGCGGATCGACCGCGTCCTCGCCGTAGCGGACCGGGTCGAAACGGTCCAGCCCGTTGATGGTCCGGAAGTATTCGGCGAGCGCGTCGATCAGATTCTCGCGCTCGCTCTCTTTGCGGGCGAGCTTGGCGATCGCCTTGTTCAACCGCTTCGGGTCGGTGCCGGACGTGTCCGGCAGATACTTCATTTCGGAGTTCTTGTAGCTGCGCGGGAACAGGTCCCTCGGGAACCGGCCCCGACGACGCCCGACACCGAGTCGCTCGGCGAGCCGATCCCGGGCGCCGTCCACCACACCGGAATCGGTGCCGCGCAATAGTTTCGCGTAGTCGACCAGATCCTCGACGGCCTGCAGACGGCGCGCCTTACCCAGATCGCCCCCGACCAGCGCCCGGGCGACCTGCTCGGGCGTCAGCTGATCGGTTGCCAACCCGAGGCGGTGCGCCAGCTGAGAGCGCGCATCGCTGAGCGCGTGGAAATCGTCGATATCCCAAGCGGTGCGGCCGTAATCGATAATCGCTTCGATCTGGGCCGCGCGGAGCGCGTTCTCGGCACGCAGCTGCTCGATGCGTTGCCTGAGCGCCTCGGGGTTGTCGAGCTCCCCTTCCGGTATGCCGAGGCGGTGCGCCAGTTCGTGCCGGGCCATCTCGACTTTGCTGCGGGACAACCCTTCTGGGAGTAGTGGCGGCCGCTGATCGGTTTCCGCTGGCGCGTTGTCGTAGACCGGACGCCACGTACCGTCATCGTCGCGCACCATGGTGGCGTCCAGGACGCGCCCGTCGACCTCCTGCCGAATGTGCCGCACCGCGACGGGTTCACTGTCCAGCAGGCGCATGGACCCGTCCGGCTCGGCATGCGCGATCCGGAACACGACATCGACCAGTCCGTCGTTGACCGCCTGTGCGAGTTCGGGATGCTTCCGCAGGGCATCGGCCAGCACCCGTTCGTGGTCCAGATCTCCGTCGAACACCATCAGCCTGGGCTGCTGCCCGGCCTCCCCGGGCAGGATCCCGATGCCGTCCACACCGGTCAGCAGGAACCCACCGTCGGATTCGACCGACGCGCGCAGCCCCAAATCGGCTAGCTGACGGGTGAAGTCGGCTACCTCGCCGTCCACCCGCAGATAGTTCCGCATCTGCTGCTCGATATCCGCGAGACCGCGGGCCTGCGCGCGGATGTGATCGATCGCCGCGGCGAGCGCGCGCCGGGGATGCACGTCCAGCTGCCCGAGATCGGTGCCGAGCAGCTGCGCCCAGACGGCGCGTTCGTCGCGAATCTGGTCGCGCCGCAGCGCGTTCTCGAAGTAGGTCGGGTTGCCCTCGTCGGTTCCGGGCTGATCGGTGTAGTTGAGATCGCCCCAGTCCCTGCCGGGCTCACCACCGTTGTTGACGCCCTCCCAATCGAGCAGGGTGGTGGGACGGTCGTTGGCGTGGATGACCTCCCGCAGGAACCGGGTCATCGGATCGGAGTCGAAGAAGCTGACTTCGGTGCTGTAGGGGATGCGGCGGTTCTCGGCGTCGTAGCGGGCGGCGGCTTCGGCGAGCCCGGCAAGCGCACCGATGCGACGGGCCTGGTGGTAGCGCAGTACTTCGAAGGCCTGGCGGACCGATTCCGGCGTCACTTCCGGCCCCAGGTCGGCGCCCAGGTCACGGACGGCGGCGATCAGGTCGGCGGCCAAGTCCTCGCGCAGGTTGGCGGCGTCGGCCAGGTCACGGGACAGGTCGGCGAACCGGCCGGTGGCATTCGGGTTCGGCTCGTACCGCACCCGTTCCGGGGCGGGCGCCTGCTCTTGCTTCGGCTGTTCGGCGTCGGCCTGCCTGCGCAGCTCCTCGACATCTTCGCCGGTTTCCTGGCGGACCTGTCTCGAGTCCGCCTCGTCCAGCCACGGGCGGTATTCCTCGCCGTTGCGGGAGCGGGCAGGCGGCGGGTCGCCCGCATGGTCCGGGATACGGCTGGTCAGCTTGTTCAGGAACGGGATGAGTTCCCGGTTCTGCCACATCGTCGCACCCTCTTTGAGGATGCGCACGGGGTTGAATTTCGTTTGCAGCACATCGCCTTCCGGCGTGTGCTTGATCAGCGGCACGTTCGCTTCGTGCGCGACCACCGACTGTCCAGCGCTGTCCACACCGGACCCGGACGGGTATTTCGGTGTGTGCCCGGCGAACCCGCTGCGCAGCTGAGTCCACATGCGGCGCACCAGGTTGGGGCGGCGCTCAGGCGTGGCGGGCGGTTCCGAGGTGGGCAACGGAGCCGCTTCGGGCGCGGGCGCCTCCGGACGGACGACGGGTGGTTCGACCCGCCAGCCGCCCGAGCCGTCGTCGACCAGATGCACCGGAACCTGCTCACCGTCGACCTCGATGGTGTGCGGGCGGGTTTCGCCGGTCGCAGGTTTCGACCGCGACGCTCCGGGATCGTGCGGATCCGGCGGTTCGGCCGCTGCGGGCGGCTGCTGGCCCGGCGGCGTCGTCCCGCCGCCACCCCCGGCGGCTTGCGGCTCACGCGCGTCGCCGGGAACCGGATCGCCCTCGCCGGGTGCGACCCTGGCGCGGTGGGATTCGGACGTCGCCTGGGCGGGCCCTTCGCTGTTCGACGCGCGCTCGGCACCGGCCTCCGGCCGCCCCGAATCCGTTGGCGCCGTGCGCGCGGCTCCCGCGGGGTCGGTGCCGGGCTGCGGACCCGGCCGCGCCGGCGCGCCCGCCGCACCGGAGTCGTCTCCCTTCTCGGGACGCGGGTGTCTCCCTTCCTCACCCGCTTCGGACGCGGCAGCACCGCCGGGCCAATGCACAGTCCGCGGATCGACGGCGGACGGCCCCGCACCTTCCGACGAAGCCTCGCCAACGCCCTCCTCGGACTCGACCGCCCGACCACCCGGCCAATGCACCGTACGCGGATCCGTCGGACGAACAGCGTGCGCCGCAACACCTTCCGGCGATGACTCGCCGACACCGGATTCGGGCTCCACCGCACCACCGGGCCAGTGCACGGTCCGCGGATCGACCAGCGCGACCTCCGACGACCCCGCACCCTCCGGCGAAGCCTTGCCCGCACCCTCCTCGGACTCAACCGTGCGACCACCCGGCCAATGCACCGTCCATGGATCCGCAGGACGAACAACCTGCGCCGCAACACCTTCCGGCGATGACTCGCCGACGCCGGACTCGGTCTCCACCGCACCCCCGGGCCAATGCACCGTACGCGGATCGACCGGCTCAGCTGCCGAGGACGCGGCATCTTCCGAAGCTCGCCCGTCGACGCCCTGGTCTGTCTCCGCCCCAGACTCCGCGGCGACTCCACCGGGCCAGTGCACCGTGCGCGGGTCGACAGCATCGGCCGCGCCGGGTGCTCGCTGTGGCTCGGCGGTGGAGTCGTATCGGACCTCGTGCAATCCGGCCCGCGCGAATCCCAGTCGGCGCTGCGCCGCGACGAATTCCGCTTGCGCCGCAACCAGATCGGCGCGCTGCTGCTCGACGTTGTGCGCGGCCGCACGGAGCCGATCGACGTGTTCTCGGGGCACGCCCTCGTCGAGCAGTCGGCGCAGCGTTGCGGGCAA
Organism: Nocardia sp. bgisy118; assembly: GCF_057708605.1. Classification (NCBI taxonomy): domain Bacteria; kingdom Bacillati; phylum Actinomycetota; class Actinomycetes; order Mycobacteriales; family Nocardiaceae; genus Nocardia; species Nocardia sp. bgisy118. Next base: position 338,153 of record NZ_JBYISM010000003.1, on the reverse strand, counting down.
CGCCTGGATGGTGAGCTCGGCCGAGGCGATACGCAGCTGCCCGATCTCAGCCCTGAAGCTCATCACGGCATCGAAATGCGCGTCCGCAAGCGCATCTCGCTGGGCACGCGCTCGCTCGAGATCCGCGCGTGCTCGGTTCACCGCGGCGTCGCGCTCGCCCGGCTGTCGTGGTGCGCCGCTCTCGCTGGGCTGGCCGTCCGCGCCACCTGGATCCCGCTGCGCGCCACCAGCATCGCGCTGTCCGGCGCGGCCATCTGGAGCCTGCTGCGCACCCACGTCCGCCGGTCGCAACGGGCTCGAACCGACCGCGACCGGCCCGTTCGCTCCGAAATCTGTGCGATGCCAGATGATTCGGCCGTCGGCCCATTCTTCGATCCGTAGGTGGCGGACGACGACGTCCGGCCGCCCGAGAGCCAACCGCAGGTGGGGGTGGTCGACGGCAAGCCGGGCGCGCACATCGGTCGGCACGTCCCTGCCGACGACCACGATCACCACCGGATCGGACGGCACGATACCGACTCGGTCATCGATCCGGCGTGCGCCCGCCTCGGCAAGCACCTGCCGCTGGATCGCCCTCGCGAGCGCCCGATCCACCGCGGTCAACCGCTGCTCGGCCGCGTTGTAGCGCACGGCCGCGTCCCGCAGCGCACGGGTCCGCGCCGACTGCTCGGCGAGTTCCGTGACCGGCAGGGTCCGGCCCTCCAGCCGTTCGACCATGGCGTCGATGGCCGCGTCATCGGTCAGTTCCGTCTCGTCGACCGGCAGCCCGCGCATGGCCTCGGCCCGCCGCGACCGCGCGTCGTCCCGCTCCCGCAGCGCGGTCTCTCGCTGGGCATCGATCCGCTCCACCACGCGACGCGACCGCTCGGCCTGCGACATCGCCGGTCGACCGCGCCGCGCGGCCTCGAGCTGCTGCTCGATGCGCGCCAGCTCGGCACGCGCCGCGTCGTACCGGTGCGCCGCGGCCTGCCATTCGCCCAGCTGGGCAGGCGATTGGGTCTCCGCGTTCGGGGTGCGCACCCCGGTCACCTCGGCGTCCACGCCCGCGGTCGGTTCCGCTTCGCTCTGCCCGCGCCTGCCGTTGACGACGTCCAGCACCGCACGGGCGGCGCTGACCCGGACCAGAGCGGCGGCCCGTCGGGCTGTCAGGTCGGCGAGCTCGTCGCGACGCGCAGGGCGCGGGGCGCGCGTGCCCTCGTCACCGAAGGCGGTGTTGCGTGCCGCCGTCAGTTGTGCGGTGAGGCGCGCCAGTTCGTCACGCGCCGCGAGGTATCTGCGTGCCGCCGACTCCAGCTCGTTCAGCTGAGCTTCCCAGCGCTCCGTGGCCGCACCGACCGGTCTTGTCCTGTCCCGCCGCTCGTGCAGGGTCTCGTCCAGGTTGTCGGTGAGGTCCGCCTCGCCGAACCGGTGGGGTCGATTCGCCTCGGCGCGCTCGGCACGCGCCGCGTCCAGCTCCAGGACCGCGGCCGCGTGATCGGCTTCCAATCGCTCGATCACCTCGGCCCGGCGCAGCGGTCGCCCTGACGCCTCGGCCTCCGCGCTCAGCTCGCGGTACGCGGCACTGGTTCGCATCAGCTCGCCATCGATGCGCGCCAGCTCGGCTCGAGCGTCCCGGAACCTGGTCGCGGTCGTCTCCCGGCCCGGGTGGCCGCTGTCGATCGCGTCGTGCGCGGCCTCGGCCGCGTCCAGTTCCTGCGCCGTGGCGGCGCGCTGCGCGGTCAACCGGTCGATCAGTGCGGGTCGCTGTTCGGCTTCGGCCAGTTCGAGCAGCCGGTTGTTCATCGCGGTCAGCTCGGCGATACCACGCGCGCGGGCAACGACTTCCGCGCGCAACGCGGCCTGCACCTCGGCGAGCTCGGCAGGTGTGAGCCGTTCCTCTTGGTCGATCCTGCCGTCGCGGAAGACCTCATACACCTCCGCCCAGCGCTTGGCGTCGGCCGCGGTCAGGTCGACACCGACGGTCAGCGCCCAGTCGCGGCTCGGTGCGGCATGCCCGCTTACGGAGACCTCGTCCGGCCCGAAGTCGCCGACCCGGTCCAGCACATCGATGAGCGTGTCGACATCGTCGACGACGTCGAGCAGGTGCTGGACCGCACGCTCGTGCACGGGGAATTCGGTATCGCCGACGCGGGGATCGACCGCTTCGGCGCCGCGGGTGACCGGGTCGTACCGATCCGAACCGTTGATGGTCCGGTAGAACTCGGTGAGCGCGTCGACGAGGTTCTCCCGTTCGGAGGGTCGGCGCATCAAGTGCCGAATCGCGCGATTCAGCCGTTTCGCGTCCAGACTGGACGGGTCCGGCCGGTACTCGAGCTCGTCGTTCTTGCGATTGCGGGAGAACAGATCCTTGGGGAACCTGCCCCTGCGCCTGCCGACCCCAAGACGCTCGGCCAACTGATCCCGTGCGGCCTCGGCCACCGCTTTGTCGTCGGCCCTGGCCACCTTCCAGTACGCGATCAGGTCCTGCACGGCCTGATACCTGCGCGCGGAGCCCAGATCCGGATCGGTCAGCGCCCGCGCCATCGCCTCCGGTGTCATCGCGGCGGGATCGATATCGATCCGGGTCGCCAGCTGCCAACGCGCGTCGGTGTGGTTGTTGAAGTCGTCGATGTCCCAGGCCGTGCGGGCGTAGTCGATGACCGCCTCGATCTGGCTCGCGCGCACCGCATTGTCCAGCCGCAGCACACGCAGCCGTTCGGCGAGCGCCGCCGCGGAACCGCGCTCGGATTCCGGGATGTCGAGCGCGGCGGCGAGATCGTCACGGGCGGTAACGATCTCGCTGCGGCTCGGTGCGGGGCGCTGCTGCGACGCCGCGCCGGAATCGGCGGGTTCCGGCAGCACCGGACGCCACCCGCCCTGGCCGTCGTCGATCAAGGTCAGGTCGAGCAGGCGGCCGTCGATCTCCTGACGGAGGTGCACGATCCGTCCGGGATCGGCGTCGGTGAGATGGAAGGTGCCATCGGGTTCCAGTGTGGCCGTCCGGAAGACCGGCTCGACCAAGCCGGCATTGACCGCCTCGGCGAGATCCGCGTAGTCCCGCAGCGCCCGGCCGAGCACGGCCTCGTGGTCACCGTGGCCGTCGATGACGACCATCCGCGGCGGACCGCCGGGGTCGCCCGGCAGCAGCGCGACACCATCGATGTCCGGGAGGAGGAAACCAAGGTCGTCGATGATCGACGAGCGCAGAGCCAGATCCGACATCAGCCCGGTCAGTTCCTGGACCTCGGCGTCGGCGCGCAGGAATTGGCGCACGCGGGACTGGAAGTCGGCGACATCGGTGCCGTAGGCGCGAATCCGGTTCGCCGCGTCGATCATCGTGAGCCGAGGAAGCGCACCGAGGTCGACGATGTCGACGTCGAGCAGCTGAGCCCAGACCGCCCGTTCGTCGCGGATCTGATCGCGGTTCAGCGCGTCCGCGAAGTAGCGAGCGATGCCCTCGTTGCGACCCGGCTCGTCGGCGTCGTAGAGCTCACCCCACAGCGGGAACGCGTCACCGTTGGCGATGCGAACCACGCGCAGCCAGCTGGGGTCCCCGCCGTTGGCCTCCATGACCTCGATCAACAGGCGGGTCATCGGATCGGTGTCGAAGAAGCTGACTTCGCGACCGAATCGGATGCGCTGGTTCTCGACCTGGTAGTTCGCCTCGGCGATGGAGAGGCCGACGAACGCGCCGATGCGCCTGGCCTGCTGGTACCGCAGCACCCGCAGCGCGTCCTGAACGGCTTCGGAGGTTTCCTCGTTCAGGTCGACCTCGAGCCGATCGGCCGTGTCGGCCAGCCAGTCGAACGCTGCGCTCCGGCGGCGGGCGGCGTCGATCAGGTCACCGAAGAGATCGCCGAATACGCCGTCGACGCCCGGCGGCACGCCATCGGGGAACGGTTCGGAGCGCGCGGTGGCCGAGGCGTTCTCAGCCCGCCGATCCGCCCGCTGCTGTTCGCGCTCGCGTTGCTGGCGCGCAATCTCCTCGGCGAATTCGCGCCCGAATTCCCGATGCAGCAGGGAAGGCAGCGCCTCGTCGATCGAGGGCAGATAGTCCTCGCCGGTGCGCCTGCGCACGGGCGGCACGTCACCGGTCTGGTCCGGGGTACGGCTGGTCAAACGCCGAAGGAAAGGCAACAGTTCGCGGTTGCGCCGCAGTTCTTCGAAGACCAGACCCAAACGCATCGGGTTGAACTTCATCCCGAGCTGTTCGCCGTGCGCACCGTGACTGGTCAGCGGCAGCCCCGCGAAGTGCCCGAGCAGCGCTTGGCCCGCGGTGTCCTGGGACGACAGCGAAGGATGCTTCGGAATGACGGCGTGACCTTGGACCACGGCCGAGTTACTCACGAGTGGCCACTTCGCCCCTGGCTGGGCGGTCGCGGGCGGTTCCTGGGTCTCCGGCTCTGCGGGCAGGTTGCCGGACTCGTCCGGATCCGCTTGCGGCTGCGGATGTTCCGGTCGCCAACCGTCCCGGCCCTCGGCAACCAAGCGGAGTGGGATCTGCTGGCCATCCCACTCGATGACGATCGCGCGCGGCCCGTCAGCGGACCGATCCGGCCTGCCGCCCTCCGACCGAGCGCCGCCGTTCTGCGCGGGATCGGGCTGCTGCGTCTCCTGTTCCGGCGACCTCGACCCGTCGCCCGCCGGGCGCGGGTCTCCAGTCGGTTCCGCCGCAGGCACCGGCGCGCCCGACGATTCCGGCACACCACTCTCGGAGCTCGGCTGCCCTGCTTGTTCAGCCTGCGCCGAACTCGACTGCTCCCCAATAATTCTCGAAGTTTCCGCCGCACCGTCCCGCGTGCCCTGCTGGACGGGCGGAGCGGATGGCTCGGTGGGCACCCGGCGGGCGGCACCCGAGGAATCGGAATCCGGCGTCGGCTCCGGCCGCGCCGACCTGCCCGCGCCATCACCGTCCTCGTCCGGACCCGATGCATTATCGGCATTCTGATCAGGCTGCGGCGCAGCGCCTTCCGCGCCATCACCGGTCGGCTCATCGGGATCCGGCATCGGCACCGGCGGCTCCTGCGGCGGCTTCTTCCCACCCCCATCGGCGGCGGACTCCGGCACCGCCACGGCATCGCCGTCCTCGGCCCTTCCTCTGCCGAACCGTTCTCTGATCCGCTGTCGCATCGGCTTCTTGGGCTGCGGCCGCTCGCCGGATTCCGGTCGTGGGGTCGCCTCGGCCGGTCCGTCCGCTGGCGAGGGACCCGCCAGCTGATCGCGTGCCGCGGCGACGAAGTCGGGATCGAAGGTGACCGAATTCAGGTCGACGTGCGGCGCTGGGTCGAGATATTGCGGCGGCATACCGATGCGAGCTCGCGCCTCCTCGACCAGGATCCGATGCAGCACGCGCGCGGGCTCGCTGGCGCGTACGCCGTTGCGTTCCACGTCGAGGAAGGCGTCGCCGAGCGCTTCCGCGGGATCGAAGCGGCCGTCCTCGTCGAAGCTGTAGCCGCTGAGTTGGTGGAGCCAGCTACGGAATCCGTCGGCGTCGGGCTGCGGTCGAGTGGCCGCGTAGTGCTGGCGCAGCGCGTCCATCGCGCGGTGCTGGGCGCGCCGCTCACCGGCGTTGTCCAGCGCATGGCCGAGCTCGTGGACAATCGCCGAGTACACGACGCGGTCGGCCCCGACGGGCCATTCACCATTGCGCAGTACTTTTTCGGCGAATCGCGCCAGCTCCGACGCATCCGTCGCATAGCGCTGGTTGATCGTGATCCACTCCGAGTTGAGGTAGAACCCGCGCCGTCTGGCTTCCGGCGAGAAGTCCCTGCCGATGCCAGGAACCGTCTCCCCGACAATTTTCGGGTCGGACCTCGGACCGCGCAACGGGCCGAAAGCGAAGTTCCTCAGGTCGATCTCGGGATACTTCGACAGCATCTCGTCCAGCGCCCGTGCCGCCTCCCTGGCGGTCTCGATATCGAGTCCGTCCAGGTCGAAGCCCTCGATCCCGAGCCCGTGACGTGCACGCAGCACCGCCGCGATCCGATCGCGGTCATCGATACGCGACCATTCGTCATCGATTCGAACCGGGCCCGGCTCGGCGGCCGACGGTACGGCGCGGTCGGAGTCCAGCGATTCGGAGCGGGGTAGCCCGCGTCCGGTCACCGAATTGGACTGGGGTACGGCAGCTTCGGAGGATTCCTCGCCGGTCGTCGGCGCATCTCCCGGCGCACGGTGGCCTCCGGTCTCGACGGGCGAGCCCGCGTCGGGGACCACGGTGGCACGGATCAACCAGTGACCGTCGTTGCCGAGGCTGTGCACCGAGTCGACACGCCAGTTCAGGCCGCGGCCGAGCATCACGACCGGCACCGGCATGCCGGACGGCAGGAAACGGTTCATGAACAGGGCGGGCGTGCCCGCGGGGACGGTCAGCTCGAGGTGGAAGCGGCCGCCGTCGACCGGCTGTGTCTCGCCGAGCGCAACCTGCGGGAACTCCGCGATCCGGTGCAGCGAACCAACCACGTCGCCGGTCATGTCCAGCGGATTCTCGGGCCGGACGTAGGTCATCACCGCGGTGTCGGGAAGGCGGAGGCGGGTGAGGACGTCGTCGAGAATGTCCACGGCCGCGGCCAGTTCGGGCGTGAGCTCCGCGTCACCGCGCAAGGCGGCGTCGATCGCGGCGCGGAATCGGCTGCCGTCGGCGCTCAACGAAGCGATGCGTTCCAGCACCGCGCGCTCGTGCGGGGCGAGCGCGTCGACCACCGCGTCCCAGTTCTCGAAGCCGTACCGCAGGCGTGCACCGAACTGCGGGTTGTCGATCTCGTAGCGGTCCCCGGAGGTTTCGGCGCTGCCGTCCCGTTCGGGGTCGACCGCCTCGTCCCGCTGCTCGTCACGGCGGATCGGCCGTGTGGGTTCGTCCTGCTGCACGGGCGGTTCACCCTGCGGATCCACTGGTCGCCCGTGTGCGTCGCGCTCGACGTTCTCGGCGCCGCGGCGGAGATCGATGGTCGGGTCGTCACCGATGGCACCGGCCGGACCCTGTTTCGTGTCACCGTCGTCCGGCGGCACACCGTTGTCCGAAGGGTCGCCGTCCGGATCATCCGCACCAACCGGACTCGGAAGCTCCACCGTCGCGACATCGTCCGGTGACGGTCCCGGCGGCAGCTGGCCGGGGTTGTGGGATGGCAGCGGTGGACGGTTCGGCCCGGAATCGGGTCCGGGGCCCGGCGGCAACGGAGCGGGACCGTCGTCATCGGTATCCGGCCGCGGCGGCAGCGGAGCGTCTTTGGGCAGCGGGGCGGGCGCGTACCTGATGCCCTTGCGCCAGGCGGTCAACGGCGGCCGCACCGAATCCCAGTCGAAGCCGATGCGGACGGCGTACTGGTTGGCGTCGCGCCAGGACGCATAGTCGTTGGTGCGCAGGAAGTTCGACTCCGCCAAGGCGTCCTGCAGCATGAGCACGTCTTCGGCCGTCGCCTCGTCGCCGATCAACCGGAGCCAGGCCTCGGCCACGTCGGCGACGGCGTCCAGGCGCATGCGCGCGGGCGACCCGTCGATGGGCAGCGCCCGCCGGTACTCGGCCGCCATGTAGTGGTGCTTGATCTGCGCGATCTGCTCGCGGCTGAACGCCGGGACGGAGTTGTCCAAGCGCACCGCGACCTCGGCGGCGATCGCGGCCCGGTCCGGCTCGAGACCGAGCAGCGCCTCACGGATGTCGTCGACCAATCTGGCCGCGTCACCGGGCTGTTCACTGCGCAGTGTTCCGGTCAGGTCCGCGACGATGGCGCTGAGGTCCGGGCCAGGGTCGTCGGGGTTGCGCGTCGTCACCTCGCTGCGCGCCGACATGTAGTCCTCGACGACGCTCGCGATCCGATCCACGGTCTCCGCCGCACGCACCTCGCGCGCAGCGCCCTCGAACTCGGGGCGGGCGGCAAGATTGGCGGTGATGCGGTCGATGTCGCCATCGGAAGAACGGAACAGCCGATACTGCTCGGTGGCCCAGTTCTGCACCCGCTGCCACGCGCGCTGCTCGTCGGCCTGTCTCCTGTCGTAGCCCGCCAGCTCTCCGGGTGCATGCGCACGCTCGGCGCGCTCGGGCTCGCGCGCCATCGGCTGGACGTCGGCGCTCTTCTTCCGGAACCAGGGGTGTCCCTTGAAGCCGGGCGAGATCCGCCCCGGGTGCTCGGAGTCGTTGTACCAGGTGAAACCGAACAGCTTCGCCGGTTCCAAGCTCAACCGCATGAAGTGGTAGAAGACGTCGGCGAAGGGCAGCTCGTAGGTCTGGCCCGGGTAGATCGGATCGCCGCCCGGGATGGTGGGCAGCAGGCCCTTGTTGACGCCGGGTCCGTTGTCCACGAACGGATCCACCACCGACGCCTGGAACGGATTGGTCGCCCAACCGCTCACGCCCTCGGGCAGATCCCGCTCCTTGAACTCCTTCGGCGTGGTCGGGCCCTTGCGGTTGGTCGTCCACTCCGGGCGCTCCGGGTTGACCTCGTGCCAGGTCGTCGAATCCGGCTCACCGGACTGCCAGCGCACCCGGCGCAGGATCGGAGCGTCGTCGGGGCCGAGCGTCATGAATTCCCGCGAGGGCGAACGCAGCCGCCTGGTCGTCACCGGCTGATCGAGTTCGGCCACCAGTTCGCGGTACTCGATCGTCGTCTCCCGCGACAGCATCGCGCGCGCCACCCGCGAATCGCGATGGGTGGCCTCGAGCAGGGCGGCGTCATGGTCGGCACGTGGCGCGGCGAGCGTGCCGCGCGGTGCCATCACGATGATCCGCTGCGGGTCGCCATCGACGAACCCGACCCGGTCGGTGACCTGACGCGCGCCCTCCGCGGCGAGGAAATCGCGCCCCGCTCCCGCCAATTCGGCGATCCTGCCCTGAATGCGGGCGATGCGATTGTCGGCCTCGTTCACGCGCGTCGCGGCCTCGCGCAGCAAGTCGAGGTTGCGGTCGCGCTCGTCCATCAGGTCCACCCTGATGGTCCGACCGGCCACCTCCGCCAGCGCCTCGTCCAGCGCCTCCTCGGGCGACTTCTGCTGTGCGACGGCATTCGGGCCGAGATCGTCCTCGTTCACCCGCAAGCGTGCGGCGATATCGGCGCGCATCTGCCGCCACGGCTTGGACTCCAGCACCTCGCGGGCGCGCTCCCCGGCCAGGCGGTCGACTTCGGCGCGCACCTGCCGCGACAGCGGTTGCGGCTCCCCGATGCCGACCCGGCCGAGCGCGGCGATCCGGCGATCCACTTCCGCCAGCGCCGCCTGCACGCGGTTGTACCGCAACGCGGCATCGTGCAGCTTGAAAATCTGCTCGCGACGACGCGCGATCTCGCCGGGATCGAGCTGCTCGCGCGCCACATACCCGGCCTCTTCGCCGGTGCCGGCGATGTTCCTGGTTCCGCCGACACTCGCTTCCAGGTGTTCCAGGGTGCGCGCCAGATTGGACTGGTTCAGCGCCTGCGCGGCATCGCCGAACGGCAGCGGAAGATCACTGAACCGCGAATACCTGTCATCGCGCTTGGCGCGCCAGAATTCGCGTTCCCTGGCCAGCACGGCGCGTTCGCGCATCAGCTGCCGGTACACGCCCTCCGGTGTGTTCGACAGTTCGAGCTCGGCGATCTCCGCGTCGAGCTCGGCCACCGCCGCATTCGCCTCGTCGAACTCTCGCGCGGCCCGCGCCATGGCGTCGACGGACGACGCGTCCGATGCGTCGAGGGCCTCCGCACACGTCCGCCGGATGTCGTCCCGTTCCGCGCGAAGCGCCACAGCCTCGGCGCGCTCCGCACGCAGCCGATCCAGAGCCTCCTGGACCTCCGGCGGCAACGGAGCGGCCTCGGGCTGCCCGGCCTGCGCCTGCTCGCCTGGTTGCGCGGGCTGCGGCTGCTCACCCGGCCCTTCTACCTTCGACTGCTCGCCGGGCTGCTGTGATTCGGGGGCCGGTGCGCCACGGTGCTCCTGCTCCCCCTCGGCCTCCTCGTCTGCGGAATCCCTGCGGTGTTTCGCCTCGTAGGCGGGCTGCTCACCCGACTCATCCGCAGGCTGACCACGATGCCGCCCCGCACCATCACTCGATTCCAGCGTCCGAGGCTGTGCACCTTCGGATTCCGCTACGCCGGGCTGCGACGCACCATGCCTCGGCTCATGATCCTGCGCCTGCGACTCCGACTCGTCAGCAGGCTGACCACGATGCCGCCCCGCACCATCACTCGGATCCAGCGTCCGAGACTGCGCACTCTCGGATTCCGCGACATCGGACTGCGGCGCACGATGCTTCGGCTCGTAAGGCTGCGCCTGCTCCTGCGACTCGTCCGCAGGAAGACCACGGTGCTTCGGCTGGTACGCGTCGGGTCCGGCGTCGGACTCGTCCGCCGGGCGGCCGCGGTGCTTCGGTTCGGCCGTTTCGGGCTGCGAAACTCCTTGCTGCGGAGCAGCATGCTTCGGTTCGTAGGTTTCCGCCGGGGGCTGTGATTCCGCCGACTCACCACCGGACTGCTCAGCAACCCCCGATCGACTCATATCGACCGTCGGATCATCGTTCTCGGCATCAGGATTCGACGCAGACCCCGGCTCCGACTGCGGACCACCCGGCCACACCCTGGTCCGCGGATCCTCCCGCCGACCGAGATCGACCGTCGAATCATCCGCTTCGGCAACAGGACCCGACGACGACTGCTCACCACCTGGCCACACGGTGGTCCGCGGATCCTCCTGCCGCGGCTGCCCGAGCTGACGGTGAGCATCGCGCAGCGCCCGCTGGTATCGCTCCTCGGCCCGCTGACGCGGCGACCGGCCGCCCGTTCCGCGCTCCTCCGGTGCGGCGCCGGTCGGCCGGTCCGGGCCGAAGTCAGTGCGCCGGTGCGTAATTCGACCGTCGTCGAGGGTGGCGATCTCGATGTGGGTGACCACCACTCCCGGCCGCGCGAGCAGCGGGCGCAGCAGCGGGTACTCGGCCTCGAGCTGGGCGCGCACGTTCCCGGGCGTATGCCAGCCCACCACGACGATGCGCGGCGGCTCACCGGCCACGATACCGACGGTGTCGTCGATGCGACCCGCGCCCTCCTCGGCCAGCGCTTCGCGCTGCATGGCGCGGGCCAGCGCCTCGTCGAGCACCTCCACCTCGGACTCGGCGGCGAGGTAGCGCAGCGCGGCTCCGCGCAGTTCCTCGAGGCGTACGGCCTGCTCGGGATGCGCCCTCGTCAACCGGTCGATGGTGTTCGCCACCTGACCCGGGGCCGGGCCGAGCTCGTCGCGGGTGACCGGCAGGCCCGCCATCGCGGCGTCCCTTGCCGCGTCCGCCGCATTCAATTCCCGGACGGCGGCGGCATTCTCCGCCGCGAGCCGCTGGGTCACCCGGCGGGCGATCTCGACATCGGTCCTGCGCGAGGGTTCATCGGGATCGGGGGTCGGCGTCGGGGGCGGCCCCTGCGGGGGTACCCGGCCGCCGCCACCGTCGGCGGCGGGTTCCGGCCGCGTGGGTGCGCCCGAGCCCCCATCCCCGTGCGCGACCGTATCGTCGGCAGCGGAAGGCAGCGCGGCGGGCGGTTCGGTGGGACGGGTCGCGGCCAGCGCCGCGTCCACCCGCGCCAGCTCGGCGTCGGCGGCCTGCTGCCTGCGCGCGGCCGCGGCCAGATCGTCGAGCGCGGCGGCGCGCTCCTGCGGTTCGGTGGCGCGGTAGCGAGCCGTGGCCGCCTCGACCTCGGCACGGGCCGCGTCGAGTTGGCCGAGCGCGGCGCCACGCTCGCCGAGCAGTCGCGCGATCTCCAGCGGTCGACGCGCCTGCCGATCCAGTTCCGCGGCCCGATCGTTGAGCGCGGCCAGCATGTCGAGATCGGCGGCCCGCCCGTGTACCTCGGCGCGCAGTTCGGCCTGCACCTTCGCCAGTTGCCGCGGGGTGAGCCGTTCCTTCTGGTCGATCTTCCCGTCGCGATAGATCTCGTAGACCTTCTCGAAACGCTTGGCCTTGGCCGCTTTTTCCGCATCGGTATCGGACGGCTGAATCGGTTCGGGCAGATCGACGCCGACGGTCCTGGTGAAATCCGGGTTCGGCGTCGGCCGCGGATCGGGCGCGGAGTTGTTCGCGCCGAGCATGCCGAATCCGTCGAGCACCCGGGCGCCGCGCAGTGCCTCGGCCAGCGACGCGAGATCGCCGACCACGTCGAGCAGGTGCGCGACGGCCTTGTCGTGTACCGGGAATTCGACATCGGCCAGGCGGGGGTCCACCGCGTCCGCGCCGCGCGACACCGGATCGAACGGGTCGAGCCGATTGACAGTGCGGTAGTACTCGGTGAGCGCATCGATGAGGTTCTCGCGCTCGGCCGGTCTGCGCGCGAGCTTGGCGATCGCCTTGTTCAGCCGCTTCGGATCGGTGCCGGTCCGGTCGGGGCGGTACTTCTTCTCGTCGTTGCGGTAGTTGCGCGGGAAGAGATCCCGGGGGAAACGGCCGCGCCGCCTGCCCACCCCGAGCCGTTCGGCGAGCCGATCCCGCGCTGCGTCGACCACATCGGAATCGATGCCACGCATGAGCGTCGCGTAGGCGACGAGGTCCTCGACGGCCTGATGCCTGCGGGCCGAGCCGATCTTGTCCAGCACGAAAGCCTGGGCAAGCCGCTCGGGTGTCAACTGGCCGGGCTCGAGCTTCAGCCGGTCGGCCAGCTGCGCGCGGGCGTCGCCGATGGTGTGGAAGTCATCGATATCCCATGCGGTGCGGCCGTAGTCGATGAGCGCTTCGATCTGGCTGGCCCTGATCTTGTTCTCCGCGCGGATCTGTTCCATCCGGTCGGACAGCACCTGCGGGTTGTCGAGATCGGACTCCAGGACGCCCAGACGATGCGCGAGTTCCTTACGCGCGGCCTCGATTTCGGTGCGAGACAGCCCTTCCAGATCGGGCTTCGGCCGCGGGCCCTCTCCTTCGGTCGTCGGCGCCACCTCGACGACCGGGCGCCACTGTCCGTCCTCGTCGAGCAGGAAGGTCATGTCCAGCCTGCGACCGTCCACCAGCTCAGCGGCGTGCCGCACCCGCACGGGCTCGCTGTCATCGACCCGAATGGTGCCGTCGGGCGCGATCTCCGCTGCCCGGAACACCACGTCCACCTGACCGTCGTTGACGACCTCGGCGATATTCGGGAACGCGCGCAGCGCCGAGGCGAGCACATGGGCGTGGTCGAGGTGACCGTCGACCACCATCAGTCGGATCGGCCCGCCGTCGACACCGGGCAGCAGCCCGAGGCCGTCGGCATCCGGAATGAGGAAACCGCCGTCGGAGACGATCGAGGACCGCAGGGCCAGGTCGGTCACCAGCCTGGTGAGTTCATCGGCGTCGCCATCGGCATGCACGAATTCGTTGGCCAGTTCGGCGAATCGGGCGATGTCGTCGGTACGGGCGTACACGGTTGCGAGGGCGTCGGCGAGAGCGCCGCGCGGATGCGCGTCGAGATAGTGGAGGTCGACCTGCAGGAGCTGGGCCCAGACGGCGCGCTCGTCCTTGATCTGATCGCGGCGCAGCGCGTTCACGAAGTAGCCCGGCTTGCCCTGGTCGATGCCGGGCTGGTCGGTGTAGCTGAGATCGCCCCAGTCGCGACCGGGCTCACCGCCGTTGTTGACCCCCTGCCAGTCCAGCAGCGTCGTCGGCCGGTCGTAGGCGTGCACGATCTCGCGCAGGAAGCGCGTCATCGGGTCGTTGTCGAAGAAGCTGACTTCCTGGCTGAACGGGATGTGCCGGTTCTCCGAGTCGTAGCGCACGGCGGACTCGGCGAGCCCGGCGAGCGCACCGATCCGCCTGGCCTGCTGATACTGCAGGACTCGCACCGCGTGCAGGGCCGCTTCGCCGTCCAGGCCGGGATCGAGGCGAAGACCCATGTCACGGGCGGCTGCCACGAGCCGGTCCGCCAGCTCGCGGCGGCGGTCGGCGGCCCCCGCCAGCTCGTTCAGCAGATCGGCGAAGGTGCCGGTGGCTTCGGTGTTCGCCACCGGGATCTGCGGGTCGGGCTGCGGGAGCTCGTTGGTGGCAGCCTGCTGGGACTCGGGCGAACTCGCCTGCTGCGCCGCGCCGTCGCGCCGTCGCATCTCATCGATGCCGACACCGTGTTCCTTGCGCACCGCTTCGGCATCGGTGTCGTCGATCCAGGGCCGGTATTCGGTGCCGTCCATATCGCGGATCGGCTGGAATTCGGCGGCGCGGTCGGGAACGCGGCTGGTCAGGCGGTTCAGAATCGGGACGTACTCGCGGCTCTTCCACATCGTCGCGCCCTCTTTGAGGATGCGCGCCGGGTTGAACTTGATCTGGAGCACATCGCCGTGCCCGCTGTCCTTGGTGAGCGGCAGACCCACCGAGTACCCGAGCACCGATTGCCCGGCGCCGTCCAGGCTGGAGCCGGAGGGGTACTTCGGGTTGTAGCCCTGGAAACCGTCGCGGTAGGCGGTGTTCGCGAGGAACTTCGACTTGGGCTTGTCGATGGAGCCGGGCGGCTTCTGCGCCGCGTGCGGAGTCTCGACCTCCTTCGGGTTCGTCGCCTGCGGCGCGGTCTCCGATTCCTGTGCGGGCGAATTATCCTGGCGCAGTATTGGATTCCACGCGCCCGCGCCATTGTCGGTCAGATCCAGTCGGAAGGTCAGTCCCTCGAACTCGAACAGATGCTCGCGCCGGGCCGCCGGACGCGGCGCGGGATGTCCCTTGCCTTCGTTGGGCTCATCGGGCAACGGCGCGGGGGTGGGCGGCTGGTTCGGCGGCTTCCCCTGCCCACCATCGGCATTCGGGTCCATCGGGAACTCGGGCGCTTCGTAGCTCGCCGGTCCACCACGCTCGGGCCTGCCGTCGGGCCCGAGCCGGATGTCGTCGGCCTCGGCGCCGTCCCGCTCGACCCGATGTATCGCCGATTCGACTTCGGCGCTCGCCTTGCGACCGAACGGCAGTCGGCCCTTCATGCGGCCGAACATGCCCTTGGGCGGCGAGGTCTCGCCGAGATCGGCGGTTCCGTCGGTGAGCTTCTTAGCGATCCTTTCCGCCAGCCGGTCCGGGTTGGTATCGGTCATGCCCTGGAAATACTGGGCCAGCACGTCGGAGGCGAGGCCGTTCCGTGTCGGCGGCGGCACGCGCCAGCCGCCTTGGCCGTTGTTCTCGAGGTAGATCCACACCAGCACAGGGCCGAACGTCAGTTTCTTGCTGCGGAACCGCGGACTCGGTAGCGCATCGACCGGTTTCTGCGGCGGCTGCGGAATCTGGCGCGTGTGCAAGCGGTACGCCACCGCGGCGGGATCGGTCTCACGAAGGCGCGGATTGTTCTGCGCCGCACGGAATCCGATCTCCACCAGATCGTGCCGGAGTTCGGTCGGCCGCCAGGCCGTGCGGTTCTGCGCTCGGAATGCGAACCGGGTTTCCTGCTCGAGGTAGAACGCGTCCTCGCCCAACCGGAGGAACCAGTCGCCGAACCCCTCGTCGATCCTGCCGTCGGCCCGGAACGCCAGGTACTCCGAGAGCATCGACGCGACGGCGTTTTCCAGGGAGGGGCTGCGGAAGGGCCCCTCGACGATGTGGCGGAGAAGGTCGGTCGTCGACGGCTCGCCGGCGGGACCCGGCTCGACCTTCCGGTACCGAACACGGTGCCCGTCCCACAGGGCGTTCTGCAACGCAGGATCGTCGCGCCCCACCGCGCGCAGCGCGTCGAGGTGCCCGCCGTCGCGCGCGATCACCAGCAACTCGGGCGTGCTCGATTCCGGCTTGAACCGCAGCACGTTCGGGCTCAGCGGCTCACCATCGGGGCGCGAACGCAGTTCGTCCTCGATGACGCGCCGCACCAGATCGTCGGCGTCGGACTGGGCGATCGGGCCCGAATCCGCATCCGGCTGGGAGTCGACATCGGACTGGGAAACCGAGCTCGAATCCGCATCCGACTGAGCGTCGGCGTCGGACTGCGCAACCGGACTCGAATCCGCATCCGGCTGGGAGTCGACATCGGACTGGGATACCGAGCTCGAATCCGCATCCGGCTGAGCGTCGGCCGCGGTGTCGGACCTGAACGCGGGCAATCCCCAATGCAGTCTGCCTCGTTCGCCGGGATCGGCCGAGCGAGCGATGTCGAAGGTGACCTCGGCGTGCTCCGCGCCCACATTGTCGACGTATTTGCGGACAGCGGCGAGCCCGGCCTCCTCGGCGACCCACGCGGGCGGGCGGGCCTCGGGATCGCGTGACTGCCTGCGCTCGGCTTTGCGATACGCCTTGTCGTAGGCGTCGGTGTAGGCGGTTTCCGCCGCCCCGCGCGGGATGAATCGGCCGTCGGCCCGCATCTCGGGGAATCGCCGGATCTCGTCGGCGAGGGTGCGGCTGAGCCGGTCCCGTGCCTCCGCGCTGTCTCGATCGGGCGCGGGCACACCTTCTTCGGCGGAGGCGACATCGGCGTCCAGACCGCGGGCGCGATCCCACTCCGCCCCGGCGTACCGGCTCGGAGACAAACCGTCGATGCGGCCGCCCAGCGCATCGAGATTCGCACGGACCGCCCGCAAGCCGGCACGATATGCGGCCGCCCAGAGCATGTCGTAGCTGATCGCGTCGTTCTTGTAGAGGATCGGCGCGACGATCTTCGACGCGGCCGAGTACGCCTCGGCGAAAGCCCATTCCAGATCGTCTTCGATCAACCGCCCGTCCTCGCGCGGCCGCTTCGCACGGTAAGGCCGCGTGCCATCGTCGAGATCTCTCATACGGCGATGGTGGTATTCCATCGCGTACGCTTCGGCCAGTCGGTCCAAGGTCGCGGCGATGTACTCGTCGCGATGCCTCGTCAGCCGTTCCTGTTGCGCGTCGACACCGAGCGCGCGCTGTTCGGCCGCGACCGCCGCGCGGATCAGAGCACCGATCTGCCCGTGCTGCGAATCGCCGACCTGGATCACCGCGCTGTTGGTGAGCGGCTCGTAACCGAGTGACCGTGCGTCGTCGTCGGCATCCGGGCGACGGACCGAAAGAGCCAGATCGTCGGTGAATCGAATGCCAACACCGTGCCGCACCAGTGTTCGGAGGACCCACGGTGCGATTCGATCTGCTTGGCTGACAAGCTTTCCGACCAGAGAATCGTGGCGGCTGCGCGTCAACTGATCGAGGCCGGATCCGGCCGGGTCGTCGGGATAGGGTGAGGTGCCGTCGACCGCCGACTCGGGAGAGTCCGCCTGCTCGGGCCGCACGAACACCGAACCCGAGTCGTCGACCTGAATGCTCGGGCGGCGCACCGTCGTGCCGTCGGTGGTCCCCGGCCGCGGTATATCGCGGCCGACCGCGTCGGCGATCTCGCCCTCGAGCCGTGCCAGCTCACCGTCCAACCGCGCGTGCCACCGCGACAGGTCGACGAGCACGGCGTCGGCGATATCGAGGTCGGCGAGACCGGGCCGTCGGCTCGCGACGCGGCGCAATTCGGCGATGATCGCTTCCCGATCGGAACCGAGATCGACAGTGTCGGAAATCTGCAAACTCCGCCGGAGCCGCCCGGCGGTCCGATCGAAATCGAACCGAATCCGCGCCTGTTCCCGCCGGCTGTCCGCGTGCTCGCGGATCAAGCCCTCGACCTGACGCGCCGCGTCCGGAGTGGACGGCACATATCCGTCCGTACCATCCGGAATGACGTTGCGCTGCAGATCATCCCATTCACGACCGGCGCTGTCCCGGAGAGTCGTGCCGCCGGGAGCGAAGTCCGGCGAGTCGAACAGATCGGTCGCCAGCAGTTTCTCGATGCCCGCCTCTCGCCCGATCTCACGCAGCTGCGTCTCGGTGAGGCCGTCGTCACCTCGCCTGGCGGAGTCGATGGCGGCATCGTGCGCGGCCAGGTACTGCTGCTCCAGCGCCGTCCGATAGTTGCGCGCAGGCAACGACTCGGACGGATCTGCTTCCGGGGTACCGAAATCCTGGTGGAAGAGGGCCTGCCTGCCGAGCGCGTCCGCCTCGGCGCGCAGCCGAGCCTCGACATAGGCCTCGCGGTCCATCGCCCGGATACGCGACGGCATCACCTCGAGCCGACCCGCACGCACCGCATCCGCCAACGCCGCCGCCCGCACCACCGCGGCCGCCTGCGCCTGCTGACCACGATCGCGCGCACCGACGACGACATCCATCGTCAGCCCACCGAAGGCATCGGCACTGCCCGGCTGGCTACCGTCGAAACGCACGCCCGCGCGCATGTCCGCCAGCAGTTCGATGGACGCACGGCCGGTTTCGCTCCCACTGAGCACATCCCAGACCTCGGCGAACCCACGATCCGGCGACCCGACGAGCCACCGGTTCAGCCCGTCAGGTGCAGGGCGCGTGGCCACCGAAACCGAGGGCGGGGCAGCAGCGGAGCTCGCGCTGTCCGGCATGGCAGCGTTGTCGTCCAGCTCGGGCGACAGCGGCCTGTCGGCGTCGCGGCCGAGCGTGTCCTCAGGCAGCGAGCCGTCGCCTATTTCGGCGGTCCCGTCGATAAGTCTCTGAGCGATCTTTTCCACCAACCGATCCGGATCGGAATCGGTCATGCCCTGGAAATACCTGGCCAGCACGTCGGTGCCGCCGCCGCGCCCGGTCAGCGGCACCCGCCAGCCGCCCTTGCCGTCGTTCTCCAGGTAGATGTCCACCCGGACCGGGCCGACCTCTACCAACCTGTTGATGAACTGCGGGCTCGGCAACGGTTCGCGCACCTGCTCGAGCGGCTGCGGAATCTGCCGCGTGTGCAGGCGGTAGGCCACTGCGGCGGGATCGGTCTCCGGCAATCGTGGATTGTTCTGCGCCGCACGGAATCCCACCTTGACCAAATCGGGCTTCAGGCGCACCGGCGTCGATACCCACCGATTCTCCATCCGGAACGCGAGCCGGGCCTCGTTCTGGAGGTGGAACCCTTCCTCCCCCAGCCGGGTGATCCAGTCGACGAACCCCTCCCTGATCCTGCCCTCGGCCCGGAACCGCAGGTACTCCGACAGGAATGTGTCGACGGCGTCGGCCAGCGAGGGGTTGCGGCGCGGTCCCTCGGCCACATCGCGGGAGAGCACGACCGTGGACGGGTTGCCCTCAGGCCCCGGCGCGACTTCCAGGTATCGAATATGGTGCCCGTCCCACAGGGCGTCGCGCAGCGCCGGGTGGTCGCGGCTCACCTGGTCCAGTGCATCGAGGTGCCCGCCCTTCGGTGCGATCACCAGCAACTCGGTCGTGCCCGACTCCGACTGGAACCGCAGCACATTCGGGCTCAACTGTTCACCGTCGGCGCGCTCGGCCAGCTTGTCGTCGAGGACACGCCGCACCAGGTCATCGGCGACCGGTTCCGCCTGCTGCGCTGAATCCGGCTCGGGTACATCGGCAGTGGGGTCGATGCGCGGCGAGCCCCAGTACAGACCGTCCTGTTCGATCGAGTCAGCCGAACGGACGACGTCGAAGGCGATCTCGGCGCGCTGGGCGCCCACCTTCTCCACGTACTTGCGAACGGCGGCGAGACCAGCCGCCTCGGCGACCGTCTGCGGCGAACGCGCCTGGGGATCGCTCGCGAGGGCGCGCTCGGCCTTGCGATGCGCCTCGTCATAGGCCGCCGTGTACGCGGTCTCGGCCGGGCCGTATGGGATGTAGTGACCCTCGGCCCGTTTCTCCGGGAATCCCCGGATCTCGTCGACGTATCGGCGGGCCTGCTGGTCGAGCGCCTGCGGGCTGTCGTCGGCGACCGGCGCGAGCTCCGCTTCGCCCTCGGGCGCGAGATCGGGTCGAAGTCCACGGGCCCGGTCCCACTCCGCCCCGGCATATTCGGCGGGAGTCAGCCCGTCGATGCGCAATCCAGATGCCTCGATGGCCGCGCGGACGGCCCGCAGACCCGCGCGGTAGGCGGCGGCGTCCAGCATGTCCCGGCCCACCGCGCTGTTCTTGCCGTAGATCTGCTCGGCGATCTTCCTCGCCTCGGTGAACGCGTCGAGAAACGCCAGTTCCAGTGGATCGTCGATGTGCCGCCCGCCCTTACGGCGCGTCGGACGGGAGTAGTAGTCCGCTTCGCCGGCAATGGCGGCGGCGACCCGCCGGTACTGGAAGTCCATCGCGTACGCGGCGGCCATGCGGTCCAACTCGGCCGCGATGTAGTCGTTTCGGTGCAGCGACAACCGGTCCGGCGCCCGATCCGCGCCACGGGCATGCAATCCGGCCGCGACCGCGGCGCGTACCAGCGCCGCCACCTGAGTCGACGCGCCGTCGTAGTACTGGAGGACAACGGTATTCGTCGCCCGATCGTGGACCGGCACCGGTTCGTCCCCGTCCGACCGCGCGATCATCGCGGCGGGATCATCGGTGTAGCGGATCTGCACACCATGCCGTGCCAGAGCGGCTGCCGCCCACTCGCCGATCTGCCCGGCGCCGCGCCGCAGATCGAACAACAACCTTTTGTTGCGCGGGGCGGTGAGGTTCTCCAGCCCGTCCGGTTTGGCGGCATCGGGGTCGACCGGCACGGTCCGCTGTCCGGACTCGGCAGTTTCCGGTGTGCTCGCGTCCGGTCGGCGCACGAACACCGCACCCGATTCGTCGAGATGGACACGGGGACGTCGGACCCCCTGGCCGCCGTCCTGGGTAGGTTGCGGCAGGTCGCGACCGATGGCGTCGGCGATCTCGCCCTCCAGCCGTGCCCGCTCGTCGTCCAACCGGGCATGCCACTGGGATAGGTCGGTGAGCAACGCGTTGACGACGAAACCGTCGCCGCCGAGCGCTTGCTTCTGCGCGATGCTCCGCAGTTCGGCGATGATCGATGCCTGATCGGATCCGAGATCGAAGTCGTCGGGAATCTGCATATACCGGCGGCGCTGCTCGACCGTCTGATCGAAGGAGAACTGGACGAGCGCCTGCGCTCGCCGGACGTCCGCGTGCTCGCGGATCAGGCCCTCGACCCGGCGCGCTGCCTCCGGGGTGGACGGCACATACTCGTCCGTCCCTTCGGGAACGACGATGCGTTGCACGGCATCCCACTCACCACCGGCGATGTCACCGAGACGCACGCCGCTGTCGGTGAGATACGGCGAGTCGAACAAGTCGGTCGCCAGCAGCGCCTTGACGCCTGCCTCGCGAGCGATCGCCCGGTGCCGCTCCACGTCCAGATCTCCGCTGGGCCGCCGGGCGGCGGCGAGGGCGGAGTCGTACGCGGCCAGATATCGCTGCTCCAACTCCCTCCGGTAGTTGCGGTCCACCAGTGATTCGGATGGGCCGACTTCGGGAGTGCCGAAATCCCGGTGGAACAGCGCCTGCCTGCCGAATGCGTCGGCCTCGGCGCGCAGCCGGGTGGCGATATAGGCCTCCCGCTTCATCGCCCGGATACGCGATGGCGTCACCTCGAGCTGCCCGGTGCGCACCGCAGCCGCCAACGCCGCCGCCCGCACCACCGCCGCGGCCTGCGCCTGCTGGCCGCGATCGCGCGCACCGACGACGATGTCCATCGTCGCCCCATCGAAACTGTCGGCACTGCCCGGCCGCCCGCCGTCGAAACGCACGCCCGCACGCATTTCGGCGAGCAGTTCGATTGCTGCACGGCCTGTTTCGCTGCCGCGGAGCACCTCCAAGACCTCGGCGTACCGATGATCCGGGGCGGCGGCGCGCCACGAGCTCAGTCCATCGGGCTCGGAGTGCGCGGCCACGGGGACCGACGGAGAAGCGTCGGCAGCCTCGGCGACGATGTCATCCGCCGCGGAGTCGGCGGGGCTCGCGCCGTCCGGAACGGACCCGTCGCCGAGCGGCTCGGGTGTCCTGCTCGCACGTGGGTTGCCCCAGTGCGCGTCGTCGGAGTCGTCCGTGCGAGCGGCCCGCACGACGTCGACGATCAGCTCGGCGTTGTCGATTCCCACCTTGTCGACGTGGCGGCGGATCGCAAGCTCTCCGGCCTCTCTGGCGACCGATTCCGGTGGCCGCGAGGACTTCTTGCGTACCAGTGCCCGCTCGGCTTTGCGGTGCGCGCGGTCGTAGGCGTCGGAGTACAACTCTTCCATCGGGCTGCGTGGGATGCCCGAGCCCTCGCCGTCGGCACGCAGTTCACGCACCTGCTCGAGCTCCGCCACCAGGGCGTGGATGCGCCGCCTCGGCGGGGCGGGTGCGTCCGTCTCGGCGAGCGGCACGGCCGGGCCCGGGGTGATGCCGTGCGCGCGATACCACTGATCGGAGAACCGCTGGGTGAAGTTCCGGCCGTCGACTTCGGGCACCAGCTCGTCGAGGTTGTCGCGCACCGCCCGGACGGCGGCTCGATGGGAGGCGGCATCGAGCAGCTGGCCGGTGATCGCCGGGTCATTGCGGTAGGCCTTGGCGAGGACATCGCCTGCCCGATCGAACGCCCGGAGGTAGGCCTTCGCCAACGAACCGGCCATGGACCCGATCATGTTCCCATCGGTGAACTGGTGGTTCGCCGCGAATCCCAGCGCCGCGGCGTCGGCCTGGTGATCCAGCATCAGGTCGATGTACTCCGTGCGCGACATGCGGAGTTGCGGTATCGGCCCGTGGGGCGACGTGGCATGCAGCTCGGCGAGGCGGGCGGCGCGGACCAGCGCGACGGCCCGCTGGCGCGGATTGTCGCTTTCGCGCAGAACCACCGTGTTCGTCGACGGGTCGTAGGATTCCTCCAGCCCCACCTCCACGTGGTCCCGGCTGGCGGAATACGAGCGCGGTTCGGAGGTGTAGAGCACCCGCACACCGTGGCGCCGCAGCATCTGGGCCGCCCATCGACCGATGTCGTGGCGGTGATCCCCGAGCACCGCGGCGACCCGATCCGAGGCCTTCGCCACCAGATCCGCCAATTCCGTTGGCGCGGCGTCGTCCTCGAGACGAACTGCGCGCGCATCCGAGTCCGAAGGTGGCGGCGGCAGGTCCACATCCGCGTGGGCGTCGCCGTCGCTGCCGAGGAACACGACGCCGCCCTCGGTCACGTGGAGCGTGATCGACTCCTCGGCGCCGAGATCTCGCCGGACCGCCGCGGCGAGGTCGTCGCCGAGCGCGCGGCGCCGCTCGGTCAGTTCGCCATGGCGTGCGGTCAGTTCGGCGAGCACGGCCAGGTCGATGTGGGCACCGATCTTGCGCGGGCCATCGGGCCCATGCAACTGCGCCGACACGTCCTGCCGATCGAGCGTGTCCGCGTCCCCGCGCAGCCGCGAGACATCGCCCAATCGCCCGGCCACGCGATCCCAATCCGCCTCGACCCGGGCGAGTTCGCGTTCGACGGCTGCGCGCTTCCTGCCGATATCCTCCAGTGCCCGCGCCGCGTCCCGCGTGGTCGGCGCGTATTCGCGCAGCCCGTCCGGTGCGGTGATGCGGTGCTGGGCGTCCCAGAACTCGGCCGCGGCATCCCGGTGGGCGCGTGCGGGTCCGGAACCGTCCGGTGCGTCGAATTCGCCGCTCGCCAGCAGTGCGTCGACGCCGGCCTGCCGCGCTCGTTCGAGCAGAGCAGGATCGATCTCCGAATCAGGCTGTCGCGCGGCGATTTCGGCATCGAAGGCGGACAGGTAGGTCGCCTCCAGCCGCTGCCGCGCGGCCGGGTCGGTGACCGGATCGGCCGCGGTGTCGTATCCGGCCAGCTCGAGTTCACGATGGAACTCGGCCTGCCTGCCCAGTGCCAGCGCTTCGGCGCGGACGCGCGCGGCGATGAAGTCGGACCGATCCTGGGCGCGCACGCGCGAGGGCGTGACCTCCAGCAGACCGGTCCGCACGGCGTCGGCGAGCGTCGCTGCGCGGACGACGGCGGCGGCCTGGGCGGGATGGCTGCGATCCCGCGCCCCGACCGACACCTCCATCGTCCTGCCGTCGAACACGTCGACGGATCCGTCCGCGTCGAAACGCACGTCGGCGTTCAGGTCGCGCAACGCCGCCGCCGCATCGCGACCGACGGCACTGAACCCGAGCACCCCTTGTACATCGTTCTCACCGGGAAGACCTGGGCGCAATGTCCACGAATCTCGCAGTGCCCCATTAATTTCCGCCTGATGATCAGCGTCGTGGCGGAACTCCGGACGGCCCGCGGGCGGGGTGGAGTGCTGGTCGTCCGAGGCAGCGGCGGGCCCGCCGTGCGCTTCCCGCCACGCCTGCTCGTAGAACTCGATGTTGGTCGGATCGGAGCCCGCGGGGCGATGCGCCGCTACGTGCGGGCGCAGCGCGTCGAAACCGGCCTGGTTCGCGATGCGGTCCAATTCGTCGGCAGGGCCGCCGATCTCGTTCGCCGCGTCCTCGCGCGCCTTACGGTAGGCATCGAGGTAGACGTGATCGGTCGCGGTGAGTTCCACCGCGCCACGCAACTGCACGGCCGCGACGATCTCCCAGACGCGGGCCGAGGTCTCCTCGTCGATCTTGCGATCGACGTAATCCTGTCGCTCCGAACGCATCCGGTCACGGGCATCGACCGCGGCATCCTGCCTGCCCGCGAACTCGGCGTGCATCGCGCCGCTCACGATCGCGCGCATGTGCTCACCGTCGGTGGCGCCCGCGTCGATGGCCAGCACCCGCCGCGAGGGGTAGTACCGCACCGGACCGCCGGAAATGTGCTCGATCGTGACACCGTGACGACGCAGGGTTTCCAGCGCCCACCCGCCGACCGCGCTGTTCGACAGCGCCGCCAGGATCGGCTCGAGTCGCTGCCTCGTCGCGGCGGCGGCCAGATCCGGTTCCTCGACGACCCTGTCGGAGGATTCGAACACCCGCGGATCTATCGAGTCGACCTTGCGTGCTCGGACCTGGCCGAATTCATCGACGCCGAGCGAGATGTGCTCGAATTCGACCGGACCGCCGCGCATGAGCGCGCGAACCCGTGGATCGGCCGCCGCGGCATTGCGAAGGGCCTGGTGCTGGAAGGACTCACCGGCGATGACGATCCGGTTCGGCCTGCCGGGAACATGGACGTAGTGGTCGCCGAGCGGGCGCGCGCCGGGAGCATGGGCGGCCAGCACTTCGCGGGCGGCCAACGCGGTCACGCGATCGGCCTGCTGGTCGAAGTCCGTCTGCGCGTTCTCCCGCCGCACCGTCAGGTCGGTGAGGGAAAGCAGATCGTGCGCGGTGCGCCGCAGCTCGGCCAACCGCTCGGGCGTGATCGACGGATCGGCCATCTCGTCGCGAACCGGCCCGAGGCGCGCGGTGAGCTCCCGGTACAACGAGTCGGCGTCGAGGTGCGCGGCGATACCGTATTCGCCTGCCCTGCTGTTCAGTTCGTCGGTGATGTCGACCAGATCGCGCTGCGCCCGGCCGCGGTCCACCGCACCGGCCCG
This sequence comes from Nocardia sp. bgisy118, assembly GCF_057708605.1. Taxonomy (NCBI): domain Bacteria; kingdom Bacillati; phylum Actinomycetota; class Actinomycetes; order Mycobacteriales; family Nocardiaceae; genus Nocardia; species Nocardia sp. bgisy118. Next base: position 313,040 of record NZ_JBYISM010000003.1, on the reverse strand, counting down.
CAAGGCTGCGGCCGCCTCCGGTGACGGTTCCCGCGTGATCTGCGCGTCGTAGAACCCGGCGTGATCGGTACGGGCGCTGTCCCATTCGGCACCGTAGTACTCGGCATAGTTCCTGCCGTTCGGCCAGACATGGGTTCTGATCTCGTCGATCAACGCCTCGGCCGCGCGGTCGTGCGCTCGACGCAGGCCGTCGGCATCGACGGATTGCGCTGTGCCGCTGTCCGATGCGAGCGCCGCGTCGAATGCCGCGTCGTAGATGTCTTCGAGGTAGTGCCGGTCGCCGAAGTATCCACCGAGCTGTTCGTCGGCGCGGAACTCGCGGGCGAGCTGGATCCACCGCGCTACCGCCGCCGCCTCCTCGGCGACCATGGTGCGGATGAACGTCGCACGGTCCATGCCGAGATGGCCGGACTCGCCGCGTACATACCGCTCGGCGTGCACCGACTCGTGCGCCAACGACAAGGCCTGACGCACCTGATCACGGGTGCCGGTGTACACCGTGGCCGTCAACGAGTCGGCGGCGAACCCACCGCTGCGCCGATCCGCGGCCGCCCGTTCGTATTGCACCCGTATCGACGAATCGTCCAGCACTCGAAGCACATCCGCGCCGGTCTCCGTTCCGCGCAACAACGCTCGCACCTGATCGGCGTGCGAGTCGAGCGAGCGGCCGATACGCACCGGCGAATCCGCCGTCGGCAGATACCCGGCGCCCTCTCCCCGGATGGGATGCACAGGGTTGCCCTGTGAATCGAGGATGATGGCGTACGTACCGTGCAACTCCCGCGGAATCGATGGCGGGAAGCCGTGCTCCTCCTCCTTGCCGGGATCCCGAACGGTCAAACCGTCGGTCCCCGGTCCGAGCGCATAGGCGTGGGCACCGACACCGAATTCGTCCAGGGGACCGGAATACTCGTCGATGACCAGCGCCCAGCCCCCTTCCGGGATCGCCCGGCGGATCGCGTCATGATCGGCGTAGGACCGCAGCTGGCCACCCGCGGCTTCCTGCACCTCCGCCCGCGACATGCCATCGAGCCCGACCGGACCGTTCGGCGGCTCGATCGTCGTGCTGCCGGTCATCCGCTTGATCAGGCGCAGCGCGAGTTCGGCGCAGCGGCCGCGGTTCGCCTCGGAGGTGTGCGGAGCGCCGACATCGGAATGCTCGACGAACTGCGCATCATCGGCGTCCTGATAGACGTCGGCGACATCCGGCGAGTCGTCATCCGAATGCTCGACGAACTCCGCATCATCGACATGCTGGTGGATATCGGTATCGGGGAGGGCGGTCGCGACCGTGCCGTCGGCAACCACGCCGTTCGCGTCGTTCCAATCCCTGGTGTAGACGCCGACGTAGTCGGTGATCCCACCGTCGTAAGTCTCGAGATACGTCCGGATCCCTGCCGCACCGAAGTCGAGCGCCGGGTCCCGCATCGGATCATCGAGGCGCCGCGGCCGCGACAACTCGGTCATCCGATTCAGGGCCCGACGCGCCATCCCGGGACGTGCGGCATCGCTCGCGCCTTCCAGATCGCCGACCGGAACGACGTGTCCACCGGCCCGCAACTGTTTGACGAACTCTGCCTCCAGCGCGTGCGCGCGGCTCTCCTGCCGGACCATCGCGTCGACGTAGTCGCCACGCTGCGTCGTCAACGGATGCGGTGACAATCCCTCCGCGGCATCACGCAAGTGGGCGGCGGCGTGCACCATGTCGATGGCCTGCCGGACCTCCGAGGTCCCGTAGCCGAGAACGAGCGTCCTACGCTCCGGGTAATAGCGCGGCTCGACGTCCAGTTCGTGCACCACGCGAACGTTGTTGCGCCGAAGCATGTCATCGGCCCACGCGCCGATCTCGCTGCTCTCCAGCAGATGCCGGACCCGCGCGATCCGATCCGCCGACATCTCGCCCGCGGAATCACCCGGCATCCCCACCGATACGGCGGGCTCGTCCTCGGAAGTCCAATTCAACGCTTCATCGACGACGTCGGGACCTGCGTCGCGACGAAGCGATGTCACCTCGACATTCGCGTCCGGCCCCGGCTCTCCGACCTCGATCAGCCGCAGATCCAGATCGGGATGACGCAGCGCGGCCTCGAGATCCGGGCGGCCCGCCAATGCCCCCGCGAGCGCGGCGACGTGCTCGCGCTCGAGCGCGACGACGACCACCCGAGGCGGCTCTCCCGCGACCAGCGCGACGTGCGGGGTGATCGTCTCCGCCCCGTCGAGTCCGGTCTCCTCGAGTTCGGACGCGAGCACATCCCTGGCCACCGCGGCATTCGCGGCGGTGTCGGCACGGTTGATCAACTCACCCTGCAGGTGATACTGATCGCCGAGATCGGACAACAATCGAAGCTTCAGTTCACGTCCGAGCAGCTCGGCGCGCCGTCGCTCCCTCGCCGCGTCGGGCAGCATGTCCCGGCCGACATCGGCTCGATCCACACCGAGCCGTGCGGCCAGCTCGGCCAATTCCCGCTCGTTCGCCTCGCGCAGCCTCGGCAGCGTCTCCGCGCGCAGTTCCGGGTCGATGGTCTCGACGGTGTTGATGTAGAGACTGCTTGCGAGATCGTTGATCTGCCCCGCCAGCTCCATCCGACGCCGTTGGGCGACGACCCGCCGTGTCGCGTTCTCGGAGACCTCCGCCTCCACTTCGAGCGAACTCCACCCGTGCACATCGGACCCGCCGGTCATGACGTCGTCCCATGCGGCGCCGTAGTACTCGACGTAGTTGTTGCCATCCGCCCACCGATAGGTGGCGATGTACTCCGCGATGGCGGCCGCGCCTGCTTCCCGTGCGCGGGTCAGGATCTCCTCGTCGGTGAGGCCGAGGCCGGCGCGCGACGCCTGCGCTGCCCTGGCGTCGTAGGCCGCGAGGTAGCGCTCGGCGGGCCGGATATCGTCGTCGACTGCGTAACCGAGCGTGCGTAGTTCGCGAGCGAACTCGAACTCCCGTCCGGCCGCGAGGGCTTCCTCGCGGACCATCGACGCGATGTACTCGTCCCGGCCCAGCATGCGAATCCGGTTCAACCGGTTGCTGGTTTCGCCGTCCCACGCCATCTGCGCGTGTACGCCTTCGTGCACCAGCGTCAGCGCCTGACGAAGGAGATCCCGTTCAGTGGCGCGGACTTCGGCGACAACCGATTCCGAGTCGTACGTGCCATCGGCGAACTCGCTGGTCATCTGGTGCCTGAAATCGACCGCGATGTCGCCGTCCCCCAGTACGGCGAGGATTTCTCTGCCTACTCTGGTCAGCTCCAGCAGCGAAGTGACCTGATCGGAGTGTGCGCCGAGCGAAAGGCCGATGCGCACTGGCAGATCCACGGCCGGGTGGAGGCCGGATCCGTCTGTCGCGATGGGGTGCACCGGAACGCCGCGGTCGTCGAACAGGATCATATGGGTCGAGCCGATATCGGAAGGCAGCCTCGGCGGGTAACCCCGCACGGTGCTCGCGCCCGCGTCGTACACCACGACGCCGTCCTTCTCGCGCCTGAGCACATAGGCATGAGCACCGACACCGTGCTCATCCACCGGACCGGTATAGGCATCGACCACCAAGGCCGAAGACCCCTCCGGCATGTCCAGCAGCGCCCGCGCGATCTCGTCGTGATCGGACACCGTGCGCAGCTGCCCACCCGCCGCGGCCTGCACCTCGGCCGCGGTCATTCCGGCCGGCCCGACAGCCCCTGACGGCAGCCTGATCACCGAACTGCCGGTCAATGCCTTGATCAACCGCAACGACAGCTCCGCGCAACGACCACGATTGCGCACTGCCACCGCACGCGACGCGGACTCCGGCGACCGCCCACTGGCGGAACCCGAGTCATCTCGCTGCGGGGGTGCGTCGGCCAGCTGGGCGATGGTGGCGGCGAAATCACGGGTTTCCGCGCGCAGCCTGGTCAACGTTTCGGCGACGCCGCGATCGGTGGCGAGATCGACGGCGGACACTTCGAGCGCACCGGCCCAGTGGGCGAGTTCCGCGGCGCTCAGGTCCAGGTCGGCGGAGTCGATCGGGGACCGGATCGCGAGGGCGAGAGCCTCGATCGCGCCTGCGCGCAACAGTGTTCGAGCCTGCTGCTCGGCAATCGCCGCCTCGAGCAGTGCCTGAAGCGGCGCGTCGAGGGGCACATTCATCTGACGAAGCAGCCACGCCTGCGTCAATTCGGGCGGCAATGGTTGCGGTACAAAGGTTTCCGGTGATGGTGACGCGACATCGGGTCGCAATCCCGGATCCGGCGACATTTGCGGCGACGGCGCGACCCGCTGTGCCAGATCTGCCAGTGCCCGCAACGGATCCGCGGCATTGGACAGCGAATCCCCCAGCCCGAGACGGGTGGACAGATCGTTGACGTAAGCGCGCTCGGGGTCGGTCAGCGGATCCGGGCTCTGTCGCTCGGGTGTCCGCGTTTCGTCGAGGTGGCGCCGCAGCGCGGCCATCGGATCGGCGGGATCGCTCGTGCCCGCTCGCGGCGGCATCTGCCGATCGAGATCGTCGTTCTGCGCGCCGCTTCCGGCCGCGAGCCCATGCCTGCCTTCGTCGCCGAGCGGACGTGTGGCGATGCCGTTCTTGTTGTAGAAGATGCCCCAGGTGGCCTTCGCGTTCGGCACCTTGGTGGGATCGAACTCGAACGGGTCCGGTTGCCGCAGCGGGTCATACACCATGACCTTTTCGGTGTCGGCGTCCCAGTACATGGTGAACGCGTGCGCGCCCGGTTCGCCGTCGGGGACGCTACCGCGCTGCTGATTGATGACGATCACGGCGGACTTGCCGCGCATGTACCGCAGCGCGTCGGCGATCGCGTGCTGCCCCGTCCGCTTGCGTCCGGGCCCCAGCAGGTTCAATGCGGCGAGGCGCCCTCGCCTCCACAACGGAGTCAGCTGGGCATCGGCATGCCGCTCCATATCGCGCCAGTCCATGCCGTCCGGGCCGACACTGTCCGGCGCCGGAACAGTGATGGCGGGGTTGCCGGTGACCTGGGCCGCCTTCCACAGCGCCTGTGGTCCGCAGCCATTCTCGGTCACGTCCGGACGTGGCGAATTCGGTTGCGACGGATCGACATCCGGCAGGTACGGTGCCGTCCCCGCCCGGTTGGACTCGATATCGGACACCCGGTACATGGTGTCGACCGGAACCCCTCGCGGCGGCCTCGATCCCTGGGGTTCCGGCGCGTTCCACCGGTGGTAGAGCCCGTTGGTCTCATCGGGCACGAACACTCGCACGTCGTCGCCGAAGTGCTTCGACGGTAGAATCGGATCGCCCGGCGTGCCGACCAGCGCGATATCGCCGACCAGGCCCGACAACCGGCCCTTGCGGCCCGCGGCCGCCGCGACGTCGACACCGTAGCCGCCCGCGATGATCCTGACGGACGGCTTGTCCCCCGCCACCGCCCTGGTCGCGTCGAGGATCGCGATATCGCGCCGCAGCAGCTCCGCCGCCTTCTTCGCACGCCAGTTCACCATCGCCGATGCCCGACCCGGTGTGTCGTAACCGAGCCAGGCAATGGATGCCAGCGAGTCTCCCGCGCGCAGGCGGCCCGTGGCCGCGGCGTGCCTGGCGGCGGTGTCCTGGAGGACTGCGCCGAGATCCGCCACAGTCGCGTCCCTGCCCTGCACATGCAACGACACCAGCGTCGCCGTGTCCGGGTTGCCGAACGCGACGAGCGCCCTGCCCTTTCCACCGAAGGCACTCGGATCGTAGGCGAGCACGCGCACCGGCAGGTTCGGATCGATCCGCGCGGCCCGCAGTTGCGCCTGCCGCAAGTCGGCGACCGTGCGCCTCAGGTTGCGCAGTCGCTCACGTTCCTGGCGGTTCAGGCTGTCGCGTGCGCTGAGATCCGCGATATCCCGGGCGATCTGCAACCGGTTGGCGGTGTCGGCGGAATGCGAGTCGATGCCGGGTGCTCTGCCGATCACATCCGGATACGCACGAATCAGGGCGGCCCGTTCGGCGTCGGTCAGCGCGTTCCACCGCCGGGAGTTCTTGTCCGCCTGCGCCGCGGCATCGTCGTCGGTGGCGGGATTGGCGTCGGAATCGCCGAGCAGCAGATCCTGCGCACGCAGACCCGGCTCCATCCGATTCAGGATGGCGTCGGCCTCATCGATCTCCGCGCGGGTCGCCTCGCGGCTGTCGTCGGGTAGGACACGCCGCGGGTCACGGGTGTTGGTGTTGTCGGAGTCCGCGTCAGAATCGTTGTCGGCGTCGGGATCTGTGTCGGCGTCAGGATCCGGATCCGCGTCGGGATCCGTGTCGGCGTCGGCGTCAGGGTCCGTGTCCGCATCGGAGTCTGCGTCTGGATCGGTATCGAGGTCGGCGTCGGCATCCGAATCGGCATCTGCATCTGCATCAGCGTCCGTGTCGGCATCGGCATCGGCATCGGCGTCCGTGTCGACATCGGCATCGGCATCGGCGTCCGTGTCGACATCGAGGTCGGTGTCGACGTCCGTGTCCGTATCCGTGTCCGTGTCCGCGCCGGAGTCTGCGTCTGGATCGGTATCAGTATCGGAGTCGGCATCCGAATCGGCATCCGCGTCATCGGCGGTATTCGCATCGGGATTGGCGCCCGCATCGGCATCGGTGTCCGCGCCAGCGTCAAGTGCGGCGGCCGCATCGGCGGCGGAGTCCGCGACAGGCACACTGTCGGGATCGAGATCCGGATCCAGATCGGGGTCGCGGTCGGGGTTCGGCCGCGTATCGGGGGCGGCATTCGAACTCGTGTCGGGCTCGGCATCCGCCCGATCGCCGTCGGTGGTCGGGCGTGAACTGCTCGGGGCGGGTCCCGGTCGGCCGGGCGATGCGGGCAGCAGCGGGGGCAGCGCGAGGGCAGCCGCGGCCGGGTCCACGGCGTTAGCGTCGTCCTGATCGGCCGCGTCGTCCGTATCTCGCTGTCGGGAAATCGAATCCGCCGTGCCGTCCGGCGGTGTCGGCGCCGGGTCGGGCGAAACCAGGTCGGCAGGGCCGACCTGCACCTGCTGCTGATCGACGCTCGACGCGGCGGCCTCCGCGTCCGCCTCCGATCGGGACTGCGGCGCTTCGGAATCCGTGATTCGCGCCTGAACCGGTCCGGCCTGGTCCGTCGACGCGCCGGGAACACCGGCCGCCCGGGCCGGGCCCGCGCCGACCTCCGGCGAGCCCTCGCCGGTCGGCGCCGCGCCGACCGTATCGGGCGGGACGGCGCGCGTAGTGCCGTCCAGCGCGGTGGAGCTCCCTTGTGCATGGGCGGGCCGGGAAGCACCCGACGCGGGGGCGCTACCGGACTGCGGCGCCGGAGCAGCGGACGAGGTGGGCGACGAGGACGCCGGCGACGATGCGCCGGGGGCGACGTTCGAGGCCGTCGGCCCGGCGACCGCGGGCGTCGAACCGGGAACGGCCGCACCGGGGGCACCGGCAACCGCCGGCGCACCGGGCGTGCCCACCCCGACCGATCCGGCGTTCACGGGAGTGACGCCAGGCGTCTGCGCCGCGGGCGACGCTCCGCCGACAGCGGCCCCGGTCGTACCGGTACCGGACATGGGCGTCCCCGAATCGGTGACGCCGGCAGCCGAAGTTTCCCGGGTGGAGCCGTCGGCTACGCGGTGGCCATCCGCAGCTGAATTACCATCCGGCGCAATCGAATCCGAACCAACCGAGGCGGGCTGACCCGTGTGCGCGGCGGTATCCGCGCCCGTATGTGCCGAGCCCCCGCCCGCTTGTGCGGAATCGGTGCCAACTTGCGCGGAATCTCCGCTGGGCGCGACCGAATGCGCGCCCGCTGCGGGGGCGCTGCTGTTCTGTACGGCGGAATCACCGGTCGAGGTGTTCGCATCACCCTCGTTGGCACCGGAATTCGCATTGCCTTGACCGGAAGTGGCCGGGGCAGCGCTCTGCTGGCTCGCCGCCGAGTCACCACCGGCCTCGCTCGAGCCCACCGGTCCGGCATCGGAAGTACCTGCGTTTCCGGCATATTGGCTGGTGTCGGCCGACGCCGGTGTGGTGTTCGGAGTTCCAGCACCACTACCGCCATTGGCATTGGCTCCGGTGCCATTCGCTCCAGCGCCGTTGGTCCCAGCTCCATTCGCCCCGCCGCCGTTCGTTCCACCACCGTCGGCATCGGCACCGTTGACGTCCGGTGCGGGAACCGGGGACGTACCGTCAGGTCCGGAGCCGGGCAGGGTGCCAACCCGGACCGGCTCCCGGTTGAAGTCGATCGGCCCGTTGTGCTGGGTCTGGCCCCTGGCACCATGAATACCGCTCGGCCCCGCACCGGAGAGCGCGCCACCGACGAATGAACGCGGATCCCAGTTCCCTGTCGCCAACGCCGCGACAAAAGCGCCGGCAAGACCCGCACCCGTACCAACGATCGACCCGCCGATGAACCCACGGACGCCGTTGTTGTTCATCAGACTGGGCGCGATCCGGCCCATCGCGCGGTTCAATCCGAAACCCGCACCACCACCGCCACCACCGGCCAGCGCGGAGACCCAGGCGTTCTCCCAGATCGCGCCCGTATCCCAGCCCTGGCTGTTCAGACCCTCGGCGATGACGATGCCCTGCACCGCCACCTCTTGCGCGGTGCCCTGGAAGACCTCGACGATCGCTTCCTGGACGATCTCGTAGACGACCTTCGTCACCACTCGCTTCGCCGCATCCGACAAGAAAGTCCTGGCGAGCATGCTGGCGATCCGACCCTCCAACCACCGCGCCATCTGCTGGAACACAAGCCGCGTCGCCGCGATCGCCCCGGCCTCGGCAAGCGGCGCCGCTGGGCCGCTGAAAAGCGCCAAAGCCATCTCGGCAGCCAACCAACCGAGAGAAATGATCGCGTTCAGGTGATTCGCATGAACCGCACCGGCGAAATCGTCGACCGAAATCGCCAGATCCTTGAACGAGTTGCCCATCAACTCGATCGAACCGTGCTCGGGCTTCCCGCCTTTGGGTGTGTCGTCATGAATCACCGCCCGCAACGAATCGGCGACCTGCTGCCCACCATCACCCAGCGGATACGCGTTGACCACCGCCGCCGCGGCGGTATCCGCCTCCGCTATCGCCTCATTGAGGATCTCATCAGCGATATCTCGCAGCGCCGCGGAAATCTTGACCACGTCGTCGGGATCGACGCGCGTGATCTCCGAACCCGCTACCCACTCGAGCCAAGCGAGCTCCGGCGGGATCGTCCAATAACCCATCGAAAGGCCGATTCAGACGTCACCAGGCTTGACCGGTGACGCTCTCCTTGGGATTCCCGCGACCACCGTGGTCGTAGCTCTCGACATCGGTGAACGTCATCGCCTCGTCCTCGGCGCGTTCCGGCGAACCGGGAGGCGCCAGCGAAACCGGTGGCTCCAAGGGAATCTCGGTCTCGATATCCGGCATTCCCTCGACGACATCGGACAATTTCGGCATCCGCGCCCGCTCGTCACGCAACGGCTCCGCGAGCGCCTTGCTCTTGCGGAACACCTCGTCGGCCGCCTGCTGCGCCATCTGGGTGACCGCCTTGGCGATCTGGTCGTAGCTCAGTTCGCCGACACGGTCGGAGAAGCGGGTCTCGATGACCACACCATTGGCATTCACCGTCACCGACACCGACTTGTCACGCGTCGTCGCGGTCGCGATCAGCTTGACCCGCTCCCGCTGTGCTTCCGCGATATCCCGCATGCGGCTGCGGAAATCCTCCAACAGCCCGGTGATGTCCCCCTCCATACGGCCAGACGTCATTTCACCCACTCCGAACTCCATGGCGGCGCCTGATCAGCCCGCCTGCCACCACTGCCGCTGTTCAGACCTGCTCGATTCGCCGCCGCGCCTCGTCCTCGTTCCGCTCGGCGACAACCGCCGCCTCGAACTGGCCCTGCGACAGGTTCGCCCACGACTTCGCCATGGTGTGGGTACCGTCCACCGCGCCCTGCAACCGCGTCGTCAACCCGTTGTCACCCTGACCCTCGACATATTTGCTGCCGAAGTTGTCACTACCGATAACAGCCAGCAACGTGCTCAGCTGATCGTGAACGCGATTGGCGACGCTCTCCAACCGGGCCCGAACCTTGTCGGCCTCGTACCCCGAGCTCTTCAGCTTCTCCGAGTACTGCTCAACTGACATAGCGCACCTCCACCCGGCCGATTCGGCCTGCGAATTCGTCTGCCACCGTGATCGTCCCGGGCGTCCTCACCATGGCATCGCTCCTCGTGTTCCCCGGGTAGTGAGACCACCGCTGGCTACGGTTCGAACTCCTCCGACGATGACAGTCCATAGCAACTCACCAGTAGCCTTTACGTGAACTTAAGACTTCGCGGGAGTAACGCGCAGATGTGTCGGGATGCCGTCGGCCGATAGCCTGATCAGCGCCTGATGACTTGCCGCACAATCGAGTTGGCACACACCCGAACCGTCTCGCCGTCGTCGCCCACACCCGGTCCGCACTGCCCGGAAACCTCCTGGCAACCAGTCGGGGACGCGAACCGCCACCCGTGGCGATCTCGCCGCCGGAAATGCCTGCGGCTCAGCCACTGCCGACCGCCGCCACCGCACGGTTGCGCGGCGCGTCCGCCTCCGGTGCACGACGAGTGCGATGATCACGGCATGCGAGTACTGGTGCAGCGCGTGACCGCCGCCGAGGTGCGGGTCGACGGGGAGGTGGTCGGCCGGATCGAACCCGACCCGCAGGGATTGGTCGCGCTGGTCGGCGTCACGCACGACGACACCGAAGCGACCGCGAAGGCCCTGGCGGACAAGCTGTGGCGGCTGCGAATTCTGAACGGCGAGCGTTCCGCGGCCGACCTGAACGCGCCCGTGCTCGTCGTCAGCCAGTTCACCCTCTACGCCGACACCGCCAAGGGACGCCGCCCGTCCTGGTCCGCGGCCGCGCCGGGCCCGATCGCCGAACCACTCGTGGACGCTTTCGCCGCGGCACTGCGCGCCCTCGGCGCGACCGTCGCGACAGGTCGATTCGGTGCGCACATGCACATCGAGCTCACCAACGACGGCCCGGTCACGCTGCTGCTGGAGGCCTGAGCACGCGGTTCGCGCCGAATTAGCTGGCAGCTAGCAGCCGGCCGGTTCGTTCCTGGGCGACGGCACCCGATTTGTGGCAGACTCTCCGCGAGAACAGATGTGGCCGAAGGAACGACCGTCTGTGAAAGGTGATGCGGGAGTTGGGGTCGCGATGGATCTGAGTGCTATCGAACGACAGGTAGCGGTCGATCGCAGTGCGGCCCGAGACCGAACGGTCGATTCCGAACTCCGATTGGCCACCTCGCTCGCCGAGCTCGCCAAGGCGCTGATCGCCACCAGGAACGATCCCGCCGCCCGCAGGGACCGCACCATCGAGGCTCCCGCACCGGCGCAGGAAGCGGTCGGGATCCGGTTGCACTGGCTGGCCGCCGGAATGGTCGAGGCGCGGTTCGCGGGCGAACTACAAGAGGCCCTGCGGATCTTCGAGCAGGTCACGCGGGACGCCGGGCGCCGCGATCTGGCCACCAGCACCATCCGCGGCGCCTGCGCCACGTATCGCCAAGTGGCACAGACGTATCCGCACGTAGCGGGCATGTGCGCCGACGGGCTCGGCAAGTGCGGCGTGTGGCTCGGCAGGCTGGACCAGGACGCGGCCGTGGCCGCCGTGGAGGACGCCGCACGGATTCGCGCCCAGCTTGCCGCGGACAATCCCGACCTGGCAGGCAAGTACCTGGCCAGTCTGAGCACGCTGTTACGCACCCTCATGGTGGGCCGCTCGCGCAAGCAGGCGCTGGCGATGTACCGCGAGCGGTACTCCGCGTTCACCTCCACTGGCATGTCGATCCGCCTGCGCGCGTGCGGGATTCGCGATCTGGACCTCACGCCGAAGTCCTACAACGCGCTGGTGGAACTGGAGTGCCGCACCCTGGAACAAGCGGGACGGCTGACGCAGCAGCAGATCGTCCGCAAGTCCTCCGGCGACCTGTCGACGGTGGAGGAGATCAACTGGCGCTTGGCGCTGGTCGGCCTGCGCCCGCTCGCGCCGGGCGAGGATCCGGAGCCGCCGTCGACGCCGGTCGAGATCGGCCCCAGCTTCGGCGCCCTCGGCGTGCGCTGCCCGGACCGGGACGCCATGACGCAACTGCGCGCCGCGATCATCGCGGCCTACGCCGAGGACGACATCCAGCTCGTCGACAGCGCCACCTACCTCAATGCCGACGACGAGGACTGGGTGATCGGCGAGGCCGAGTTCAACACCGCGAGCACGCTCGGCGACGACGTGGTGCTGATCGAGATGTCCTACGGCGGCTGGGTGACGGTGATGAGCCTGAACTGGGAACTCGCTCCGGTCGGCGGACATCCGCTCGCGCTGCGGCTTTCCCAGAACTGGCCGGTGGTGAGCGTGACGGCCACCACGAACATGTCCTACGAGCTGTGCCGGTACGAGCACGGCAAGGCGACGCAGTACGCCGCGCTCGGCCGCCCGGCCGGGCCCACGTCGCTCGACGAGCCGCTCGCGCCCTTGGACTTCGGCCTGTTGGCCGCCTACGGCGCGTCCCACGCCACCGAGAACAAGGTGCGCTCGGCGTTCGGCAATACGCAGTCCTTCGCGAATCTGACCTACTTGCCCGGCGCGGGCATCCGGCAGCTGCGCAAGTCGATAGCGCTGATCGACCATGATCACGTGCTGTTTTTCCGCAAGACAGGCCAGAGCTGAATCACCCTCCGCCCCAGCATGTTCGGTGAGCCGACGGCTGCCGTCCGCGGGGCCGCGCGGTTCGGCTGCGGCTTCCGGCAGCGAGATTCGAGTAGTTCGCTACTCGGGAACCGGCCCCCGCACGGAACCTAGTCTGACTGCATCGTCAGAGAGTTCCCAACGAGCCGGGGAGGTACCGAACAGAACCGCCGAATCCGCTGCATGGCCGAAGGTCTCGGCTAAGCGCACAAGGCGCGGGTGCAAGGAACGACGTCACCGATCCAGCGGCGAAGCTGGGTATCGTCGGGCGACTCCGGCCAGTACACGAAGGTGTCGAAGCCAGTCGTCACGGCGAGATCGACCAAGATGCGGGCCCAGCCCGCGGCGTCGGTGCGAATCGGGTCCTCGCCGCGCAGGCGCACCGGACCTGGCGCGTCGGTGATCGTCCCGACCAGCTGCGCCATGCGGGTGATGTCCGCCGGGGAACGCCCGGCGTCGACGGCGGACGCGGAGATAGTGTCTTGCGCCCCTTGCCATTTCTCGTAGGGCAGATAGTGCGGGATCGGCGCCGCCCAACCGTCGGCGATCCGTCCGGTCAGCGCGTTGGCCTTCGGACCGACGCTGCCGAACCAGATCCCGACGGGATGTGCCGGTGCGGGGCCGGACTGCACGTCGTGCACGGAATAGTGGGTGCCGTCGACAGTGGCCTTGGCGCCGGGGCGCCACATCGCGCGGATGATCTCGGTGGCGTCCTCCAGCGCCAACAGCGCTTCGGGATTCGTACGGTCCGGGCCGCCCATGCCCTCGATGGCGGGCCAGAACGCGCCCGCGCCGAGGGCGAGTTCGAACCGTCCGCCGCTGAGCAGATCCAACGTCGCCGCCTGCTTGCCGAGCATCGCGGGCCCGCGTAGCGGAAGGCTCGCTACGTCCGGGAAAACCCGCAGCCGCTCGGTTTCCGCCAGCACGGTGGCGATCAGCGCGAAGGTGTCCACCAGCGCGCCAGAGTAGGGGTGATCCTGGATGCCCAGCAGATCGAGCCCTGCCGCGTCGGCGATCTTGGCCAGCTCACGGATCTGTTGCAGTTCAGCGGCCTTGGGCGCGAGTTGAATCCCGAAGCGCAACGTCACGACGTGCTCCTTGTCTCTGGGCGAGATGTGGCGGCTCGCGGAAAAGCGAAACGGCGGCCCCCGATCCTATCGGGGGCCGCCGTGCGAAACTTTCGCCCTACTCCGGGCGCAAGGTGAGGATGCGCGGGCCGTCCTCGGTGACCGCGACGGTGTGTTCCCAGTGGGCCGCGCGGCTGCCGTCCAGGGTGACCACGGTCCAGTCGTCGTCGAGCACCTTGGACTGGGTGGTGCCGAGGGTGAGCATGGGTTCGATGGCCAGCACCGAGCCGACCACCAGCTTCGGGCCCTTGCCTGGTGCGCCCTCGTTGGCCAGGAACGGGTCCATGTGCATCTCGCGGCCGATCGCGTGCCCGCCGTAACCGTCGACGATGCCGTAGGCCCGGCCGTGCAGTTCCTCCGCGGCGCGGGTGCCCATCTCGATGGCGTGCGACACGTCGGTCAGCCGGTTGCCCGGCAGCATGGCCGCGATGCCCGCCTCCATGGACAGCCGGGTGGCCTCGCTCAGCAGCCGATCGGCCTCAATGATCTCGCCGACCCCGAAGGTCCACGCGGAGTCGCCGTGCCAGCCGTCCAGGATGGCGCCGCAGTCGATCGAGACGAGATCGCCCTCGGCGAGGATCTCCTCCGCGGTCGGAATCCCGTGCACCACACGGTCGTTCACCGATGCGCAGATCGACGCCGGGAAGCCGTGGTAGCCCTTGAAGGACGGCACCGCACCGGCGTCGCGAATGGTCTGCTCGGCGACCTCGTCCAGTTCCAGGGTCGACACCCCGGGCTTGGCTGCCGCGCGCACGGCGACGAGAGTGCGGCCTACCACCGCGCCCGCCGCCGCCATGGCGTCCAGCTCACCTGCGGTGCGGAACGGCACCACCTTCTTGCTCTTGTTGCGCCCGAAGACCATGACGGCTCAGCGCTTCCGAGACAGGGACATCAGTGTCCCAGCGCGCGCAGCGCGCGGCCGTTGACCTCGTCCACCTCGCCGATGCCGTCCACCGTGACGACCAGGCCGTCGTAGTGCTGCAGCAGCGGCTCGGTCTCCTCGCGGTACACCCGGAGCCGGTTGCGGATCACGTCCTCGTTGTCATCGGCGCGGCCGCGCGCGAGCATCCGCTCGACCACGGTGTCCTCCGCCACGACGAAGCACAGGACGGCGTCCAGCTTCTTGTCCATGTCGCCGAGGATCTTCTCCAGTGCCTCGGCCTGGTCGATGGTGCGCGGGTAGCCGTCGAGCACGAAGCCGTTCACGGCGTCCGGCTCGTTGACCCGCGCCTCGACCATGCGGTTGGTCACGTCGCTGGGCACCAGGTCGCCCGCGTCCATGTACTTCTGCGCTTCGCGACCCAGCGGAGTCTGCTGGCTGATATTCGCGCGAAACAGGTCCCCTGTGGAGATGTGCGGGACGCCCAGCTTTTCCGACAGCAGGACGGCCTGGGTGCCTTTGCCGGCACCCGGCGGACCGAGCAGTACAACTCTCACTTGAGGAACCCTTCGTAATTTCGATTCATCAGCTGGCTTTCGATCTGCTTCACGGTGTCCAAGCCGACGCTCACCATGATCAGCACCGATGTGCCGCCGAACGCGAAGTTCTGGAGACCACCGGGACTACCGATACCGAGGAACAAGTTCGGCAGGACGGCCACCACACCGAGGTAGATGGAGCCGGGCAGAGTGATGCGGCTCAGGACGAAGTTCAGATAGTCGGCCGTCGGCTTACCGGGACGATACCCCGGGATGAAACCGCCGAACTTCTTCATCTCGTCGGCGCGTTCCTCCGGGTTGAAGGTGATCGCGACATAGAAGTAGGTGAAGAACACGATCAGGCCGAAGTAGATGGCGATGTACGCCGGGTTGCTCGGGTTCACCAGATACTTCTGGATTATCTCCTGCCACCAGCTCGGATCGGGATCGCTCTGCGATCCCGTCAGCTGCACGACCAGGTTCGGCAGGTAGAGCAACGACGAGGCGAAGATCACCGGGATCACACCGGCCTGGTTGACCTTCAGCGGCAGGTAGGTCGAGGAGCCGCCGTACATCTTGCGGCCGACCACGCGCTTGGCGTATTGGACCGGAATGCGGCGCTGGCCCTGCTCGACGAAGATGACCGCGACGATGATGGCGAAGGCGGCCACACACACCAGGCCGAACACGAGGCCGCCGCGGCTGTCCAAGATGGACCTGCCTTGAATCGGTAGTTGCGCCGCGATACCGGCGAAGATCAGCAGCGACATACCGTTACCGACGCCGCGCTCGGTGATCTGTTCGCCGAACCACATGACCAGGGCGGCTCCCGCGGTCATCACGAGCACGACGATGATCATGCCGAAGATGCTGGTGTCGGCGAGAATGTCTTTCTGGCAGCCCTGGAGCAGCTGACCACGCGCCGCGAGCGCGACCAGACCGGTCGCCTGCAGGATGGCCAGCGCGATCGACAGGTACCGCGTGTACTGCGTCATCTTCGTCTGGCCTGCTTGGCCTTCCTTGCGCAGTTCCTCGAACCGCGGGATGACGACCGTGAGCAGCTGAATGATGATACTGGCGGTGATGTAGGGCATGATGCCGATCGCGAAGACCGACAATTGCAGCAGCGCACCACCGGAGAACAGGTTGATCAGCTGGTAGATGCCTGCGTTCTCACCGCCGGAGACCAGGTCGACACATTCCTGGACGGCCTTGTAGTCGACGCCGGGCGACGGCAACGCGGCACCCAGGCGGTACAGCGCGACCAACCCCAGCGTGAAGAGAATCTTCCGCCGTAAGTCCGGAGTCCGGAAGGCCGATACGAAGGCGGAAAGCACTGATCCTCCTGGCGCGAACGACATGGTCATGACATGGCAGTTTCAGCTTTGCCCGATTCCCTGACGAACAGGGGGACGCCGAAAGCCATGACGTGGCTTGGCAGACAACACTTGAACTCTAACAGTGGCACCGGACGAGCTCGTCACTCGTCCGGTGCCACTGCTTGCAGAGTACCGTCAGCCCAGCTCGGTGACAGTGCCACCGGCCGCGGTGATCTTCTCCTTGGCGGCGCCGGTCACCTTGTCGACGGTCACCTGGACCGCGACACCGATCTCGCCGTCGCCGAGAACCTTGACCAGCTGGTTCTTGCGAACCGCGCCCGCGGCGACCAGCTCGGCCTTGCCGATCTCGCCGCCCTGCGGGAACAGCTCGGCGATCTTGCCCACGTTCACGACCTGGTACTCGGTACGGAACCGGTTCGTGAAGCCCTTGAGCTTGGGCAGCCGCATGTGCAGCGGCATCTGCCCGCCCTCGAAGGCGGCCGGGACGTTCTTGCGCGCCTTGGTGCCCTTGGTACCACGGCCCGCGGTCTTGCCCTTGGAGCCCTCACCGCGACCCACACGGGTCTTCTCGGTCTTGGCGCCCGGGGCGGGACGCAGGTGGTGCAACTTGATGGTCATGTCAGACCTCCTCAACTGTCACGAGGTGGCGCACGACGTTGATCAGCCCGCGGTTCTGGGCGTTGTCCTCGCGGACCACGGACTTGCGGATACCACGCAAGCCGAGGGTGCGAAGGCTGTCCCGCTGATTCTGCTTGGCGCCGATCGAACTCTTGATCTGGGTCACCTTGAGATCTGCCATTACCTGGCACCTCCAGCCGCCTGAGCGCGCGCACGCAGCATGCCCGCAGGAGCGACGTCCTCGAGGGGCAGGCCACGACGGGCCGCGACCTCTTCGGGGCGCTGCAGCATCTTGAGCGCCGCAACGGTCGCGTGCACGACGTTGATGGCGTTGTCGCTACCGAGCGACTTCGCCAGGATGTCATGAATGCCAGCGCATTCGAGCACGGCACGAGCCGCGCCACCGGCGATCACACCGGTACCGGGCGAAGCCGGACGCAGCATGACCACACCGGCCGCCGCCTCACCCTGAACCGGGTGGGTGATGGTCGAGCCGATCATCGGGACGCGGAAGAAGCCCTTACGAGCCTCCTCGACACCCTTCTGGATGGCCGCGGGAACTTCCTTGGCCTTGCCGTAGCCGACGCCGACCAGACCGTTGCCGTCACCGACGATCACCAGGGCGGTGAAGCTGAAGCGACGACCACCCTTCACGACCTTGGAGACGCGGTTGATCGCGACGACGCGCTCGAGCTGGTTCTTGTCGGCCTGCTGGTCACGACGGTCACCACCACCGCGACGATCGCGGCCACCGCCACGGCCGTCGCGGCTGTCGCCACCACCGGCGGCACCATTCTGCTGTCCGGCGGGTCCGCTGCCGCCGTCACGCCTCTGACGTCCCGGCATCAGACGTTCCTTCCGTAAATGTTTGCAGTCATCAGAACTTCAACCCGCCTTCGCGAGCGGCATCGGCCAGCGCGGCGATGCGGCCGTGGTAGTCGTGGCCACCACGATCGAACACGACAGCATCGACACCGGCCGCCTTGGCGCGGGCGGCGATCAGCTCGCCGACCTTCTTGCCCTTGGCGGTCTTGTCGCCCTCGACCGCCCGCACGTCGGCCTCGATCGAGGACGCCGCGGCGATGGTCTTGCCGAGCGAGTCGTCGATCAGCTGCGCGTGCAGGTGGCGCGAGGAGCGGTTGACCACCAGGCGCGGACGCTCGGTGGTGCCCGCGACCTTCTTGCGCAGGCGGAAGTGACGACGCGTCTTCGACAGACGACGCGCGGTCGACACGTCCTTGCCCAGCGGGATGCGCTTGGCCTTCTGGTTTTCGGTTTGCGCCATGATCACTTACCCGTCTTTCCGACCTTGCGGCGAACGACCTCGCCTGCGTAGCGGATGCCCTTGCCCTTGTACGGGTCGGGCTTGCGCAGGCCGTGGATGACCGCCGAGATCTGGCCGACCGCCTGCTTGTCGATTCCGGACACGGAGAACTTGGTGGGCGATTCCACCGCGAAGGTGATGCCCTCGGGCGCCTCGATCGGCACCGGGTGGCTGTAGCCGAGGGCGAACTCGAGGTTCGAGCCCTTGGCCGCCACGCGGTAACCGACGCCGAAGATTTCCATCTTCTTCTCGTAGCCCTTGGTCACGCCCTCGATCATGTTCGAGATCAGCGTGCGGGTCAGGCCGTGCAGCGAGCGGTTGCGGCGCTCGTCGTTCGGGCGAACGACCTCGAGCTGGCCGTCTTCGCCACGGGCGACGGTGATCGGCTCGGCGACCACGTGCGAGAGGGTGCCCTTGGGACCCTTCACCGACACGTTCTGGCCGTCGATGTTCACCTCGACACCGGACGGGATTGTGATGGGCTTCTTACCAATGCGCGACATTGTCCTGACCTCCCTTACCAGACGTAAGCGAGGACTTCGCCGCCCACGCCGCTCTGTGCCGCCTGCTTGTCGGTGAGCAGACCCTGCGACGTGGAGATGATGGCCACGCCGAGGCCGCCCAGGACCTTGGGCAGGTTGGTGGATTTCGCGTACACACGCAGACCGGGCTTGGAGACGCGGCGCACGCCGGCGAGGCTGCGCTCACGGCTCGGGCCGTACTTGAGGTCGACGATGAGCGTCTTGCCCACCTGCGCGTCCTCGGTCCGGTAGTCGGCGATGTAGCCCTCACGCTTGAGGATCTCGGCGATGTTCGCCTTGAGCTTCGAGTGCGGAGCCTTCACCTGATCGTGGTACGCCGAGTTGGCGTTGCGCAGACGGGTCAGAAAGTCTGCGATCGGATCAGTCATGGTCATAGTTCGACCTCGACACCTTTCTCGCTGCGGTTCCCATACAGCACCCGCGCGCCCGGAAGCGCGCCGATGGTGGGCCTACAACAATTCGGCTGGTCCGGTCGGCAACTGCCGACCGGCGGGGTACGTATCGACCGGGCGCACCGCACGCATGCGGACATGAGGGTGCCCAGGCAACCGCTCTAGTGTAGGCAATGGGCTGACCAGGACAAAATCGGGGTCGAACGACGGATCACGGCAGAAACCGAGCCGTACACGTGCCACCATACGCAGATGCCGCTGAAACGCGTCGTGGTCTATGTCGACGCCGACGACCTCGCGACGATCGAGAAGGCCGCCGAAAACACCCAGGTCAGCAAACCGGACATAATTCGGGACGCCATTCACCTGGCTGCCATGCGCATGCGGCGCCGCTCCGAGCCCTTACGGCTGCGTCGCTTCGCCGGCGGCGACCCGACCCTGACTGATCGGGTTGACGAAATCCTCGCCGAAGACAGCACACAGAGGACTCCACTGGCACCGGAATAATCATCGCGGACACCTCGGGGCGTCCTTGCCACTTTCGACAAGCCCTTGCACCGCTGACATCGCACAAGGCGTTCCAGGTCCTCCCGGACGACCTCTAGCGGAAAAAGAGAACAGCGCCATGGTGGCCGCCACGGCGCCCGCCCCGGCCGGGGCATTCACAGGTTCTTCACAACAATCCCGACGGCGTTTCAAAGGATTGCGCGCGGATCATGCTTCTCGAGGCCCTCTCGAGAATGAGAGGGGTGACGGGATCTCGACCAACCCTGAATCGAACCTTGGCCGAGCACGGGGCGGTGAGATAGATCGACAGACGCAGGAGCCATCATGACACTCAGGCGCTCGCCGAATGCTCGCGAGATCATCACTCCCGGCTTCATTCTACGAATGCACCGACCGCGCTGGACCAGCAGCGCACTTGCCCTAACCGTGGTCGCTGAGACAACATACCCTTCCGCCACGGTCCAGGCCGGAACACATTGGTGCGCAATGGTATTCACTGCTGTCGTCGCCACTGAAGTCACGTGGATGGCGCTGGCGCACACCCGGAATTGGCTCGGCAAGTACGTCATCGTGATCAAACTCGCGGGTGACTGAACCAATCATTTCCCTCCGATCCTGCGATGGATCGAGCTCGAATCTGAACAATCGCAGGGCAATCGAACGCACAAGGGCACGGGCTCGTTCGAAGTCCGTGCCCTTGCGCGGTGTTGCGCTATTCGGGCGCGGCTCACCAGCAGCTCCTGTGCACGCCCGACAGCCCGTCGAGAAGGTCTCGGATACTCTGGAGCTCAACGGAACCCAAAGGGGGGTCATACACCGCGGGCCGAAGACCGTTCTCCCGAACCGCTTTCCACACCGGCGGTTGCTGCTGCGCGACACAGTCGTCGACAGGCTGATCAACCGTGCGCTCGCCGCAGGGCTGGTCGGCATGCTGCTGCGAGAATCATGGTTCGAGCAAGCCCTGACCTCGGCACTTCCCGGCGACGAGGACACCGTGGTGAACCTCGCCCGGCAGCTCTCTTTCGGCGCGATCCTGCTCGTCGTGTCCGACATCTACGGCATCGCGAAGTTGTGGGACGGTGCGGACCCGGATCGCGCCCGGCAACGACAGCGCATCTACGACCTGGTCGCTGCGACAGCCACCGTCATCATCCTTGCCGCCGGAACACCGGCCCGGCGCGCGAACCTACTGGTGGATCAGCTTCTCGGCTGGCCTGCCGTCGCGCTCTGGCTTGCCTTCTGCCTGCCCGTGGGCATCACCGCCGTCCTCGTCGGCAGGATCTGCCTCAGAGAGATGCTGACCGGAGACATCACCCGCCGCGAGCGTGTGGTCTTCGTCGTCATCTTCTGCACCGCCGTCGGCGCGGGGCTCGACGTGGGCGCCACCGTCATCGAGACATTCGGATGCGTGCTGGCAGATCAGCCGGTCCTCGATCCCGAGATGCATCGCAAGGCCTGGTCCTTCGCCACCGCGATGTTCGTCGCGGTCGGCGTCTCGGCCATTCCCCTGATCAGCACGCTCACCACGCGCCTCGGCCACGATCGCACCGGCCGTAACCTCCGCAGACTGCGGCCGCTGTGGACCGACCTCACCGCCGCCGTACCCGAAGTCGTGCTCGACACCACGGCAGGCCGGGGACAACAGGACCCCGCCATACGGCTCCACCGCATGACAGCGGAGATCTGCGACAGCCTGCTGCACCTGCGCCGCTACGTCACCATCGACGATTCCGACTACAAGGATCCGCAGGCCTATACCCGCCGCATCGCCGAGGCCATCATCGCCAAGAACGCCGGTCGACCGCCCGTCCACAGCGCCGCGAAACCCAAGAACCGAGCGCAACCCGACGCCCGGGACCTCGATGCCGAGCTCCACATACTGCTCGCGCTCGCCAACGCATGGCCGCAAGCACGCGGCGCTCGCACCTACGGTCGGCGGCGCGACACGTCGCAGGCTCGATAAGGAGTTCCCATGGCAGTTCGCACGCCCTCGACCACCGAGCCCAGAGCTCCCCTACCGCATCCGCGGTGGCGGTTGCCGATGATCGGCGATCTGCTCACCACCGACCCGCTCGAGCCCACCCAGATGTCGATGCGTGACGCGCAGGCGCTCGGGCCGATCTTCGAACGCCGGTCCTGACGCTGCAGGCCCACCGAGACACGGCTGTGTGAAGCCAGGACGCCGAGAAATTCGATCCGGACCGCTGGCTGCCCGGCCGCCAGCGCGACCAACGCGCCTACAAGCCCTTCGGCACCGGGCTGCGCGCCTGCATCGGCCGCCAGTTCGCCTACCACGAACTGATGCTCGCCCTGGCCCACCTCCTGCACGAATTCGACTTCGAGCACGACCCCGGCTACAAGCTCGACATCAAGGAGCAGATCACGCTCAAGCCTTCGGGATTCGAGCTGCGGTTCGCCTCGCGCCAGCTGAAGGCTCAGCACTTCACCATGTCGGCGCTGGTCAATGCCGGATAAGCGGTTGTCAGACGCGAGCTCGATACTACGATGAGGACATGTCGAGTCCGCGGATCGAACGGCCGGATCTGCCCGAGTACATGACCTGGGAGGAGCTCGAGCAGTTGCCTGAGGAGATCGCCGGGCAGATCGAGCTATGGGAAGGGCGCGTCGTCTGGCTGCGTCGCGGGCCCGCGGAGCATCAGGAGTTCACGAATCTTCTATGGAGCGGGCTGCGTCGTTGCGCACGCGAGGACATGGCCAGCGGGCCGGAGCGGTACTGGCGGGTCCACACCGAGACCAACGTATTCCTTGGTCGCACAGGCAAATCCGACTTCGTGACACCGGACTTCCTGGTGCACCGCTGTCTGCCGAGGCCCTACCAGGATGTCCGCGCCGAAGACGTGCTCTTGGTCGGAGAAGTCCTTTCGCCGTCGAACACGCAGACCGACATGGAAGCCAAGAAAGCTCGCTACGCGCAAGCCGGCATCCCTTGGTACTGGGAAGTCACCCTGGAGCGTGAGAAGAGCGCGATCTCGGTGGTTCATGCCTACGCGTTGGAAACCACGCACGGCAAGCTTCCTGCTGGCGTACGCCCACTCCACACGGCCAACTACCTGCTGACTGGCTCATGGGCGCCGAAGGACTCCGATGCGATCACGACGAACTTCCCGTTCCCCATCCACATCCCCTGGTCCGAACTCGAATTCTGAACTCGCACAAGACGACCAGCGCCCCGCCCCATGCACCACCCGGCAACGCCCATTGCCCAGTGTCGCAGCGGCGCTGGAGCAGGATCGCCCCAGACGCGTCGGTGACCAGCAGATTGCGTACCACCACAAGGGAATTCGGCCGGGGCGCCTTCGGGTCGTGGTAGTACTCGATTCTGCAGTGGTGGCCACCGCAATGGCATCGAACGCGCGAAAGCGCGGACTCCGGGAGTCCACGCTTTCGGCTCACCTGGCCGACGCTCAGCGGCAAGCCGGGTTCGGGTGCGGCTGCGTGCTGCCCCACGGACCACACATCAGCAGCTTGAGCAGGCCCAGCGGGAGGTCGAGGGCCGCGGAGCCGGTGCCCGAGGAACCGGAATCGGCGACCGGCGCGGCCTGCGGCGCCGGGGCAGCCATCGCGGGCGCGGCACCCGCGCCCAGGATCGCCACGGACGCTACGGCGACAACGAATTTTGTTGCGAGATGGTTCATTTCATCCTCCATGTGATGGTCCACACGGAAGATCGGTAATCAGAAACGTTTGTTACTAAAAATTGAGATAACGCCCCGATCCGAAGCTGTTCTCAACATTGCCCGGGTAGCAATACCGATCAGGGACCCGAGCCACCCGGCTCGGGTCCCTGATCAGCATTACGTGTGCGCACTCACCGGCCGCCGGCCACAAACCGGAGTCCGGATGTCGCTACACGGCACCGCGCCAGTCCGACAGCCCCCAGGATGGATGTCGGTCGCTGGAGCGCACCGAGGCGGCGGACATCGCCCTGAGAGTTAGCGGCGGCGCGGCACCGGGCGGTTCGGATCCGAAGTCCGCGTGTCGCCATCCGGACTGGCGAGGCGTCGTTCCAGGGCGGTGAACGCGGTGATCGCTTCGGGTGATTCGAAGGCTCGGTTGCGGCGGCCGATGGTGAGCTGGCGCAGGATTCCGGCCTCGGTCAATCGGTCGATCGCCGCATTCGCGGCGGGGAAGCTGCGGCCGATCAGGGTGGCCGCGGTGGAGACGGTGAGGATCGGGGCGTCGATGGTTGTGCGACCGGGACCTAGGAGGTTACGGACTCGACGGGAGCCGACCGTCGGTGTTCGAGTATGTGGCGCCCACCGCAAGCGCCCATGCACCGGAGCAGCTCTCCTCCTGTACATGCATCGCGGCGGCTGAACGGCCTGCCGTAGGTAGGGTAAGGATCATGTCGACACCGCAGAACGAGCCACCTCGCCTCGTCGCCGTGGAGGAGTTTCTCGCGGGACAACCCGACTCCTTCGGTGAGATTCACGACGGTGTGATGATCACGGCCATGGCGCAGTCTCCTGAACACGATCTCGTCGTCAGGAGATTGGCTTCAGCGGTCGAATACGCTATCGATCCGCACGGCCCCTGCCGCGAGGTACACAGCGATACTCCAATGCGTCTGACCGACGCCGATCTTGTTGACCCGCTTCGGAGGCTGCGGGTCCGGTATCCGGATCTGATCCTGCGCGATTGCACGGACGGCCCGTATGACGTCCAATTCGTCGCCCGACAGGCGCTTCTGGTCGTCGAGATCACCTCGGAGGACACCGTCGACACCGATATAGGCATCAAGCGCGAGCTGTACGCCAGGGAGGGCATTCCCGTCTATCTGATCGTGCACTTCGCCAAGGATTGGCAGCAGATCACCGAAATCGAGGAATGCCGACTCGACTGGTCGGGGCGACGCTACGTCACGCGGCATACCCACACCGATGCGCTGGTGCTCACCGAACCGGTGAGTTTGGCGGTCACTTTCACGGAATTACAGAGCCGGCTACCGCGGCCCAGGTACTGAGTACGCTCGGCGAACCACCAACCGGCTACCGCTGATCCCGAACACACGAGGGCACGGACTCGCTGGGAGTCCGTGCCCTCGTGCGTTATTGCGTTATGCGTGCGCGCTCACCAGGAGCGCGAGCTCACCAGGAGCTCTTGTGCACGCCCGGCAGCTCGCCGCGATGCGCCATTTCGCGCAGGCACACGCGGCACAGGCCGAACTTGCGGTAGACAGCGTGCGGGCGGCCGCAGCGCTGGCAGCGGGTGTAGGCGCGCACCGCGAACTTCGGCTTGGCGTTGGCCTTGTTGACCAGTGCTTTCTTAGCCATGTGCTCAGTTCTCCTTGAACGGGAAGCCGAGGTGCTTCAGCAGGGCACGGCCTTCTTCGTTGTTGGTCGCGGTGGTCACCACGGTGATGTCCATACCGCGGGGGCGGTCGATCTTGTCCACGTCGATCTCGTGGAACATCGACTGCTCGCTCAGGCCGAAGGTGTAGTTGCCGTTGCCGTCGAACTGCTTCGGCGACAGGCCACGGAAGTCGCGGATACGGGGCAGCGCGATGGAGACCAGGCGGTCCAGGAACTCCCACATGCGGTCGCCGCGCAGGGTGACCTTCGCGCCGATCGGCATGCCCTCACGCAGCTTGAACTGCGCGATGGACTTGGTCGCCTTGCGGATCTGCGGCTTCTGACCGGTGATCAGGGCCAGGTCCTCGACGGCGCCGTTGATCAGCTTGGCGTCGCGGGCGGCGTCGCCGACACCCATGTTCACGACGACCTTCACCACGCCCGGGATCTGCATCACGTTGGCGTAGTTGAACTCGCTGTTCAGCGCGTCCTTGATCTCGGCGCGGTAGCGCTGCTTCAGGCGCGGCTGGGTCTTCTCAGAGGTGGTCATGTCAGATGTCCTTCCCGTTCTTACGGGAGATCCGGACCCGCTTGCCGCTCTCCTCGTCGGTCCGGTAGCCGATACGGGTCGGCTTGCCGTCGGAGTCGACGACCATCACGTTCGACACGTGGATGGGGGCTTCCTGGGTCACGATGCCGCCCGAGGAGGCGCCGCGCTGGTTGGCGGAGTTCGCGACGTGCTTCTTGATCCGGTTCACGCCCTCGACGAGGACCTTGTTGGTCGCCGGGTAGGCCTGGATGACCTTGCCCTTGGCGCCCTTGTCCTTGCCCGAGATGACGAGCACGGTGTCACCCTTGTGCACCTTCATGTCAGAGCACCTCCGGAGCCAGCGAGACGATCTTCATGAACTTCTTGTCGCGCAGCTCGCGGCCGACCGGGCCGAAGATACGGGTACCGCGCGGGTCGTTGTCCGCCTTGATGAGCACTGCGGCGTTCTCGTCGAACTTGATGTAGGAACCGTCCGGACGGCGGCGCTCCTTCACGGTGCGCACGACGACGGCCTTGACCACGTCACCACGCTTGACGTTGCCGCCGGGGATGGCGTCCTTCACGGTGGCGACGATGATGTCGCCGATACCGGCATAGCGACGCGACGAACCACCGAGAACGCGGATGCAGAGGATTTCCTTCGCACCCGTGTTGTCGGCGACGCGCAGTCGCGACTCCTGCTGAATCACTTCAGCCTCCTTGACCTGGACGTATACGCACGCCGGATTGCCGACCCGACGGGCATGGTCGTGTTACCACCCGAACGCGCGCCTGCCAGCGGTTTCGTACGGTCCGAGCAAGAACTCGAGAGCCAACCACTGGGGGTTCGCGGCCAGGATGCGGGCACAGCTCCCGCAGGCAACCGGTCTAGTGTATGGGAATCCCCAGGTCGTTCCCAAATCGGGGGCGTCGGCCGAGGAATCCGTGCTCGCAACCCGCCGCGCCGGTAGCCTCGGCGCGAACGAACGTCGCCATCGATCACAACGTGCGGGCGTGGACCGCATCGGGGAGAGGATTCACGTTGACATCAAACGGTCGCCGGACCCAGCTGGACCGCCGCGCCTTCCTGATCGCGCTCGGCATCGCCGCTCCCGCCGCGGCGCTACTGTCCTCCTGCACGAGCGACGGCGACGCCAGCACCGTGCGGCTGACCGGCGTCGACATGGGCGGCGCCGACCAGCTCGTCCGCCCGCAGGACGATCTGTACCGGCACGTCAACGGCGCCTGGCTGCGCGACTACCAGCTACCGCCGGACAAGTCCGAGGTCGGCGCGATCAGCGAGGCGATCGATCGCACCACCGAGCAGCTGCGCGCCATCATCGAGGGCATCGGGGACCCGAAGCCCGGCTCCGAAGCACAGCAGATCCGCGATCTGTACGACGCCAGGCTGGACCTGGAGGAGATCGAGCGGCTGGGCATGAGCCCGCTGGCGGACCTCTTCGCGAAGATCGACGGCGCGGCAACCAAGGGCGATCTGGCCAAGGTGATGGCCGAGCTGCCGATCGGTGGCCTGATCGGCCTCGGCATCAACATCGACCGCAAGAACTCCAACGCCTACATTCCCTCGATCGGGCAGTCCGGCCTGATGCTCGGCGAGCAGGAGTACCGCAAGCCCGAGTTCGCCGCCCGGATCGCGGGCTACAAGGTCTACCTGGAGAAGATGGCCGCGGGCGCGGGGTTCCCTGACCCGGCCGGGCTGGCCCAACGGGTGCTGGACCTGGAGACCAGGATCGCGGCCGCGCACTGGGACAGCGTGCGCACGCGCGACACCGACGCCACCTACAACCTGATGAGCTGGAACGAAGTGAAGGCTCTCGCACCGCAATTCGAGTGGGATCAGTGGCTGGCGGGCAACACCGACCGGCCGCGAGAGCTGTTCGAGAAGATCGTGGTCGGCCAGCCCTCGTTCGTCACCGCGGCCGGGCAGCTGTGGGCCGAGGTGGATATCGCGCAGTGGCGCGAGTACCTGCGCGTGCACGTCACCAATGCCTACGGCAGGTTTTTGCCCAAGGCCATCGCCGACGCGCGGTTCGACTTCGTCGGCAAGGTGCTCGGCGGCTTGGAGGAGCGACCGGAGCTGTGGAAATCGGCAGTCGGGGTGGTCGACGACAATCTCGGCGAGCAGCTCGGCAAGCTGTACGTGGACGCGCACTTCCCGCCGGAGGCCAAGGAGCGCGCGCAGGCGATGATCGCCGACCTGATGGCCGCCTACCGGGAGAACTTCACCAATTCGTCCTGGATGTCGCAGCCCACCCGCGAGGCATCGCTGGCCAAACTGGCCAAGATCAACGTCAAGATCGGTTACCCGGACAAGTGGGTCGACTACTCCGGGCTGAAGATCACCAGGGGCAAGCTGATCGAATCCCTGCGCGCGGTCAACGCTTTCGAGGTAAAGCGGGCCTTCAACCGACTCGGCACTCCGGTCGACAAGTCCGAGTGGGCGATGTCGCCGCAGACAGTGAACGCCTACTACTCCCCCACCAACAACGAGATCGCTTTCCCCGCAGCGTATTTGCAGCCACCGTACTTCGACAAGGACGCGACCACCGCGGTGAACTACGGCGCGGTCGGCGCCACCATCGGCCACGAGATCGGCCACGGCTTCGACGACCAGGGCGCCAAGTACGACGGCGACGGCAACCGCCGCGACTGGTGGACCCCGGAGGATCTGGCCGCGTTCAAGGCCAAGACCGATCAGGTCATCGCACAGTTCGACGGACTGGTGCCCGAGGGCCTCGATCCCAAGTACAAGGTGGACGGCAAGCTGACGGTCGGCGAGAACCTGGCCGACCTGCGCGGCCTGCAGATCGCGCTGGCGGCCTACCGGCTCGCCGCCGAACGCGAGGGCATCACACCCGATTACCGCGAGATGTTCTTGTCACACGCGCGCACCTGGCGGGAGAAGCAGACCGAGGAGGTCACCATCTCCCGACTCCAGGACACCCACGCCCCCAACGAATTCCGCTGCAACCAGATCGTGCGCAATATCGCGGAGTTCTACACCACCTTCGAGGTGAAGGAAGGCGACGAGCTGTTCCTGCCGCCGGAGCAGCGCGTCAGCCTCTGAGCCACACCGGCATTCGACCGAAGGTCATCGCCGACGCCCTCCTTCGGCCACGCCTTGGCGAGCTGGAGCAGATCACGTAGGCCCGCGGCGCGGTCGTCGTCCCCGAGTGTTTGGACGGCGACCGCGGGCATACCGGCGCGTGGACGTGGCGGTTCACCGGAGGCCTTCGCTCGTGCGGCATGCGCGATTCGGCTGGCGTAGTCCGTCATGTCTTGCTCGGCCGACGGCGCAGGCTCGTAGGGACGCAGGTGCAGCAACGCGTCCTGAATCTCGACCGTCATCCGATACAGCCGCGACCTCGGCTCATCGCGATGCGAATCATCGTGCAGTAGGACGATTTCCGGGACAGCAGCGGTGAGATCGCGCCACAACGGCCGCAACCGCCGGCACGCGCGACCGTGCCGATCCAACCCGCTGCGCACCAGCACGGCATTCAGCAGAGGGATCGCGATCAACGCTGTCAGCACCCCGAGCATCACGAAAGTCGCTACGGCCCAAGACAAACCGGGCTCCATGGAGGACTCACCGTAGGCAATCCGGATCGCACCGATGCCGGATGCGAAGCAGCAGTACAGCCCGACCGCGAGCAGCGCGGAGTACGTCCAGCGCTCCCGCAACGTCGGGTCGGGAGTGCGAAGTTCTCGCATGCATGCCCGGGCGATCAGCGCTCCGCACAAGGAGCCGAGGAGACTGCCCACCGTCCAGATAACCCTGATCTGGACGGCAGGACTACCGAGCGGCCATCCGAGCAGATCCACCAGGGTGGGGCCCAACAGAATGACCGCTCCTGTCGCCACGCCGATTCGGTTGTATCGACGCTGCCGGGTTCGCAGCACGTCGGCGTCCATGCCGTCGACAAGCCTGGCGAACCCGTACACGTAGGCCAGCGTCATCGCACCGACTCCGAGGAACAGCCGGTCCGCGAGATCGCGCATTCCGAGCACACTCGCGATCTCGTACAACGCGATCGCCGCCAAATCCCAGCTCAGCGCCGCGTTGATCTGCCGATCGATCAGCAACTCGTTCACCAGGAACCAGCGCCCCACGACGATCGCGGCGATGAACATGGTCACCGCCAGCACGACCGCGAGCGGCAAAGTACTCACGCCAGTACCCTATCGGCCCGGCGCCGACATCCACCAGGACCGGTCGCCCCGACCTTCATCAGCGGACCAGGTCGGCGAAGCTGATTTCTCCGACGATAACGTGCTCCAGCTCGAGGAAGCCTTCTCGGTGCAGCCGGTGCAAGCGGTACTCCCCGCGTACGCGTCGAGCCGGAACTCGCGCACTTCCTCGATCTCGTACTTGGTATCGAGTGAAACCACCAGGTACAGAGGGATTCCCACCCGGGCGTACTGAGCCTTCTTGTCGAGCAAGTCCTCGGCCGCGGTCGAGGGCGAGGACACCTCGACCACAATCAGTGCGTCCGAGGCCTCCGGTTTGGCGCCCCGTTCGGGCAGGCAGCGGTAGACCGTGACGTCCGGCCGACGGAACGTGAACTTCGGGACTCTCCACAGCACGACATCGATATCGGTCTCGGCCCGAATGCACGGCTCGGTACTCGGCAGCTGCTCCATGGCGCTCGCCAGCCGCCGCGCAACTCGATTGTGTTCGGGCACCGGCGACTCGCAGACGATCACATGCCCGTGCACCACTTCGATCTCGCAGGCGATGTTCTCCGGCAGCCGTCGGTACTGCTCTTCGGTCATCTCGTGCGGCAGATGCTCCGACATGCGCGCAGCGTACCCGGGCCGGCGGCGGCCTCGGTCAACGCGACCGGGGCTGTTCCGAGATATGGATAGGTTAGGCTTGGCTGACTTAATCTGGTGGCTCGGGAGGGCCGATCGAGGAGTTCCTCGGTGAAGGAGGGTTCAACGATGAGGTCTGTGCGGGCTTCCCGCGGTTGGGCGCGGGCGGCGGTGGCCGTGCTGGCCGGCGCCATGGCCCTCGGCGTCACCGCGTGCGGATCGTCGAGCGACGCGGCGAGCGGTGACGGCGAGTCGATCACCGTCAGCCACGTCAGGGGCGAGACCACCATCACCGGGGTGCCGAAGAAGATCGTGGTGCTCGGCAACCAGTGGCTCGACACCAGCATCGCGCTCGGCGTGACGCCCGCCGCTTACATCGACAACGTCGCCGTGCTCGGCAAGGGTGCGCCGCCGTGGCAGCCCAAGATCGGCGAGGCCGCGAAACCGCTGAGCACCACGGGCAATCTGGCCGAACAGGTCGCCGCGCTGGAACCGGACCTGATCCTGGCCGACTCCTTCATCGCCGACCAGAAGAACTACGACGAGTTCTCCAAGGTCGCGCCGACCCTGCCCGGCCTGAGCAAGGAGATCGTCACGCCCTGGCAGGACCTGGTCACCACGCTCGGCAAGGTGCTGCACAAGCAGGACGAGGCGACCGAGCTCATCGCCGGCGTGAACGACAAGATCGCGGGCATCACCACGGCCAACCCCGGCCTGAAGGGCAAGACCTTCGCCAGCACCTGGCTGGCCAGCATGACCCAGCTGATGGTGCTCAACGACCCGAACGACGGATCCAGCAAGGTGTTCGCCCAGCTCGGCCTCGGCATCCCGAAGAACCTCGTCGACCTGCCCGCCAACCAGGGCCGCGTCGCGCTGTCGCCGGAGCGCGTCAACGAGCTCACCGCCGACCTGTTGCTCGCGGGCTACTCGGCGGGCATGGACGAAAAGTGGCGCCAGCTGCCCGGTTACGCGGAGCTGCCCGCGGTGAAGAAGAACGCGGTCGTCTTTCTGACCACGCAGGAGATCACCGGGATCAACCAGCCGACCGTGCTGTCCATCCCGTTCATCCTGGACAAGCTGTCGCCCGCGCTGGCCAACGTCGCGAAGTAAGCGAAAAGCAAGAAGCAAGAGGAGTTTCCCGGTGCCCGCCGTCACCACCTACCCCGACCAGACCCGGTTCGCCCTGCGCGACGGCGTCACCTGCGTCACCGTGCCCACAGGCGCGGTGCTGTTGAATCCGCCGAACAACCAGAAGCTCACCGGCCTCGGCGCGGACCAGGTGCAGGCGCTGAAGACGCTGAACCAGGGCCCGTCCACCCTCGGCGAGATGGCGGGCACGGGCGGCGGCGCCGGGGTCGGCGAGCTGGTGGAGCGCCTGACCGACGGCGGCTGGCTGTCGGTGACCGTGCGCGACGGCGGCCGCGACCTCTACACCATCCGGCCCTTCACCGACCCGCCCGCCCGGCCGAAGACGTCGCTGCCGTGGTCGGCGACCCTGTCGAAATTCGCTGTACTGCACCGCGACTCACAGGGCTTCGTGCTGGAGCATCCGCTGGCCTGGTGCGATCTGCGCATCCACGACCCGCGCTTGCTCAGCCTGCTCGACGGCCCCGGCGCGGCCGACTCCACACTGCCGATCGCGATCAAGTCCCAGCTCGCCGACGACCTGCACTGGTGCGGTTTCCTGGTCGCCGATCCGGCCGCCGAGGAACGCGAGTTCGCCACCCGCAGCTGGAGCGCGCCCGACCTGTGGTTCCACCGCCGCAGCACGCTCGGTCCGCGCACCGTCACCTGGGAGCACTTCGGCCCGACCAAGTGGGGCAAGCCGTCCTTCCCGCAACCGCCCGCGCGCAAGCCGGACTACCCCGGCGCGGCGGTCCCGCTCGCGAAGCCCGACCTGGACAAGCTGCGCATCGCCGACCCCAGCCTCACCGACGTGCTCGAAGATCGCGTCTCCTGCCGCGATTTCGACGACGCGGCGCCGATGACCGTCGATCAACTCGCCGAGCTGTTGTATCGCACCGCCCGCACCCGCTCGGTCCGCCAGGTCGCCGAGGGCGAGGAGCTCACCTCGCGCCCGTATCCGTCGGGCGGCAGCGTGTACGAGCTGGAGCTGTACCCGATCGTGCGCAACGTCGCGGGTCTGGAACCCGGGATGTACCACTACGATTCGTTCGACCACGTGCTGCGTCCCGTCGCCCCCAGCGACTCGCCCGCCGTGCAGAAGCTGATCCGCTCCACCTCGGCCACGCTGGTCGACGGCGGCGAACCGCAGCTGGTGCTGCTGATGGCCGCGCGTTCGGGGCGGGTGATGTGGACCTACGAGCAGGTCGCCTACGCGAGCATCCTCAAGCACGTCGGCGTGCTGATGCAGACGGTGTATCTCGCGGCCACCGCGATGGGCCTCGGCGCGTGCGCGCAGGGCTTCAGCGACACCGCCGCGTTCGTGTCCGCCGCGGGCGTGAACGAGCTCGAGGAATGCAACGTCGGCAGCGTCATCGTCGGTTCACCCGCCCGGGCTCGCTGACCGCGCCCGGCCAGGCTCTGGCCAGCTCGAGCAGGTGTCCGAGTTCGGCGTCCAGATCCTGGCCCGCGTACGGATTCTCCCTCGCCCGTTCCGTGGAGGGCGCGACCCCGGCTGCCTTGGCGTCGACCGCTTGCGCGATCCGGCGCGCGTAGGCCGCGATGCCGAGCTCGCCGGAATCGTTGCGCGGCATGTACATCCGCAGGTGCTGTAGCGCGTCCCTGGTCTCGACGACCATGCGGTAGAGGCGCGAGTCCGGTTCGGTGATCCGTCCGGCCGCGGGGCGCAGCACGACTTCCGGAACGGCGGTCGTGAGGTCCCGCCAGAGCGGGCGCAGAGTGCGTAGTTCCCGCCCGGTGCGGTCGAGTCCGCTGCGCACGCCTACGGCTCGGACCAGCGGCACGGCCGTGAGCAAGGTGACGAACAGGTAGACCAGACACGAGGTCACGGTCCATTCGGTGGGATAGGTGAGGCCGCTGACGATCGCTGTGGTCGCGGCGAAAAGGGCGGCGGCGCACCAATAGGCGGCGGTCGCCATCAACGCCGAGTAGGCAACCCGCTCGCGCCGCGAACTCGCGCGCGGCATTTCGCGCAGGCACGCGCGCATGGTGCGTACCCCCGCCCCGGCCATCGGCAGCTGGAAGACACCGACCCAGAGCAGGGTCCGCCACCAGGTCGCGGGCGCGGCGAGACCGTCGCCGAGCAACAGCACCCCCGCGCCGCTCACCGCGAACACGTCGTAGCCCCACTGCCTGCGGCGGACCGTCGCGGGTTCGGCGTTGTCGAACAATTCGGCCAGACCGTACACACTGGCCAAAGCCAGCACACCGCAGACGAGGAAGACCCGGCTCGGGTAGCCGTCGGCACTCAGATCGGTATCCCACAGCGCGGCGAACACGCACACCGCGCTGAAACTCAACGCCCGGTTGATGAGTTTGTCGGCGGGGGTCTCGTTCACCAGCAGCCATCGACCGACGGTGACCGCGACTTGCAGCACGAACACCGGAACCATCAACCACATCGGCGCGGCCCCGCTCACGGTCGGCACCCCGCCGCGGTTTGCGCCGTCACGACGCCTCCACCCAGCCCCGCACGTGGTCGGCGGGGATGGGCGCGGCTGCTGTCGTGGCGGAATTCATCGGCACCGACGCTATCGGTCGTTCCCCATGTTGCACACCCCGGTCGGCCGATCGCAGGTCGGCCGACCGGTCCGCGTCAGTTCTGCGCCGCCCAGGAGTTCTGCAGCGCGGCGAGGGCGTCCTGATCCAGGCCGGACACCGACATCGCCTCGTGCCGGTGCTCGTCCTCGGCGGGCGGGTTCGCTGCGGCATCGTCCACGGCGGCGGCCAGTTCGGCGATGGTGAAGTACTCGAACACCAACTGCGGAGTCAGCGGCAGACCCGCCTCGCCCGCTCGCGCCGCCCACTGGATGGCGATGACGCTGTCGCCGCCGAGGCCGAAGAAGCCGTCGTCGCGACCGACGTCGGTGATCTCCAGCAGTTCCTCGAGGATGGCGATCAGGGTGCGCTCGGTGTCGGTCTGTGGCGCTTCGCTCTCCCCGTCGGTGAACCGAGCGGCCGCTGGCGTCATGTGCACCACCGACCTGGCCGGGTCCCACTGTCCTGCCAGCACATCCAGCTCGGTGAGCGCCCGGTCGGGCCGCTCGGCGAACGCCTCGAGCACCCGCGTGAGCACGTCGGCGAAGATTTCGCCGGTCGCCGCCTCGTACAGGTCGGGATTGACCACGACGCGCGCGATCAGGTCGCCGGTGGTGTCCACGGTGTAGTCGAAGTGGAAGTCCATGAACGACACGTCGTAGAACTTGGCGATGTCGCGCACCGTTGTGGAGCCGTCCTCGCTGAACGCGACCGGCGCCTGCCGGTGCCTTACGTGCATCATCGCCTGGAACAACGGGTTTCGCGCGAGCGAGCGCGGCGGGTTGATGGTCTCGACCAGTCGCTCGAACGGCACGCCTTGGCGGCTGATCGCGTCCAGCGCCGCGTCGCGCACCCGGTCCAGCACGACCCGCGGGGTCGGGTCGCCCGAGACGTCGTTGCGCAGCACGACCACGTTGGCGAACAGACCGATCAGGTCGTCGGTCGCTTCTCCGATGCGGTTGGCGACGGCCGCGCCGATGGCGAGGTCGTCACCGGCGCCGAGCGCGTTCAGCGTCACCGCGCCCACCGCTTGGCAGAGCATGAACTCCGTAGCGCCCGCCGCCTCGGCTGTTGCCCTGGCCTTCTCCCAGATCGCGGCGGGCACGGTGCGCACCGTGGCGATGCCGTTGCGCCCCAGCACCTGTGGTCGCGGATGGTCGTGTCCGACGGCGATCTCGTCCGGCAGTCCGGCCAGCGCCTCGCGCCAGTAGTCCAATTGCGACTGACCGAGGTCACTCACCGCGCGGTCGGGTCCTCGGTCGAAGACCTCGCGCTGCCACATCGCGAAATCTGGGAACTGAATGGCGAGTTCCGGCCAGTCCGGAGCCGCGCCACGCGCCCTGGCGCGGTAGGCCGCGGTGAGGTCGTCGACGAAGATCTGGCAGGACCGGCGGTCGGCGATGATGTGGTGCATCAGGATCGACAACACGTGTGTACCCGGATCCAGCGCCAGCAGCCGCAGCCGCAGCAGCGGCTCCGCTTGCAGATCGAAGACGTACTCGGCGTCGATGGACAGTTCCGCGTCGAGCGCGGCCTCGCTGCCGTCGAGATCCAGCACCGAGACCTCGACGTGCTCGAACGGGTGCACGAGCTGATACGGCGTGCCCTCGTGCTCGGGGAAGGTGGTGCGCAGCGATTCGTGGCGGGCCACAACGTCATCGATCGCGGCGAACAGCGCGGCCCTGTCGAGTGGTCCTTCGAGCCGGATCGGATAGGTGACGTTCTCGCCGTCGATCGAGCCCTCCATCCGCCGCTGCAACCAGTACGCGCGCTGCGAGTACGACAGCGGGATGTGCTCGGGCCGCGCCCTGCGCACAAGCTCCGGCCGCGCCGAGCGCGCCTCGGCGACGGCTTGGTCGGCGCCCGACGCCTCGGTGTCGTCGAGATCGTCGAGGTCGATGCCGAATTCATCGAGGAACGAGGCCACCAAGTGTGTCGCGAGACCGGCGACGGTCGGCTTGTCGAACGGCACGCGCATATCGATCTCGATGCCGAACTCGGCGCGGATCATGGTGATCAGCCGGGCCGCGAGCAGCGAGTGCCCGCCGAGTTCGAAGAACGAGTCGTCGGCGCCGATGCGGTCCCGGGTGAAGAGCGCGGCATACAGCGCGGCGACGCGAATCTCGGTGGGCGTCTTCGGTTCCCGGTAAGCGCGGGCCACCGCGAGCTCGGGAGTGGGCAGCGCCCGCTTGTCGAGTTTGCCGTGCGCAGTGAGCGGCACCTCGTCGATGACGGTGAGCGCCGCGGGCACCATGTACTCCGGCAGACGCGCGGCCACGAACGCGCGCACCTCGTCGAGGTCGAGTTCCACGCCCGGCACGGGCACCACGTATCCGGCCAAGATCGGGCCGAGCGATTCGTGTTCGGTCACGATCACGACGCAGTGCGCGGCGCCCGGGTAATCGGTGACGGTGGCCTCCACCTCGCCGAGTTCGATCCGATGCCCGCGCACCTTGACCTGCTCGTCGGCGCGACCGATGAATTCGATCTCGCCACCGGCATTGCGGCGCGCCAGATCGCCGGTGCGGTAGAGCCGTTCGCCGGGCAGGAAGGGGTCGGCGACGAAGCGCTCGGCGCTGAGGCCGGGCCGATGCAGGTAGCCGCGGGCCAGCTGACGTCCACCCAGGTAGATCTCGCCGACGACGCCGTTGGGCACGAGTTGCAGCGCACTGTCCAACAGGTACGCGTACACGTTCTGGTTCGGCACGCCGATCGGCACGATCCCCGTGCCCTGCGGCCCCTCCACCGGCATGTGGGTCGAGCACACGACGGCCTCGGTGGGGCCGTAGTGGTTGCGCAGCTCCGCGTCGAACTGGGTCGCGAACCGGTCGGCGACCTCACCGGGCAGCGCCTCGCCACCGACGGGGACGTGACGCAGCGTGCGCCAATCGTTGACCTCCGGCAGCACCAGGAACGTGGCCAGCATCGAGGGCACCATGTGCAGCACCGAAATGCCGTGGCGGGTGACCAGATCCGCGACGTAGGGGATGTCGCGGTAGGCGTTCGGCTTGGGCACGACGACCCGCGCACCAGCCGTGAGCGTGACGAAGATGTCCAGCAGGGAGGCGTCGAAGCTCACCGAGGTCGACTGCAGCACCCGGTCGTGCGGGGTGAGATCCCACTCGTCGTTGAAGCCGATCAGGTGCTCGGCGATGGCCTCGTGCGGGACCGGCACGCCCTTGGGCTTGCCCGTGGAGCCCGAGGTGTAGATGACGTAGGCCGTGTTCGACGGGTGCAGCGGCGCGCGGCGATCCGTATCGGACGGGTTGGCGTCGAGGAAGTCGGCGGCCTCGGCTTCCGCTGCCGCGAGTGCATCGACATCGAGGGCCAGCGTGGGCCGGGCGTCGGAGAGCAGGTACTCGATGCGGTCGGCCGGGTATGCGGGGTCGATCGGCAGGTAGGCCGCACCGGACTTGAGCACCGCGATGGACGCGAGGATGAACTCGACGGAGGTCGCCATGCGCAACGCGACGATGTCTTCCGCGCCGACGCCGCGGCCGATCAGCCAGTGCGCCAAGCGGTTCGCGCGGCGGTTCAGTGCGTCGAAAGTGAGCTCGATGTCGTCGGAGGCCACCGCCACGTGCTCGGGCGCGGCGGCGACACGGTCCTCGAGCATCGCGACCAGGGTGGTCGCCGGCGTCTGGACGAGCGGGCCGTGCGAGAGGGCCAGCAGTTCGGCGCGGTCGGCGTCGCCGAGAATGTCGATGTCGCGCAGGCGCATTCCGGGATCGCGCAGGACGCTGCCCAGCAGCTGGACGTAGTGGTCGAGGAACTGCGTGACCAGGTGCTGGTCGAGCGCGTCGACCAGGTAGGTCGCCTCGACCCGCGCGCCCGCGCTGTCGAGCACCACCATCAGCCCCAGCTCCTCCTGGGCCACCGCACTGCCGAGCGGCAGTTCGGCGGATTCGACGCCGGCCAGGTCGAAGCCGTTGGCCTCGCCGCGCACGCTGAAGCTGAGCTGTACCAGCTGTGCCATGGCGTCGCGGCCTGCGACACGCTCCGGGCCGACCTCGCGGACCACGCGGTCGATGCCGACGCCCTGGTGGCCGAACGCGCCGACGCACGCGGTGCGGGTCTGCTCGAGCAGCGCGGCGAAATCGGCGGACCCGTCCAGATCGGCGCGCACCAGCACGGCGTTGCCGAAGTAGCCGATCAGGCCCTGCGCGCCCGCCCCGCGGTTGACCACGGGCACCGAGACGAGGAAATCGGTGGCGGCCGTGTACCGGTGGATCAGCGCCTCGAACGCGGCGAGCAGCACCATGAACGGTGTGGCCGAGTGCTCGCGCGCGAGCTCGGTGACCTGCGCCATCAGCTCCGGCGCGAGCGGTCGGGTGCGCCGGTCGGCGTTCTTGGACGGGCTGCTCACCGCCGCCTTGTTCGGTAGTTCGAGGCGTTCGGGCAGCGGTGTCAGAGTCTCGCGCCACCAGGCCAGATCGGCCTCCGAACCGCTGCTCGCACCGACCTCGACATCGACGTACTGGGCGCGCGGCTCCGGCAGATCCTCGCCGCGGTAGGCGGCGTTGACTTCGGCGAAGAACACCGGCCACGAGTCGTCGTCCCAGCCGACGTGGTGCACGACCAGGATCAGCACGTGCTCGTCGGACGCGGTGCGCGCCAGGGTCGCGCGCAGCGGCAGGTCGGTGGTCAGGTCGAAGGGGCGCGCGAACTCGCGGCGGGCGAGCACCTCGACACGCAGGTTCCGGCTCGCCTCCGGCAGCGCGCTGAGATCGTGTTCCTGCCAGAGCAATTCGGCGTCGTCGCGAGACACCTGGAACGGCTCGCCGTCCGCGTCGACGCCGTAGGTGGTGCGCAGCACCTCGTGCCGCGCGAGGACGGTGGCGCAGGCCGCGCGCAGCCGCTCGGCGTCCAGCGCTCCGGTCAGCCGATAGGCGACACACACGTTCAGCGTGGTGTCGGCCGGGTCGAGCCGCTGCACGAACCACATGCGCCGCTGGGCGTCCGACAGCGGGCTCGGCTCGCCGCTGACGCGGGTGCGCACCGGTGCGGGCGCGGCCGCCTTCACGGCGTTGTCGCGCAACCGGCGCTGCAGCAACTGCTTACGACGCTCGAGAATGTCCTCTGACATGGCGGTCCTTCGATTCGACTGACGGGCTTGGGGTTCCGGGTTCACACGGCCTGCGCGGGCGATCCGCCGACGGCGACGGGCGCGACGGCGCGCGCCAGCGCGGCGACGGCGGCGTGCCAGATGTCGGCGAGCCGCGCGACCTCGGTGGCGGTGAACAGGGCATCGCTCCACCGCAGCAGGGTGACCAGCTGCGGCCCGGCGTCGGTGGGCTGCACGCCCGCGATGACGTCCATGGCGTACCGGAGTGGGAAATCGGGTTCGGGTGCGGTCGGCAGCTGGGTGAACAGCTCGACCTCGTGGACCGGCGACCACGGCTTGCGCGCGACGGCCAGGTCCATCCGGCCGAGGTAGTCGAACAGCACCTGCGGCTCGGGAGCCGCGGCGAGCTCGGCGTCGGCCGCGAAGTAGCGCAGGACGCCGTAGTCGACGCCGTTGTTCGGCACCGCGGCCAGCGTCGCCGCGACGGACTCGAGCAGCGCCCGTGCGGCGGCCGGATCCTGTTCCGCGGCAGCCACATCCACGGCATCAGCGCCCGCGCCGAAGCGGGCCGGGAAGACGCTGGTGAACCAGCCGACCGTCTGCGCGGTGTCGATGTCGGCGCCGAGCACCTGGTCTTCGCGACCGTGGCCCTCCATCGCCAGGTACGCGCCCCCTGCGGCGTCCTGGCCGCGTTCCGTGCGCCAGGTGGCCAGGGCCATGGTCAGCGCCGCGAGCAGGAATTCGCGGACGCCGAGCGCACCGGTCAACCCGTCGAGTACCGCGGCGGTCGTCTCCGGCGCGGTGAACAGCGGCTGCACCCGGTAGGAGGACCAGGTGTCTGTGCTCGGGTCCGGCCGCCGGGCGGCGAGCACCGGGTCCGGCGCGGTGGTCTGCCCGACCCAGTAATCGCGCTGTGCCGCGACCTCCGCGCTGCCCGCACGAGCGCGGGTCCGCTCGGCCCAGGTGCGGTACGCGGTGTACTCGACCGGGTGCGCGAGTTCGGCCACCGGCGTGCCCGCCGACAGCTGTTCCCAGGCCGCGGCCAGGTCCGCGCAGATGATGTGCCAGGAGACCGGGTCCACCGCGAGGTGGTGGATGTTGAGCAGCAGCAGGCCGGGACCGTCGGCGCGGGTGAACCATACCGCGCGCACCAGATCGCCGGTGAGCGGGTCGATCTCGTCGGCCACCGCTTGGGCGCGCGTGCCGAGTTCCGTCGGGAAGTTCGGTCCCGCTTCGATTCTGGTCAGGATGTCCGCGGCGCGCACGACACCCGGCTCCCTGGTGACGACGTCGTATCCGGCCGCGGTCTCGACGAACCGGGCGCGCAGCATGTCGTGGCCGTCGAGCAGGGACTGGAGCACCGCTTCCATACGCGGGGCGTCCACGTCGGCGGGCAGCTCCAGCAGGGTGTTCAGAGCCAGCCTGCGGTAGTTGCCGTGCTCGTGCATCCAGGACAGGATCGGCACCTGGCCGACGGAGCCGTACTCGGCGACGGCGCCGGTCCGCTCGCCGCCCGCGCCCGCGTCGATGGCCGCCGCGAGTTCCCGGATCGATCCCGCGGTGAGCACCGCACGCGGGCTCGTGGCGATTCCCTTGCGGCGCAAGGCGTTCACCAGCGAGATGGCGACGATGCTGTCCAGACCCAGCTCGACCAAGTGGTCGTCGATACCGGGTTCGGC
This sequence comes from Nocardia sp. bgisy118, assembly GCF_057708605.1. NCBI lineage: Bacteria > Bacillati > Actinomycetota > Actinomycetes > Mycobacteriales > Nocardiaceae > Nocardia > Nocardia sp. bgisy118. The sequence goes on along the minus strand of NZ_JBYISM010000003.1, from coordinate 272,021 downwards.
GCCGCCGGTGAGTTCGGCGACGGTCGCGCACAGCACGCGTTCGGTGTCGGACGTCGGCGCCGTGCTCGCCGCCGCACTGTCCAGCGCGGCGTTCGCCAGCGCCTCGAGCTGCCGCGCGTCGAGCTTGCCGTTGCTGGTGACCGGCAGTCCGCCGACCGTGAGAATGCGGTGCGGCACCATGTAGCCGGGCAGCCGGTCGGCGAGTTCGATACGCAGCCGGGCGGATTCGAGTTCCGCGCCGACCGCGAAGCCGACGAGCACCGGTCCGCTCGGGCGACGCAGCACCAGGACCGCGGCCTCCCGCACGCCGGGCAGCGCGTGCAGCGCGGCCTCGATGTCGCCGATCTCGATCCGGTAGCCGCGGATCTTCACCTGATCGTCGGCGCGGCCGAAGTAGGAGAGATCGCCGGAGGGCAAGCGCCGCACCAGGTCTCCGGTGCGGTACATGCGCTGACCGGGCCGGAACGGGTCGGCGACGAAGCGCTCGGCGGTGATGCCCGGCTTGCCCGCGTAACCGCGCGCCAGCTGAGCGCCGGAGAGGTACAGCTCGCCGATGACGCCGTGCGGCGTCGGACGCAGCCGGGAATCGAAGACGTAGCCGGTCATTCCGGTGGTCGGTGAACCGATCGTCGGCGTCGCCTTCGGATCGGACACCGAGGCGACCACCGCTTCGACCGTGGTCTCGGTGGGGCCGTAGCAGTTGTGCACAGCCGTGTCCGGCAAGGCGCACAACTGCTTCCACAGCGGGACGCCGATGGCCTCGCCGCCGAGGGCGAGCACCGCGAGATCCGCGCCGCGCTCGTTCACCAGACCCGCGGCGGCCAGCTGGGCGAACATCGACGGCGTGGTGTCGATCATGTCGATGCCGTGCCTGCCGATCCCGCCGACCAGGCGGTGCGCGTCGCGCATCTCCTCGGAGTCGAACAGGTGGATCGACTGCCCGTCGAGCAGGCCGATCATCGGCTGCCATGACGCGTCGAAGCTCAGCGACCAGGCGTGCGCGATCCGCAGCGGCCTGCCGAGCCGGACCGTCGCAGGCCGGTACACCCGGTCGCGGTGGTCGGCGAAGTAGGAGGCCAGCGCGGTGTGGGTGCCCATGACGCCTTTGGGTTCTCCGGTCGAGCCGGAGGTGAAGATCAGGTACGCGCGCTGCTCGGGGTGCCCGGGCACCGGGGCTGTGAGGGCCGCGGAGTCGGTCACGACCGCGCCGAACGCCTCGACCGGCGGCAGCTCCTCGATCTCGTCGAGTGCGGGCATGCCCGCGCCGTCGATCAGGATCAGGCGCGGGTTCGACTGACGCACAATCGATTCGATGCGAGCAGCGGGCAGCGTGATGTCGACGGGCACATAGGCCGCGCCTGCGGCCAGCACGCCCAGGATCGCCACGATCGATTCCGCCGAACGCGGCATGGCCAGGGCGACAACGTCTTCCGAGCCGATGCCGCGCGCGGACAGCCCACCGGCCAGGCGTAGCGCGGCGTCGGACAGCTCGCGATAGGTGTATCGTTCGTCCTCGGTGCTCAGCGCCAGTGCGTCCGGTGTCGCGGCCACCTGGCGAGCGAACAGTTCCGGCACAGTCACGCCGAGCACGTCGTCGGCCGGGGCCGCGGGCGGCTGCGGCCGCTCCCCCGGCAGCAGCACGTCGAGCGAATCCTGGCCCGCGTCACCGATATCGGGCAGCTGGCGCAGCACCTCCACCAAGCGGGCACCCAGGTCGGCGGGCGAGATCTCGCCGAGGACCGCCTCCACGGCCTCCACCACCACCGCGAGTTCTCCGTCGAGCAGGTAGGAGACGACCGCCAGCGGGTAGTGCGTGAGGCTCTCCGACGCGGTCGGCCGGAAGGTGGTGCCGTCCGCGGTGGTTATCGCCTGGAGTACGTCGGCGACCGGCGCGTTCTCGTAGACGAACAGCGTGTCGAACAGCGCGCCGCGCCCGGTGGCGCGCTGGATGGCGGACAGGCTCAGATACCCGTTGTCGCGCATGGCCGCCGACGCGCGCTGCAACTGGGCGCAGCCGAGCGCCACCCCGCCCGCGGCGTCCAGCTCGTCGAGCCGGATACGCACCGGGATGGTGTTGATGAACAGGCCGATCATGGTCTCGACACCGGCCAGCTCGTCCGGCCTGCCGGAGACCGTGGTGCCGAAGACGACGTCGCTGCGGTCGGTCAGCCTGCCGAGCACGATCGCCCACGCGAACTGGACGACCGTGTTCATGGTCAGCCCGTTCGCGCGGGCCCAGCGCTGCACCCGATCGGTGTCGGCGCCATCGAGCGCCACCTTGTGGATGGTCGGCACGATCGTGTTCACCGCCGCGTCGGCGCGGTCGGCGAGAATCAGCGGGTCCACGTCGTCGAGATAGTCGGCCCAGCTGCGCAGGGTGGCCTCGTTGTCGCGGGCGGCGAGCCAGCCGATGTAGTCGCGGTAGGGGCGCGGCGCGGGCAGCGCGGCCACCGAGCCGCCCGCCTCGTAGACCGCGAACAGCTCGCGGAAGAACACGCCGAGCGACCAGCCGTCCATCAGGATGTGGTGGGCGGTCACGATCATCCGCCGCGATCCGTCCGGCAGGGCGACCACCGCGACGCGCAGCGCGGGGCCGCGGGACAGGTCGAAGCCGTGACGCGCCTCGGAGGCCACGATCGCCTCGAGTTCCCGTTCGTCGGCGGTCCTTTCGAACCACGGCAGCTCCACCGAGGTGGGCACGATCTGCACCGGATTGGGCAGGTCGCGGTCCCAGAACGCGGCGCGCAGGTTGGCGTGCCGACGCAGGATCGCTTCGACGCTGCGGCGCAGCACCGCGACGTCGACCGGGCCCGCGACCTCGATCACGAACTGCATGTTGTACAGGTCGTCGTCACCGGCCAGCTTGGCGAGCGAGAACAGGCCCTCCTGCAACGGGCTGAGGGCGAGCACGTCCTCGATCTGCGGGGGCGCCGCCTTGCGCTCGGGCGCCTGCGTGGTCTCCGACATTCCAGCGGACTCCTCAGCCTTTGTTCTCGGACATCAGCGACACGACGTCATCCAGGGACGCGCCGCCGAGAATGGCAGCGACCGGAAGGTCGCGGTTCAGTTCGGCCTTGAGCCGTTTGCGCAGATCGAGCGCTTGCAGCGAGTCCATGCCCAGCGAAACCAGCGGCACCGAGCCGTCGATGGTCTCGCTGCCGTCGGAGAGCATGACGCGGTCCAGTTCCTTGCGAATGCGCTCGGCGAAGCCCGCTTCGGGAACCGACGGCGCGGAAACAGCCGGGGCCGGGGCGGTCTCGGCCTGCGCAGGCTCGGCGGCGGGCGCGGGCGCGGGAGCCGGAGCCAGTTCCGCCAGCGCGTCGAGCGCGGGGGCGAAAACCGGTTCGAGCCCGACGGTTTCGGTGACGCCACGCAGCTTCGACCAGTCCGCCGCGAGCACCAGGCTGTTGGCGGAGGTGTCGGCCAGCCCGGCCGCCACCGCGTCGGCGGCCGCCATCGGCAGCAGACCCGAGCCCTCGATCCTGGCCTCGACCGCCGCGTCCGCCTCCGCGGGCAGCACCCACAGACCCCACTGCACCGAGGTGCACGCGCGGCCCTCGGCGCGCAACCGGGAGGCCATGGCATCGAGCATGCGGTTGGTCCCCGCGTACAGCGCCTGACCCCAGCCGCCGAGGGTGGCGGCGAAAGACGAGCACAGCAGCACGGTGGCCGTCGGCGTCGTCGGCAGGGCGCGCAGCACCTCGCCGAAACCGACCACCTTGGCCGCGGCGGCCTGCGCCACGGCCGCGGCGTCGGACTCGGTCGCGGCGGAGTACACGTAGTCGACGGCCGCGTGCGCGAGCAGGGTCACCGGACGATCCGCGTAGCGGGCGGCCAGCTCGGCGACGGCGGCGGGATCGCCGATATCGCAGGCCAGCACGTCGATCTCGGTGTCGCCGAGCGCGCGAACGGCGCGCAGCCGCTCGGTCAGCGCGGTGGTCTCGCCGCTGCGATTCACCAGCGTGATCCGGCCCGCGCCGTCGCGGACGAACTGCGCGCAGAACTCCAGGCCGACGTGTCCGGTGCCGCCGAGGATCAGCACCTCGCCGAGGTCGGGAGCGGCGACGGCCTGCGCCTGCTCGGCAACGACGAGACGCTTGGCGTGCAGCTTGCCGTCGCGCATCGCGAGGTCGGGCTCGCCCGCGAGGTGCAGCGCCTCCAGAATGCGGTCGGCGGGCAGCTTCTGCTCCAGGGCCGGGTAGTCCGCGGGCAGGTCGATGCGGCGGAAGGCGACGCCGATGCGCTCCAGCGCGACGCAGCGGAAGGCCGCACCGGCCGCGGCGGCGGCGAGCGCGGGAATCTCGTTCTCCCCCACCGCTTCCGCACCCGCCGTCACCAGCCAGCACTCGGTGACCCGCGGGCCGAGCGCCGCGAGCCAGCCCTGGTCGGTGGCGAACTCGGCGAACTCGGCCACCGCGGCCGCCTCGTCGGCGGCGCTGCCCGGCGGCAGCAGCACCACGACGGTGTCGGCCTGTTCGACGGGCGAACCGTCGAACATCGTCACCGTCGCGCCGTGCCGCTCGGCGCGCGCACGCAACGCCGTGGCCAGTTCGGCGCAGCGGCCGTCGCGGTCGACGACCGCCACCGTGCGCGGCGGCGTCAGCGTGCGCCGGGAGAGCCGAGTCCAGCTCTCCGCCAAGCGGACCGGCGCGACCTCGGCAGGTCCGGCCGTCTCCGCGGCGGACCGGTACGGCGCCCACAGCCGCTTCGACGCCATCCGGGTGTGCGGGAAGTTCGGCAGCGGAAGGCGGACGGCGGAGTCGGCCACCCGCAGGCTCTCCCACGCGTAGTTCAGGTCGTGCACGGCGAGGGTCGCGAGGTTGCGGGTGAAATCCTCCAGCCCGGTCGCGGTGCGCCGCGAGGTGCCGAGCACCTGGAAGTCGCGCGGGCCGGTGGCCGGGTCGTCCGGCACGGTGGCCAGGTTCTCCTGCAACGCCAGTTGCAGTGTGGGGTGTTCGGCCACCTCGATGAAGGTGTCGACCTCGGCGGTGGCGGCGACGACCGCGCGGTCGAAGCGAACCCGGTTGCGCAGGTTCCAGTACCAGTACTGCCGGTGCGTGATGTCCGGAGTGATCGGTCCGCCGAGAGTGCCCCCGTAGCAAGTGATCTCGGTGGGCGAGAAGGTCGGCGCGCTCATCTCGTCGCCGAGCACCGACTCCATCTCCTTGCGGATCTTGATCAGGAACGTGGTGTGCGCCGGGTAGGCGACCTTGATCTCCTTGGCGAACTTGCCCTCGGCGTTGGCCATTTTCACCATGTCGGCGACGGTGTCCTGGTCGCCGGAGATGGCAAGGATGTGCGGCGCGTTCACGACGGCGAGCTCGGCCCAGCCGGAATGCCTGGCCAGCAGCGCCTCGCACTTCTCGCGGTCCATGCCGAGCACGGCCATCGAGTACTGCTCGGGGTACACGATCTCGTCCACGAACCGCGCCCGGTGGGTGACGGCCAGCACCGCGTCGCGCCGGGTCATGACGCCCGACACCCAGCCTGCGGCCAGCTCGCCCTGGCTGTGACCGATCGTCGCGACCGGCCGCACCCCGTAGGCCTGCCACATGGCGGCCAAGCCGGACATGTGGAACATCAAGGCGGGCTGCACTTCCCAGACCGTGTCCTGATATTCGCCCTCGTGACCGAGCAGGTAGTGCAGCGGCGCGATGTGGCCGTAGCGCTTCTCGTGGATCTCGACACAGGCGTCGACCTCGGCGCGGTACTCGGGGGACGCCTCGTAGTACGAGCGCCCCATGCCGGGTCGCTGGCTGCCCTGACCGGGGAAGACGAAACCGATGCGTCTCGGGGCGGCGAGACCGACGGTGCTCACCACCGCCGGGTGCGACGCGTCCGCGACGACGGCGCGCAGCGCGTCGAGCAGGTCCTCGCGAGTGCGCACCATCGCCAGCGCGCGACGACGGCGCGCGGTCCTGGTGCGGAACAGCATGTCCGCCACGGCATCAGGCGTCACGTTGGCGCGGCGCTCCAGGTAAGCGAGCACGGCCGCGGCTTCGGCGCGCAGCCCGTCGGCGGTCTCGGAGGACAGCAGCACCGGAACGGCGCCGTCGGGGAGACGGTAATCAGGCATCGATATCCTCCAGAACCGGCATGGCCAGGATGGCGTGCGCGTTCGTGCCCGCCACGCCGAACGACGAGACCGCGGCGTAGCGGAAGCCCTCGTGCGCTTCCCACGGTTCGAGTTCGGTAGCCAACCGCAGGCCGGTCGCGCTCCAATCCACCCCGGGGGCCGGGTCGTCCGCGTGCAGAGTCGGGGCGATGTGACCGTTGGCGCCGCACAGGAGCACCTTGATCAGCCCGAGCATGCCCGCCGCGGCTTGGGCGTGGCCGATGTTGGTCTTCACCGAGCCGAGCCGGGGCCCGCGCTCGGCATCGGCGCCGTAGGTGTTGCACAGCGCGGTGAGCTCCAGCGGGTCGCCCACCGGCGTTCCGGTGCCGTGTCCCTCGACGAGTCCGACCAGGCTCGGGTCGATGCCCGCCGCGTCGATCGTCTTGCGCACCAGCGCCTCTTGCGCCTGCGCGCTAGGCACCGTGATCGGCGCGCCCTTGCCGTTGTGGTTGATCCTGGTGGCCAGCACCCTGGCGTACACGCGGTGGCCCAGCTCGCGCGCCCGCGACTCGCGTTCCAGCACGACGACGCCCGCGCCCTCGCCCCACAGGGTCCCGGTGGCGCTCGCGGAGTAGGCGCGCAGGTGACCGTCCATGGCCAGCGCGTTGTTCTTGGCGAATTCGTAGAACGCGCCGGGCGAACCCATCACGCACACACCGCCCGCGAGCGCCCAGTCGCATTCGCCGGACCGGATCGCGGCGGCGGCCTGATGCACGGCGGTCAGCGAGGACGCGCACGCGGTGTCCACCGTGACAGACGGCCCGACCAGGCCGAGACCGTGCGAGATGCGTCCGGCGACCGCGCCGAGCGCGGTGCCGACCGCGCGATAACCGTTGTACTCGTTGACTTCCGCCGCGCGCGGTCCGTATTCGATGAACGAGGCGCCCATGAAGCAGCCCACCTCGTCACCCGCCAGTGCGCCGGGGTTGATGCCCGCGTGCTCGAGCGCGCGCCAGGCGACCCGCAACGCGACCCGCTGCTGCGGATCCATGGCGACCGCCTCGCGCGGCGTGATCCCGAAGAATTGCGGATCGAATTCGGTTGCCCCGGTGAGGAACCCACCGGCGTCGGGCACCGAACCCCAGCCTTCGGTGCGGTGCAAGGAGAAAACTTCCCGCAGCGGCCATTCCCGATCCCGGGGGAAAGGCCCGATCAATTCCCGTGATTCGGCGAGTGCCGACCAGAAATCGTCCAGATTGTCGACGCCCCCCGGAGCCTCCACCGCCATACCGGCGATGACAATATGATCTTCGTCCCCCGAAACAGCGCGTGCCATGCCAAACCTAACGTACGAATTCGCGAACTATCTCGCGGAAAGAACTTCGGACGTCAGCAATTCAGCAATGCCGTCCACGTGGTCGTTCAGATAGAAATGTCCGCCGTCGAAAAGGGTGACGGTGATGTCCTGCTCGCTGTGCGTCGCCCAGTCCTGCAGGTGCCGCGCCGTGACGTGCTCGTCGTCGGACCCGCCCATGACGTGCAGCCTGGCGCGCAGCTTGACCTCGGGCTCGCACACGTAGCGGTCGAAGGCGGCGTAGTCGGCCTTGAGCGCGGGCAGCGTCATGCGCATGATCTCGCGACTGGACAGCACGTCAGCGCCGGTGCCGTTGAGCGCGGCCAGATGATCGAGCAGCTCTTCGTCCTCGGTCGGATGCCGGGGCATGTCGACGACGCGGAACGGCGCGACCGCGCCCGAGGCGCCGAACAGGCCGACCTCGATGCCCGCCGCCTCGGCTTGGCGGACGAATTCGAACCCGACCATCGAGCCCATGCTGTGCCCGAAGACCGTGATGGGACCGCCGCGGTGGTATTCCGACTCCAGGAACGCGCCGAGCGCACCGGCCGCCACCTCGGGCAGGGTCTCCGGCATCGGCTCGGCGGCCCGGTCCTGACGGCCGGGGTATTGGAAGACAACGACGTCGAAATTCTCGCTGAGCACCTTGGAGAAGGTGCGGTAGGCGGAGGCGCCGCTACCCGCGTGCGGGAACATCAGCAATGTCGGGCTCGAGTCCGAGCTCGGCTTGTGGAATTTGCGAATCCACCCAAGGGTTTTCGGCATTACACGGCTCCTGCATCACGGTATCGCTGCGTCAGGCGCCCGGCGCCGCCGTCGATCTGGCGACGGGCCGGGCAACGCTGACTCAGCGACGTTAGCATAGGGTAACCTTACTGATGTAAGGCTAGGGTAAGTTCGGGCGGCGGCGTGATCGACATGACGACCACGGAACCGGCGGGACGAACAGCTGCGGCCCGCTGCGGAACCGCGCCCGAACACACGTGCGGGCCGCGAGATTCGTCTCGCGGCCCGCAATCACGTAGCGAAGATCACTCCGGCGAGTCGGTCAGATACCCACCGCGCGCGAAGAACTCGGCGGCAGCGTGTTCCACGCCGTCGGCGGTGCGCACCCGCGTGATCGTCAGCGCCCGGTTGTTCCCGCGGAATGCGTCCGGTCCGCACACCACGGCCGCGCCGTCCTCGTGCACCACCACGCGGCCGTTCGTGCCGCCGTAGCAGCCCTCCGACACGGTGGCCGCGAGCACCTCCACCCGCTGCCCCCGGTAGTGAGCGAAGGCAGGCGGGTAGGGCGCGGACAGCGCGCGCACGAAGCGCTCCAGGTCCACGGCGGGCCAGCTCCAGTCGATCCGGCTGTCACGATCGGATCGCTTGTGGAAGAAGGTGCGCTCGGCCTTGTTCTGCGGACGCCACACCGCGGTGCCCGCGTCGATCGCGTCGAGGGCCTCGTTCAGCGCCTCGGGGATCAGATCCATTCCGGCCAGCACCAATTCGGTGCCGGTGGCGGCCGGGCCGATCGGCAGCGACTTCTGCACGATGATGTCGCCGGTGTCCAGCCCCTCGTCCATGCGATGGATGGTCAGCCCGGTCTCGGAGGCGCCGCTGATCAGCGCCCACAGCACCGGCGAGAACCCGGTGAATTTCGGCAGCAGCGAATCGTGCAGGTTCAGCGTGCCGTGCGGCGGCAGCGTGTACAGCTCGGGGGGCATCCAGGTGTACCAGCTGTTGACCACGATGATGTCGGGCTCGGCGCGCTTCACCAGGTCGATGGCCTCGGCGTCGGCACGCTCGGTGAGGTGCACCGGAATGCCGCGCTCGCGCGCCAGCTCCTCGACCGAGTCGCCCCAGATCCCCTTGTACGAATGATCACTCGCCGGATGGGTGACCGCGAGGACGACCTCGTGCCGGGAGTCGATCAGAGCCTGCAAGGTCCGCCGACCCCAGGTCTGGAAGCCGAATGATACGACGCGCATGAGAGGTGAACCCTTCGTGAAAGTAAGCTGAGGCTATCCTATAAACCGAGCCGCTAGAGTAGCTGCCGGTTACCTGCGACGCTCGACTCGACCCGCCCGCCGCGCGCCGGGCGAACCGACTCGCTGCGCAGCACGCGATCCGAGAGTTCGCCGAGGCAGCTGAGATTCGGGAACCCGGGCCCCTGCGCCAGCGCGGCGAGGTTCGGCAGGTACAGCTTCGCGTCCAAGCCCTGGACGGCGAGGTCGTAGCCGATCGAGGACTCGATCCTGGACTGGGTCAGCTGCCCGCCGACCGCGAGCTCCAGCAGGTCGGCGGCGTTGGCGTCGAACATCTCCAGGAACCACAGTGGCTGCCCGCCGGTCGCGTCGATCACCAGGTCGAAGTTGTGCACCTGGTCCGGACGCATCTCGTTGCGCAGGGTCAGCGCAACGCCGTCGCCCTGATCGGCGATCCGCACGACGCGGCCCTGCATGTGGTGCACCCGGTTGTCGGCGAGCAGGCTCTCCTGCACCCGCACCGAGAACACGCCGCGGTCGGTGCGGCGGATGACGTCCCTGCGCTCCTCGGTGCTCAGCGAGCCCCACTTGATCGGATCGCTGAACAGCGAGTTCTCGAAGTAGCTTTCGCCGCGGGTGTAGATGGTGGCCATCGGCGAGATCACCGAGATGGAGAGCATGCCGTGGCGCACCAGCTCGTCCAGCGCCGAGCCCGCGGTCTCACCGCCGCCGATGACCGCCGCGCGTGAGGAGACCGGCAGCTTGCGTTTGCCCGCGAGGTCCCAGAATTCCGCGACGCTGAGCACTTTCGGATGCTTGGCGAGCGCCTTCTCGCTGCGGCCGGGGCCGGTGATCATCAGCGCGTCGGCGTCGATTTCGGTGGGAATCCCGTCGGCGTCCACCGCGGTGATCAGCCAGCCGTCGGACGCGGCGGCGATGGATCGCACTGTGCCGAGGACGAGTTCGAAATCCACGCGTGCCGCGACCCACTGCAGGTACTTGGCCCAGACGTGGTGCTGCGGGCTCGGACGGCCCCGGTCGATCCACTCGGCATAGGTGCCCTGGTCGACCAGAAAGGAAGTCCAGCTGAACGCCGTCATGGCCTCGTTGATCGCGCGGTTGTGGCCGCGGGCCCAGGTGGAGTGATAGGGGAAGCCCACGTCCTTCTCCGGGCTGGTGCCGAGCCGGTGTTGGCCGTCGGTCCAGCCGCCGCTCGGCAGCCAATTACCGCCAACCGTTTGCGCTTCCACCACGACGACGCGCGGCGCGGGCAGCCCCAGTTCGCGCAGCACGTGCGCCTTGGCTGCGACGGCCATCGCCTTCGGACCCGCGCCGATCACCACAAGTGTTTCCACCGGTTCTCCCACTCTCACATCGCGCGTATCCGTGTTCGCGCCCACATCGACGAACCCCCGCCTTCATGTTTGCATAGGCTTACCTTACAGTGAACGCGAGTGTCGATCCCCACAGCGGGGAACGCACCGGCACGAGAACGATGGGAATTACTTTCATGATCAGCACCCGAAAGAAGCTGGGCGCGGTGGCCTTTGCCGCTGCCGCCCTGGTCGGCGCGTTCGGCACCGTCACCACCGCCGCGATCGCCGAGGCCGCGCCGATCACCGCGCCGCTGCGCACCCAGGCGCCGAGCACCGGTGAGCTGCGCGCCAAGATGGCGGTGCTGTTCAACGCGGGCGCGTCGCGCGCCGCGCGCGCCGCCGAGCTGGAGAACGGCGCTGCGGGCCTGCCCGCCTTCGACGCCGCGGCCGCGCTCATCGCCATCGCCCCCGCGAGCTGGCGCTGGGACGTCGTCGGCCCGGTGTCGGTCAACGGCGACACCCTGTCCGCGGTGCTCTACACCTCCACCGAGGGCTACGAGCCGTGGACCTTCGACCTGACCTGGAAGCAGATCGACGGCACCTGGAAGCTGAGCCGCGAATCCGTCTGCACCATCGGCAACTTCGTCGGCCAGGGCTGCTGACCAGGTTCGCGCACGATTCGGCCCCCGCCGCGACGGGGGCCGAACTCGTCTCGGCGTACCTCGTGACATTAAATTCAGCTTAGGCTAACCTCACTTTCATGGGCAGAGGTTTCAACGGCGTCATTGTGAAAGCGTGGGGCGGTCAGGACTACCGGCTCACCGTCACTGCGACGGAATACGTCACGGACAAGTTCATTCGGCTCGGCTTCGACGCGGTCGGCCTGCTCGCCGACCATCCCGTGCACCCCACTCAGTGGATCCGGCTGTGGATCCCGGACCTCGAGACCGAGAAGTTGCACCACCGCGGCTACACGCTGGTGGACCCCGATCCGGAAACCGGTACGTTCGCCATCGAATTCGCCCTGCACGACGGCCCCGCCGCGCGCTGGGCGGTCAACGCGGCGGTCGGCGACGTGCTGGACGCGTCGGTGCTCGGCTCCAGTTTCGAACTCCCCGAGGCCGCGCCGAGCGAATACCTGGTATTCGGCGACACCGCCTCGCTGCCCGCGATCAACTCGCTGCTCGACGCGATCGGCGACGCGCCCGCTCGCGTCTGGCTGGAATGGCAGTACGAATCCGACCAGACGTTGCCCGTGCGCAACAAGCCACACCACCAGGTCACCTGGCTCCAACGCATCGACGACGGCAGGCTCCTGCGCGAACAGTCGCAGGAGATCACCTGCCCCGACGACGCTTTCGCCTGGGTCGCCTGCGACGGCCACACCACCCGCTCGATCGTCAAGACGCTCAAGCAGACTCACAACCTGCCGAAAACCGCGATCAAGTCGCAGGCGTACTGGAAGTAGGCGTACCTCCGCCTTCGCTCCGGCCATGCGCGGACTGTCGACGGACTTACGTCCGGCAGCGCCCTCTCTGCGTACTCCGCCTTCGCTCCGGCCATGCGCGGACTGTCGACGGACTACGTCCGGCAGCGTGAAATCGGCTGATTCAGCACCCTTCGATCATCCCTCCGGACGATCCCCTCGCGACCTGCTGCCGACGCGCGATGACCCGATCGCGCGTCAGGCTGGAGCCCGAATCCGTTGTCCGAGCGGAAGCGAGGCGGATATGTCGCTGATCGATGTGGTGATCGCTGTGGCCGCGGTCGTATGCGCGGTGGTGGTGATGTGCACCGCGCGAATCGGGCGTGCGCCTGCGCTGGGGTTGCTCGGCGGGGTTGCGCTCGTGGCGGCGGTCCAGTGGCTGCGCGAAGGGTTCTACTGGCAGTTCGTTCCGACGTATCTGCTGCTCGTGGTCACGGCATGGTTCGTCGCGGCGCGGCCGATCAGGCGTCTAGGCGGGATCGCGGCGCGCGTGGGCGTCGGAATGCTCGTCGTCGCGGCGGCTTTCGCGTGGGTGCTGCCGCCGGTGCCGACGCTGCCCGCGCCGAGCGGACCGTATCCGGTCGGCACCGAGACATTCCGCTGGGTCGATCCGGACCGGCCGGAAGCCGCGACGGACGACCCGGCCGACCGCCGCAACGTCATCGCGCAAGCCTGGTATCCGGCCGCCGAGCCGACCGGAAGCGGCTCACGCTACCTCGACGGACTAGGCAAGCTGCCGCGGCGGGTGAGCCAGATTCCGAGCTTCCTCATGCGCGGCTACGACCGCATCGACACGCACGCCGACGATCGCGCGTCCCTGGCCCGAGACCGGGACCGCTGGCCGGTAGTGCTGTTCTCGCCGGGATACGGTGCGCCGCGTGCGTTCCACACCGGGCTGGTCGCCGATCTGGCCAGCCGCGGGTTCGTGGTTCTCGCCGTCGATCACCCCTACGAGGCGGCCGTGGTCGAGCTCGCCGACGGACGTCTCGCGACGGCGGTGGACGACTTCCCGGCCGACGACGCCGCCGGAGAGCGGTACATGAGCGTGCGACAGGCGGTGCGGGCCGCCGATCTGCGGTTCGTCCTCGATCGATTGGAACGGCCTGGCGCGCTCGGCCCGCGTCTCTCCGGTCATCTCGACACCGAGCGCATCGCCGTCATCGGGCATTCGTTCGGCGGGGCGGCCGCGGCCGCCGCGGCCGCCGACGACGACCGCATCCGCGCCGCGGCGAACATCGACGGCACGCTGTACGGCGATCTGCCCAATCGCACGCTGCGCCAACCTTTCCTGCTGTTGGAGAGCGAGCACGACGAGACAGGACATTCCGAGCGGTTCCTGGAGCGCAACGCCGCGCTGCTCGGCAGGCTGGGCGCGGGCGGCTTCCGTTTCGAAATCGGCGACGCCAACCACTACAGCTTCACCGACGCGCCGCTCTTCCTCTCCGGGCCGGGCCGGTTCGCGGTGGCCCAGCTGATCGGCGGTTCGCGGGGACCGGTACCGACGCAGCGCGCGACCGCCGACATCCTGGCAGCGTTTCTGAGCGAACCGCTGGGCGGGCCGCGCGCCGACGTGGTGGCGACGGCCGTGGCGCACCGCGATATTCGGGGCGGAGCCGTCGGACACTGACCAACGTATTCGCGCCCGGCGGAGGGCGATTCGTTCGACGCGGCGATTCGCGAGCTAGGGATGAGCCGCGTTCGGCAACCACCGGGCGTCCCTCTGCCTCCGCTGCTGCGGTGCGCAAGCCGAGGACGGACTTCATCGCCAAGCGTGGATAGGCTAACCTTATGTCCCATGGGACGAGGGGCAAACGGCGTCATCATGAAGGTGTGGCGCGCCGATGACTACCGACTGCGCGTGACGTCGACCGAGGCTGTCACCGACAAATGCCAGCGGATCGGGTTCACCGCGGGCGGGTTGCTTGCCGATCACCCGGTGCACCCGACGCAGTTCATCCGGCTGTGGATCCCGGATGCGGAGACCGACAAGCTGCACCATCGGGCTTTCACGACCATCGATCAGGACCCCGCGAGCGACCACTTTCACATCGAGTTCGCGGTGCACACCGGGCCGGCGAGCGTGTGGGCGCAGCGGGCCAAGGTCGGCGACGAGATCGAGGCGTCGGTGCTCGGGTCGAAGTTCGAGCTGCCGGAGACGCCGCCGAGCGAATACCTCCTCTTCGGCGACACCGCCTCGCTGCCCGCGATCAACTCGCTGCTCGACGCGATCGGCGACGTACCCGCTCGCGTCTTCCTGGAATGGCAGTACGAGTCCGACCAGACGCTGCCCGTCCGCAACAAGCCGCACCACCAGGTCACCTGGCTCCAGCGCGTGGACGACGGCCGCCTGCTGCGCGAACAAGCCCAGGCGATCTCCTGCCCCGCGGACGCTTTCGCGTGGGTCGCGTGCGACGGCCACACCACCCGCTCGATCGTCAAGACACTCAAGACCTCCCACAACCTGGCGAAATCCCAGTTGAAGTACCAGGCCTACTGGAAGTAGGCGACCGCGCCTTCGCTCCGGCCATGCGCGGACCGAGGACGGACTCCCTCCGGCAGCGTAAGCCGGTTCCGGAACCGATCGGGCCGCCGCGGAACACTCCGCGGCGGCCCGATCTCGTTGTCATCGCCTCACACCGCGGCCGGTTCCAGCCGCCAGCCGGACGCGCGGCTGCGCTCGTTCCAGAAGTCGGCGTAGCGACCGCCCTGCGCCAGCAGCTCGGTGTGCGTGCCGCGTTCGACGATACGACCACCGTCGACGAACAGGATCTGGTCCGCGTGCGCGATGGTGGCCAGGCGGTGCGCCACCACGATCACGGTCTTGCCCCTGGTGAGTTCGTGCACGCCGCGCACCACCACCGCCTCGCTGTGCGGGTCCAGCGCGCTGGTCGCCTCGTCCAGCAGCACGATCGGCGCGTCCTTCAGCAGCGCGCGGGCGATCGAGACCCGTTGCCGCTCACCGCCGGACAGCGCGGCACCGCCCTCGCCGACGGCGGTGTCGTAGCCGTCCGGCAGGCGCTCGGCGATCTCGTCCACCCGCGCGGCCTCGGCGGCCCGGCGCACCTCGGCGTCGGTGGCCTCGGGGCGGCCGATCCGGATGTTGTCCGCCACCGACCGGTCGAACAGGTAGACGTTCTGGAAGACCAGCGACAGCTGGTTCAGCAGCGTCTCCGAAGGCTGGTCGCGCACATCGTGTTCGCCGACGGCGACCCGTCCGCCGTCCACGTCGTAGAACCGCGCGGCCAACCGCAGCAGCGTCGTCTTACCCGCGCCGCTGGGGCCGACGATCGCGGTCGTGGTTCCCGCCGGGACGCTGAAGGTGATGCCGGAGAGCACCGGCTCGCCCGGGCGGTAGCCGAAACTCACGTTGTCGAACACCACGGTCGGCGCGCCCGGCGTCACCGGCGAGTTCGCCTCGGGCAGGGCTTGTTCCGCGAGCAGCGCGGAGACCCGGTCGACCGCGGCGGCGGCCGAGCGCAGTCCGTTGCCCAGCTGCGCGGCCTGATTCAACGGCTCGATGAATCGCGAACTCACGGCGATCAGCGCGATCGCGACGGCGGCCGACACCACGCCGTCGGTCACCCTGGCGATCACCACGTAGACCAGGACCAGGAACACGGCCTGCACGAAGAGCGCGAAGACGATCAGGCTCGGCACCGAGGTGAAGACCATCCTGGTGTTGGCCGACCGTTGCTGCCGCAGCGCGCCGTCCAGCGCCTTGTTGCCCGACCCGACCGCGCCGAACGCGCGCAGCACCGGCTGGGCCTGCGCGAATTCCACCACGCGCGAATCGGCTTCGGCCGCCGCCTCGTGCATGCCCTTGTCGGCCCGCTGGTACGCGCGGCCCGCGAGGCCGTTGACGAGGAAGAGGACCGGGGCGGCGAGCAGCATGGCCAGCGCGATCCGCCAGTCGATGAACAGCATGCCGACGGCGACGCCGAGCGGGACCACGATGCCGGTGACCACCTTGGCGATCAGATAGGCGACGGTGCCCTGGATCTCGCGCACGTTCTCCACCGTGACCCGCGACAGCGGTCCGGCGCTGCGGGTTTCGAACCAGCCGAGCGGCAGCGCGTTCAGATGATCGCCGAGCCGGGTTTGCAGGCCGCGCTGCATGCCGACCGCGATGCGCAGGCCGAGCGAGGCCTGTAGGTAGCCGAACACCGCCACGGCGCCGACCGCGACCAGCATCAGCAGCGCGTAGAACCAGGCGCGGCCGAGGTCGTCGTCGAACAGTGCCTCGAGCACCGGCACCAGCAGCAGATACCCGATCGCCTGGCTGATCGCCTGCGCCAGGATCGCGGCGAGCAAACGCGGTGTCAGGGGGGCGAATTCGGCGGGCACCAGGCCGAGAACTTTGCGAATCATCGGGCTGCCTCACATTCCACGAGCGAGACCGCGCCGAGTGCCGCCTCGTTGATCTCCCAGAGCCGCTGGTAGACGCCGCCCGCCTCGCACAGGGCGCGGTGGTCGCCCTGCTCGACGAGGGAGCCGTTCTCCAGCACCAGAATCCGATCCACACCCGTGATGGTGTGCAGCCGGTGTGCGATGACCAGCACGGTGCGCCCGGCCACCAGCGCCGCGAGCGCGTCCTGCACGGCCGCCTCCGACTCGGGGTCGGCGAAGGCGGTCGCCTCGTCCAGCACCAGCACGGGCGTATCGGCGAGCAGCGCGCGGGCCACCGAAAGCCGTTGCGCCTCACCGCCGGAGAGCGTGGCGTCGACGCCGATCTCGGAGTCGTAGCCGCGGGGCAGCGCGAGGATGCGGTCGTGGATCTGGGCGGCGCGGGCGGCCCGCTCCAGCGCGGCGTCGTCGGCGGCAGGGGCCGCGAGCAGCAGGTTCTCGCGGATGGTGTCGCGGATCAGCCGCACGTCCTGGAACACGAAACCGACGGTGCGATAGAGCTCTTCGCTCGGGTAGTCGCGGATATCGCGGCCGCCGATGGTGATCCGGCCGGACCCGACGTCGTAGAAGCGGGGCAGCAGTTTGGCCAGCGTCGACTTGCCGGAGCCGCTGGGGCCGACCAGCGCGGTGATGGTGCCCGGTCGCAGCTCCAGGTCGATGTCGCGCAGCACATCGTGTCCCTCGCGGTAGCCGAACCCGACGGATTCGAAACGGACGAGGCCCGGCTCGGCGTCGCTCGGGTCGTCGGATCCCGGTGCGGCCGAGGCGAGTTCAGGGCTCTGCTGCACCTCGTACAGGCGCTCGGCCGCCGCGCCCGCGGCGCGCAGCGCCTGTCCCCCGTAACCGAGGCCGAGCAGCGCGCTGCCGAGACCGAGACCGACCAGCAGGAACGGCAGCACATCGAGCGGAGCCAGCCAGTCCGCGCCGACGCCCGCCAATCCGGCGACGACGATCACCAGCATCACGAACACCGGGGAGATCATGATGTCGGCCACCGCCTGGAGCCGGATCATCGGCGTCTTCCATCGGTCGAAGCTGTCGGCCTGGCCGTCGACGGCGTCCTGGAAATCGCGATGCGCCTTGCCCGCCTGCCCGAAGGCGCGGACCACTTGGATGCCGTCGACGAACTCGATGGTCGCCTGCTGCACCCGGCGCTCCCAGCGGGTGTAGACCGCGAGACGGTCCATGCTCTCGCGGTTCATCATCGTGCGGAAGGCCATGGCGTAGGCGAGCAGCGGCACCAGCAGGATCAGCGTCAGCCGCCAGTCCACGGTGAACAGATAGCCGAGCGAGACCAGCGGGACGAGCAGCGCGCCGACGAACTCCAGCCGCGCGTGCGCCACCAGATAGTGCAGCGCCTCCACATCGTCTTGCAGATACTTCTTCACCTCGCCCGAACCGTGCTCGCCGAACCAGCCGAGCGGCACCCTGGTCAGCTTGGCGGCGAGCGCGCGGCGCACGGTGAGCTGGTAGCCGCCATCCACCAGGTGTGTCCAGGTCAGCGCCGCCGCTTGCAGCAGGGCGCGCACCAGCAGCACCAGCATGGCGAGGCCGAACAGCCGCCACACCCGGTCGGTGTCCACCGGGTCGTCGAGCAGCTCGCGGCAGGCCTCGACGATCAGGATGAACGGCACCACGGTGCACACCGAGGCGATCGCCATGACGGCAGTGGCGAGCGTCAGCGCCCCCTGCACCGGCGCGAGAATCTCCTTGCGCGCCAGCGCCTGCTGTTGCTTGCGTTGTTTCGCCACCGCGCGGGGCGGCCGGTTCCCCGCCTCCGCCGCCGCGCGCGGCGTGACCTCCACCGTCATGTGTCCTCGCCTCTCGTTCTGGCGTACCTCGCCGGAATCCGCCCCATCTTCACACAGAAAGATAGGTAAGGCTAACTTTCCCTGAGATGGGGGAACGGCAGGCGAACGGGCGGCCGACCACCGGTGGCGGCGCGAGTCCGCGGCTTGCCGCTGTCCGACGCCGCGTCGACAGTTGCGTGAACGGCGCTTCGTCTCGGTTCCGAAACACCGGCTCGGGAAGTACTTTTCCCCGATAGCTACCCGTCTCCAGAATCGGAGGTTGTGGAAATGTTTGTCACGCACATTGTTTCGGCCATTACCGATTGCTACGCCGATCCAGGGGAACTCTCCGCGCCCCAGGCCCACCGCGCGATGCAGATCCATCTGAATTGCTCCGTCGAACTGTGCCGGGTGCGCCGACGAGCGCGGCAGACCCTCGTCGAGACGCGGCGGATGGTGCTCGACGAACGCGCCGAGCCCTGAACTCGCGGTATTCGGACACCTGCGCGCCGACCGGAATCGGGGCGCGGCCGGAGACGTTGACCACAGCATGACCACAACGGCATCCGATCGCCCCGTCGCGCCCGTCGTCGACACCGCCACCGACTTCGGCGCCAAGGTCGCCGAGCGCCTCGGCCGCGAGTCCGTCCTCTGGCTCACCACCGTCGGCCCGTCCGGCACGCCGCAGCCGAACCCCGTGTGGTTCCAGTGGCGCGACGGCGAGTTCCTCCTGTTCAGCCAGCCGGACAAGGCGAAGGTGCGCAATATCGCCCGCAACCCGCGTGTCTCGCTGAATCTCAACAGCAACGCGCACGGCGGCGAGGTGGTGGTACTGACCGGAACGGCGCGCATCGTCGAAGAACGGCCGTCCGACGACGAAATCGCCTCGTACACAGCGAAGTACACCGAGGGCTTGGCGGACATCAAGATGTCGGCGGACGAGTTCTACGCGGAATACTCGGTGCCGATTCGGATTACGCCGGATCGGTTGCGCGGCTTCTGAATTCGGCGACGAGAACCGGCGGGCTGCCGCGACTGCCGGGGTGGCGGCAGCACACCACGCGCGCCGGCCCCGAGGTCGCGCCCTCCTCGCGCCCGACCACCCCGGCCTCGCGACGCCCGAGCTCCGACCGCCCGGTCGCGGCCTGCTGACCTGGGGCGATTAGAGTTGTCGCCGATGAGAAGAAGGCAGCAGCCGCCGCTGCCCAAGCGGTACGGCTTGGACCCGGCCCGGCTGAGACTGCCGGAAACGGGCGAATGGGCGACGATTCGCGACCATCTGGTCGAGCGACTTCCCCGGGTCGCGCCGGAACGGATCGATGAACTGCTGCGCGAGGGCGGGATCGTCGATCTCGACGGGCCCATCGCGCCGGACGCGCCGTACGTCCCCGGCGGAGCAGTGTGGTTCCATCGCGACCTGCCGGACGAAACCGACGTGCCGTTCGACATCACCGTCGTGCACCGCGACGATCACCTGCTGGTTGTGGACAAGCCGCATTTCCTCGCCACCATTCCGCGCGGGCAGCACATCCGGCAGACCGCGCTGGTCCGGCTGCGTCAGGAATTGGATCTGCCCGATCTGGTGCCCGCCCACCGACTCGACCGGGTGACCGCGGGACTGCTGCTGTTCGTCGTCGACCCGGCCCGGCGCGGGGCGTACCAGACGATGTTCCACCGGCGGGCGGTGCGCAAGGAATACGAGGCGATCGCCCCCTACCGCCCCGATCTGGACCTACCGCGCACGGTGCGCAGCCGCATAGTCAAGGAGAAGCAGGTGCTCGCCGCCCAAGAGGTTGCGGGCGAACCCAACGCGGAAACGGTCGTCGACCTGCTCGAACACCGCGACGGACTCGGCCGCTATCGGCTGCGGCCGCTGACCGGGCGGACCCACCAGCTGCGCCTGCACATGAACGGACTCGGCGTGCCGATCCTCGGGGACGACTTCTATCCTCGTCTCACCGACAAGCCGGTGCACGATTTCACCCGGCCGCTACAACTGCTGGCCGCCTCGCTCGAGTTCACCGATCCGGTCACCGGCGCGCCGCGACGATTCGAGACGACGAGAACCCTCCAGGCGTGGACGGACCACGCCGCCTGGGCGTGCTGACGAAGGCGGGCCGGCCGGCGGAACAGGGGTAGCCGGCCGGCCCGAGCGCCCGCGACGATGGCTCTGCCCGTCGCGGGCGCGGCTCTCTCAGGACCCCATCCAGGCCAGGGGTCCGGCGCCGCAGGTGGCGCTGCCGGTGAGGGTGGGCTCGGCCACGTTCACCTTGATCTCGTAGGCCAAGCCCTGAAGCGCGGCCAGCGTGTGGGTGCCCGACTTCTTCGGCTTCCACTGGACGGTCGCCACGCCGTTGACCGGCTTCACCGGACTGCCCGGAATGACCAGCGCGTTGTCGTAGAACCAGACCTCGAACCAGTGATTCACCTTCGCGGTGATCTCATAGGTGCAGCCCGCCTGCGGGTTGCCCGCCGAGACGCTGAGGTCGTCGACCGTCGCGGACGCGTAGGGCGCGGTCAGTATCGCCGCGCAACCCGCCGCGACCAGCGTCGTCAGGCCGACGCCGAGCCGGCGACCGATCCGCCTCTGGGTTCTAGTCATTCGGAAACTCCTCTTCGAGACGCACACCGGGGGCGAACGATCGGACTGTATCGACCGTCCAGTTCCCTACGGGCCAGATTGGCGAAAAAACTGAAACATGTTTCATTCAGATTGGTCACAGGATAGCCTCCGCGAGACCACGCTCGCGGTGAAAATCGGCACCTGTGATCAGGCGCTCAACCAAGGGCGAACCGCGCGGGCCGGACCCTACACTGGGCCGGGTGCGTCAAACGGACCTCGAGGAAGCGGCCCCCACCCACAACAAACTGCATGCCTATATCGATGTAGCGGTCGTGATCGTCGTCCTCGCGGGCACCAACCTGATCGCGCACTTCACCACCGCGTGGGCCAGCATCGTCACCGTTCCGATCGCCGCGATCGTCCTGCTCGCCCTGGTCCGCAGGCGAGGGCTCGGCTGGGCCGAACTCGGACTCTCCCCCAGGCACTGGCGGCGCGGATCGCTGTACGCGCTGGCCGCGGTCGGCATCGTGCTCGCGGCCGTGGCCGTCGGGGCGCTGCTGCCCGCGACGCGCCCGTTCTTCCTCGCCGACCGGTACGCCACCATCTCCGGCGCGCTCATCGCGTCGATGATCGTCATCCCGCTACAGACCGTCATCCCCGAGGAACTCGCCTTCCGCGGCGTGCTGCACGGCACCCTGGATCGCGTCTACGGCGCGCGCGGGGTGTTCGCGGCGGGTTCGCTGCTCTTCGGCCTCTGGCACATCGCCTCGTCGTTCGGCCTGACGACCAGCAACCGCGGGCTCACCGGCTTCCTCGGCGGCGGCCTGGCGGGACAGATCGTCGGCATCCTGCTCGCGGTCGCCGCGACCGCCGCCGCAGGCGTCGTCTTCACCTGGCTGCGCCGCCGCAGCGGCAGCCTGCTCGCACCCATCGCACTGCATTGGTCGGTCAACGGCGCGGGCGCACTCGCCGCCGCGCTCGTCTGGCACACGACCCTGGCCTAGCGTCGGGCCGTCGCTTGGCGCGTCAAGCATCCTTCCCAGTCCACGGACGCGGCTCTAAGTTCGAGTAGTGCCCCTCGGACATCTCGGCATCAACGTCACGGATCTCGCCGCGGCGCGCGCGTACTACGACGAAATGATGCCGCTCGTCGACTACGAGCGTTTCCTGCTGGACGACACTCAGTTCGCCTACCGGCCCGCCCGCGGCAAAGTCGGGACCTACCTGTTCTTCTATCCGGCCGAACAGCCGGGATATTCGCGCGTGAAACCGGGACTGCAACACCTCGCCTTCATGGTGCGCACGCGCGCCGACGTCGACGCGGTGCATTCCTGGGCGGCCGCGCGCGGCGACGAAATTGTCCATCCGCCACGCGAATTCCCGGAGTATCCGCCGCCCTATTTCGCGACCTTCTGGATCGGGTACGACGGCGTGCTGCTGGAAGCCGTGTGTCATAAGGACGCTTGACCTTCCCCCGAGGCCCGCGCTACCGGGGCAGACGCTCGGCACTCTCGCGCACTGCCGCCGTTCGCATTGACCGCGGCGGGCCGTCGGTTTAGTCTCATCGCGTTCACACATATGTTCGAGCACACTTGTCGACGCCGAGAAATCGGCCCGATATCGGCTCCAGGGAAGGCTCGCGATGCCCGACGAACCGTCGACCGGCAATTCCGAGATAGCGGCACTGGCACAACGGGTCGCGACGGCGCGCGGGAAACTGCCGCTGCAGCACGACACCGCATTGGTCGAGGTGCTCTCCGAGGCCGAGATCGCCGCGGAACGTGAACTCGCGGAATGGATTCGGGCCCAACGTCGCGGTCAGCGGCGGCGCGCCGTCGAGGACGAGCTGGCCGCCGAGAAGCTCGACCGTCGCACCGGGGCCGCCATCCGCCGCGCCGAGGAGGACGACGCGCGCTGGCACCGCCGCGCGCTGGCGGCCCGGCGGCGCGTCGCCAACCAGGACGCGCGGCTGGCTCAGCTCTACCGCCGTGCCGAATGGTCCTCGCGGGCGCTGATCGCCGTCGTGATTCTCGGCATGGTGTGGGCGGGCGTGAACGTGCAGCACAACCTCGTCCCGAGCGGCGATATGTCCGATCCGCTGTACTGGCTCAGCTATGGCATCGAGGCGATGATCTCCATCCCGATCATCACCATCATGGTGGTCGCGACGACCGCGGCACGCTGGGGGCGAGAGCTCCCGCGCGGCAAGGTGATCGTCTTCGAGGCGGCGCTGCTCGGCGCCACCATCGCGCTGAACACCGGACCGCACCTGGCCGCGGGCGATCTCGGGCGAGCGGCCGAATTCGCGATCGCGCCGGCGATGGTCGGCGTGGTGATCTGGTTGCACGCCTGGGTCGCGGCGCGGTACGCGCAGCTCATCGACAGCGTGCCGATCGTGGACGACACCGCCGTGCCGAAGTTGCGCGGGGCGTACGGGTCCGCGGACACGAGGCAGTGGGATACCGCCGGGCTGGTCGTGGATTCGACCGGTGGACCGAGCGCGATCGCGGCGACGGACATCGATGCCACGTCCGCCTCCCGGACGGACGGCGTCGAACCGCGACCGCTCCAGAACACTCGGCCGACTTCCGTGGAATCCGCCGCCGACGCGGAGAAGCAGCCGCTCGACGGTCGCCACGCCGGAGCCACTCCCGCAGGAACTTCGACTTCCGAGGACGCAGGCACTTCCACCGCCGAGAACACCTCCGCTTCCGAGGACGCAGGCACTTTCGCTTCCGAGGACACCTCCGCTTCCGCCGACGAGGAGTCCGGACCGGACGCGGCTACGGCTCGCGGTTCGATGACCGGGCTGTCGTATTTGGTTCCGCTCTCGTTGCTCACCGGCGGGCTCGCCGAAGAGGACGACGCCCCGCGGACGCCGCGACGCAACGGATCGTCCAACGGCCGCTCGGCCCATACCGCCGACGACGCCGCCGCGCAGCCGGTCCACATCGCGCAGACCAGGCTCCGGCCGGTCAACGGCAACGGCCGGACCACGCCGTCGATGTGGGCCGGATCCCATGCCCTGCAAACCATTTCGTACCCGCAGCCCGAGGATGCCGAAGCGGCCGAACCCGTGAACACGACCGACGCCGTCGAGCTCGCCGAGTTCCAGGCGATCCGCGGCGGCAAGTCGGCGCCCGCCCGCGACGAGGAAGCGGTGGAGGACGAGGGCACACCAGCCACCGACCCCGAACCGGCTGAAGACCGAACCACTCGGCAACACACCGATTCCGGCTCGAAGTCCGACGACTCGACCCCACGCGTGCGCGCCGAGGCCGCTGCCGAACAGCTCACCTTGGAGCCCGAGCCGGAACCGTTGCGTCCGCGCAGCACCGAGATCATCCTCGCCACCCAGCGCGCCATCGCCGAGGAGGACGCCGAGGACGACGATCTCGACCAGGAACCGGACAGCGCCGAGGACGAGGTCCGCCTGGTCGCGCGGAACATCGCCGAGCAGGGCCTCTCCAAGCTGCCGGTCGAGCAGATCGCCGACATTCTCACCCTCGCCGACCAGGCCTGGTCCAGCGCAGGCATCGCCAAGGAGGTGGGCGTGTCCGGCTCCGCCGTGGCTCGCGTCATCGACGCCGCCCACAAGGTCCGCCGCCCGTACGCGACCAGCAGCTGAACCCGTTGCCGCGCAGCGAGATCTGAGGCACACCCCGGCCTACGATGGGGCTCGACACGGGGCGGGAGGATTGCGTGAACGCTGCGTCGATTACCCACCGAACGCCGAAAGGGCTGTTCGTCGAACAACTTTCGACGAAACAGCCCGATCGAATCACGGTTCAGCTCTGCCAGCCCCCGGCGGCAGACCTACCACGCGCCGCCTCCACTCGCCCGGCGTCAGCGGACTTCGCGTCAGTACGTGGCACGCGCGTAATCCACTTCGCTAGAACCACTTTCGGCCGACTTCGGTGCGCGATCACCGTGCCCCGGCCACCAGGCGCGATGACCGAGGAGGGCGGTGATCGCCGGGGTGAAGAACATCGCCATGACGAAGGCGGCGATGCCGATGCCGACCGAGATCGCGAAGCCCATCTGGGAGAGCGTGCTGTTGCCCGCCAGCATCATCGAGGCGAAGGTGCCCGCCAGGATGACGCCCGCCGCGGCGACCGTCGGGCCGGTGTGGCGGACGCTCAGCGCCGCCGCCTCGCGCGGGTCGCGGCCCTCCCGGGTTTCCTCGCGCAATCGGGCGATCATCAGGATGTTGTAGTCGGTGCCGAGTGCGACGACGAACAGGTACATGATCACCGGCAGCGTGAAGATCAGGCCGGAAGCGCCCTGGATGTGCTGGAAGACCAGCACCGTGGCACCCAGGGTCGCGGCGAAGCCGAGGAAGACCGAGGCCATCAGGTACCACGGCGCGACCAGGCTGCGCAGCAGCAGGGCGAGCACGAGCATGATCAGGATCGCCGCCACCGGGAACACGATCGCGTAGTCGCGGTTCATGGCGTCCTGGAAGTCGACGAACACCGCGGTGATGCCGCCGACCGCCACCGTCGCGCCCGCGGGCGCCGCGTCGTGCGCCGCCGTGCGCAACGGTCCGCGGACCGTGTCCAGCGCGGCATCGGATTCCGGCGCGTCGGCGAGGGTCACCTGGAAGTTCGCGATGGTTCCGTCGGCCGACACCATCGGTCCGCCGACCGCGCCCACCCCGGGCACCTGGGCGAGCGCCGCCCGGTAGCCCTGCAACTGATCGGGAGTCAACTGCCCGTCCGGCGCGTGCAGCAGCACGTCCGACGGCTGGGTCGCGCCCGCAGGCATGCCCTTCAGCAATTCCTTGTTGTAGACCACGGATTCGGAGGCGTCGGAGGTCGAGCCCGAGCCGAGATCGAAGGTGGGGTTGAACCCGACGGCGAAGACGCTCAACGCCACCAGCACACCACCGGAGACGACGGCGAAGACGCCGGGCCGCTTACCCATCGCCCTGCCGATCGCGGCGAACCGCGCGCCCTTCGGCTCCACCCGCCACGCCTTGGACGGCCAGAACACCTTGGTGCCGAGCAGGGAGACGATCGCGGGCACCAAGGTGAGTCCCGCCACCAGCGCCACCGCGACCGCGATCGCCAGCGCGGGCCCGAGCGCACGGAACATGCCCAGGCTGGAGAGCGTCAGCGCCATGAAGGCGATGATCACCGCGCCCGCCGCCGAGGTGATGGCCTCGCCGACACGAGTGACGGCGCTGACCATCGCGGTCTTGGGATCCTCGCCCGCGCGCAGTCGTTCCCGGTACCGGAACATCAGGAACAGGATGTAGTCGGTGCCGACGCCGAACAGCACGACCACCAGGATGGAGTTGACCGAGGCGTCCATCTCCAGATCGAAGGCGTTGGCCGCCATGGCGATCAGGCTGCCCACCATGCTGGAGACACCGCCGATCACCACCACGGGAAGCAGCGCGATCACCGGACTGCGAAAGATGATCAGAAGCAGCGCCAAGATCAGCACGATCGTCGCCGCGCCGACGATGGCCAAGCCCCGCTCGCCGGACTCGGTCTGGTCGAGCGTCTGCGCGGCGGCGCCGGTGATGCCCGCCTTCAGATCGGTGTCGCGCACCTGCTCTTTCAGGCTGTCGCGCAGGCTCTTCACCGCGTCGCCCTGGGTCTTGTCGGAGGCGCTGGTGACCTTGGTCATCTGCACCGCGATGACCTGGATCAGCCGGTTGTCCGAGGGCGGCGTCGCCTGAATTCCGGTGACGCCCTCGATGTTCTCACCGCCGAGCGCCGTGGCGGCGGCGGCCACCGCTGCCGAGTCGTTCTCGGTGAGCGCGGCGCCGTCCTCGCGGGCGAAGACGATCAGCGCCGCGGGCGGGGAATTCTGCGGAAATGCCTTCTCCTGCAACTCCATCGCCTTGATCGACTCGTAATGCGAGGGCAGGAAGCGGGATTGGTCGGTGGTCGAGGTGAATTCCGGGGCGGAAGCCACCAGCGCGATGGCGGCGATCAGCCACACGCCGATCACCTTCCACGGGTGGTGGACGACGAGACGCCCGAGTCGGCCGAACATGAAGGTCCTTTCGTTGGCCTGGATCGGCTCAGCTGTCGAGGTCTTGGGAGGGTCCGTGCTGCTGATGGTTGGTCATGATTTCCCCGCTTTCATTCGTGAATGCGCATACAGGCATGCATAAACTAGCGGCGGGCCCTCATTCGGTCCGTCGTAGTCGGGCGCTGTGCGGTTGTGGATGACGTCGTGCGCGTTCACCCGCACTCTGTCTCGACACACTATAAGTAGATGTATACGTATAGCGCAAGAGCGCCGCTATCGGCCGCGATAGGCGAACGAGCAGAGTGAAATGGTGGCTAACTCAGGCGGCGTGGTGGCTTGGTGAGTTGCGCGCGGTGCAGGAGGTACGCGGTGAGCGGCTCGTAGACGTGGGGGTCGAGGCCGTCGTCGAGGGGGACGGTGACCGCGATCTTGCCCTCGTCGAGACCGGCGAAGAGCGCCGGATCGTTGCAGTCGGCGAAGCCGACGGTGTCGATGCCCGCTTCCCCCGCCGCGCCCGCCCAGCCGTGATCGGCGACGACCAGGCGTGGGAGTTCGCCGTCCAGACTCGCGAGCGCGGCCCGCATCGGCTCGGGATCGTGCGTGTGCCGCCACCGTCCGTCGGTGCCGATCAGTGCGGCGACGCCTGAGGCATAAGCGATTTCGCGATGCGGGGCCGGCTCCCAGAGCCGGGATTCGTACGACCAGCCCGCCGCGGGCGTGAGCACGGCGCACCCGGCGGCGCGCAGCGCATCCTCGATCGCGCGGTACACGCCGAGCAGCGTCGCCGGATGTCCGGTCGCCAGCAGCACCGTCGCACCCTCGGCCGCCGCGGCGCCGATGCGCTCCCCCATCGCGTCGAGCGCGTCGAGCGTGAGATCCGGATCGATGGTGTCGACGCCGTGGGTGTGTTCCGGATTCGGATCGACACCGCACAGCCGCGCCATCATCGCCAGCGTCTCGTCGAACGACCAATCGCGCAGGCGCAATCCGAACTGATACCGCGGATCTTTGGCCACCATCCGCCCGTAATGCCGCAGATTCCCCTCCCGCGGCGTCGCCACTTCCCCGGCGATTCCGCTGCGCACCAGTTGCTCCCGCAACTCCGCTCGCGACACCCGCTCCGATCCCATCGCACCCCTCCGAACTGGTTCGGCCCCACGTCCGGCGCGGTCCGATATCCACCGGCCGACTCGCCACTCGACGCAACGGCCGATCACCGAGTACGTTACCCGCGGTAATCAGCCTTCTGGCAGGTTCCGGCGGGGAACACCACCACCTCAACCCGCGGAATGACATCCGAGCCCGGCGCATCCGACCTTCGGAATACGGCCCCGAGTTCCTGGTGCCCCGGCAGACCCAGCAGTGCCCCGCTAGTTCGCGTTCGCTACCAGCTCGCCGTGCTCCAAATAGCGGGTGCGCCCGGCACACTTGGCAATGTGCGCATGGCGTACGCGGCGGGCCAGCCGGGGAACGACGTAGTCGTCGAGCGTGTCGAGCCCGACCCAGCGCCAGTCGTCCAGCTCCTCGGCCTGAAGCTCGATCGCCTTTTCGTCGGCGCCCAACTCCCCGCCGTCGAACACGTACAGGATCTTGTCCCCTTCCCCCGGGTACGGCGCCCAGTCGTGGACGAGCAACCGACCGGGCGTCCGATCGATCCCCAACTCCTCGCGCACCTCCCGACGACATGCCGCCGCGGGCGACTCCCCGTCCTCGACGAGCCCGCCCGGCAGATCCCACCCATTGCCATAGATCTTGTGCACCAGCAATATCCGCTCACCGCGCGCGAACAGCGCACCTGCCGCAAGTCGCGGGCGCGCCAGCCCGTCCTCGACGTCGGTCACCCCAACCACCTCGCTTCGGTGTGATCATCCTATCCCGAAGACGGCGAAGGCCCGCTTCCCGAACGGGGAAGCGGGCCTTCGAGATTCAAGCCGCGGAGCGGGGAATTACTTCGCCTTCTCCAGGACCTCGACCAGACGCCAGCGCTTGGTGGCCGACAGCGGGCGGGTCTCCATCAGCTGAACGCGGTCGCCGATGCCGGCGATCTCGTTCTCGTCGTGGGCCTTGACCTTCGAGGTGGTACGGATGATCTTGCCGTAGAGCGGGTGCTTCACCCGGTCCTCCAGCTCGACCACGATCGTCTTGTTCATCTTGTCCGAGACGACGTAGCCGATCCGCACCTTACGACGGCCGCGCTCCTGAGTGGTGTTCTCGCTCATGCCGCATCTCCCTTACCTGCGGGTCCGGTGGCCAGACCGAGCTCACGCTCACGCATGACCGTGTAGATGCGCGCAATCTCGTGACGAACGACGCGCAGACGACGGTTGTTGTCCAGCTGACCCGTCGCCATCTGGAAGCGCAGGTTGAACAGCTCTTCCTTCGACTCACGCAGGCGGGAGACGAGTTCCTCTTCGGTGAGCTCGCGGAGCTCTGCGGCCGGTGTACCAGTTGCCATCAGAACTGCTCCTCCCTGGTCACGATCCTGCACTTCATCGGGAGCTTGTGCATCGCGCGGCGCAGCGCCTCGCGAGCGATCTCCTCGTTCGGGTACGACATTTCGAACATCACGCGGCCGGGCTTGACGTTCGCGACCCACCACTCCGGCGAACCCTTACCGGAACCCATGCGGGTCTCGGCAGGCTTCTTGGTCAGCGGGCGATCCGGGTAGATGTTGATCCAGATCTTGCCGCCACGGCGGATGTGGCGAGTCATCGCGATACGCGCCGACTCGATCTGCCGGTTGGTGACGTAGGCAGGCTCGAGCGCCTGGATACCGAAGTCACCGAAGGCCACCGACGTACCGCCCTTGGCCATGCCCGAACGGCTCGGGTGGTGCTGCTTGCGGTGCTTGACCTTGCGAGGCATCAGCATGCGTCAGCCCTCCTGCTTCTCTGCCGGGGCGTCAGCCACCGCAGTGGCGGCGGAGCGCCCGGCCTCGGTGCTGCCGGTCGCAGTGGTGCCGGTGGAACCGGACCGACGCGGGCGGCTCGGCCGCTCCCGGCGCGGACGATCGCGATCGCCCGCCGGAGCGCTCGCGGCGGTCAGCTCACGCTTGCCACCGACGATGTCGCCCTTGTAGATCCAGACCTTCACGCCGATGCGACCGAAGGTGGTCTTGGCCTCGTAGAGGCCGTAGTCGATGTCGGCGCGCAGCGTGTGCAGCGGCACCCGACCCTCACGGTAGAACTCCGAGCGCGACATTTCGGCGCCGCCGAGGCGGCCCGAGCACTGCACACGGATGCCCTTGACGTTCGGCGAACGCATGGCCGACTGGATGGCCTTGCGCATCGCGCGACGGAACGCCACACGGTTGGACAGCTGCTCGGCCACACCCTGGGCAACCAGCTGCGCGTCCGACTCGGGGTTCTTGACCTCGAGGATGTTCAGCTGAACCTGCTTACCGGTGAGCTTCTCCAGCTCGGCACGGATGCGGTCGGCTTCCGCGCCGCGGCGGCCGATCACGATGCCCGGACGCGCGGTGTGGATGTCCACACGCACGCGGTCACGGGTGCGCTCGATCTCGACCTTCGAGATGCCCGCCCGCTCCATGCCGTTGGCCAGCAGCCGACGGATGGCGACGTCTTCCTTCACGTAGTCCGCGTACTGCTTGTCCGCGTACCAACGCGACTTCCAGTCGGTGGTGATACCGAGGCGGAAGCCATGGGGGTTGATCTTCTGTCCCATTTACTTTGCCCCTCCCTTCCGGCGGCTGCGAGCAGCACCGGCGGTGGGCACGCTCTCGACCTCGATGGTGATGTGGCTGGTGCGCTTGCGGATCCGGAACGCGCGGCCCTGGGCGCGCGGCTGGAAACGCTTCATGGTGGCGCCCTCGTCGACGTACGCCGTCGAGATGACCAGCGTGGCCGGGTTCAGGCCGAGGTTGTTCTCGGCGTTGGCCGCGGCGCTGGCGACGACCTTGGCGACCGGCTCGCTCGCGGCCTGCGGCGCGAACTTCAGGATCGCGAGAGCGTCCTCGACCCGCTTGCCGCGGACCAGGTCCACGACACGACGAGCCTTCATCGGGGTGACGCGCACGTGCTTGGCGGTCGCCCGGGCAGTGGGGTTCTGAGTCTCAGTCGTCATCGCCGCTTGCTCTTCCGGTCTTCCTTGACGTGGCTCTTGAACGTCCTGGTCGGCGCGAACTCACCGAGCTTGTGCCCGACCATGGACTCCGAGACGAACACGGGGACGTGCTTGCGGCCGTCGTGCACCGCAAAGGTGTGCCCGATGAAATCCGGGATGATGGTCGAACGACGCGACCAGGTCTTGATGACCTGCTTCGTGCCCTTCTCGTTCTGCACGTCCACCTTCGCGAGGAGGTGGTCGTCGACGAACGGGCCCTTCTTGAGGCTGCGTGGCATTTCTTACCTCCTCCTTCAGCGCTTCTTGCCGGTCTTGCGACGGCGGACGATGAGCTTGTCGCTCGGACGGTTGGGCTTGCGGGTGCGGCCTTCCGGCTGACCCCACGGCGAGACCGGGTGGCGACCACCGGAGGTCTTGCCCTCACCACCACCGTGCGGGTGGTCGACGGGGTTCATGACGACACCACGGACCGTGGGGCGACGGCCCTTCCAGCGCATGCGGCCTGCCTTGCCCCAGTTGATGTTCGACTGCTCGGCGTTGCCGACCTCGCCGACGGTGGCGCGGCAGCGCACGTCGACGCGACGGATTTCGCCGGAGGGCATACGCAGCGTGGCGTAGGGGCCTTCCTTACCGAGCAGCTGGATGCTCATGCCCGCGGAACGGGCCAGCTTGGCGCCGCCGCCCGGACGCAGCTCCACCGCGTGGATGGTGGTACCGGTCGGGATGTTGCGCAGCGGCAGGTTGTTGCCCGGCTTGATGTCGGCCGTCGGGCCGGACTCGATCGGGGTGCCCTGCTGGATACCCTTCGGCGCGATGATGTAGCGCTTCTCGCCGTCCACGTAGTGGAGCAGCGCGATGTTGGCGGTCCGGTTCGGGTCGTACTCGATGTGCGCGACCTTGGCCGGGATGCCGTCCTTGTCCAGGCGACGGAAGTCGATCAGACGGTAGGCCCGCTTGTGCCCGCCACCGCGGTGGCGAGTGGTGATGCGGCCGTGCGCGTTACGACCGCCGGTCTTGGTCAGCGGACGCAGCAGCGACTTCTCCGGGGTGGACCGGGTGATCTCGGCGAAGTCGGAGACGGACGACCCGCGCCTACCGGGGGTAGTCGGCTTGTACTTGCGAATTGCCATGAGTTCTTCTCTACTTTCTGGATTCCCGCTCGCTTACGCGACCGGGCCTCCGAAGATCTCGATGGGCTTGCTGTCGGCCGAGATGGTCACGAGCGCACGCTTGGTGTTCTTGCGCTTGCCGTAACCGAAGCGGGTCCGCTTGCGCTTGCCCTGACGGTTGGCGGTGTTGACGCTGGTGACCTTCACACCGAAGACCTTCTCGACGGCGATCTTGATCTGCGTCTTGTTGGAGTCCGGGTGCACCAGGAAGGTGTAGGTGCCTTCCTCGATCAGTCCGTAGGACTTCTCCGAGATGACCGGCGCCAGCAGGATGTCGCGGGGGTCGGCGATGGTGGTCACTTGCTCTCCTCCTGTGCCGCCTCGGCGGGACCGTGAACGAAAGCGTTCAGGGCCTCGACGCTGAACACCACGTCGTCGCTGTTGAGGACGTCGTAGGTGTTGAGCTGATCCGGGGCGATCGGCTGCACGTTCTGCAGGTTCGCCACGCTCTTCCACGCGGCGATGTCCTCGCGGCCGACGACGACCAGGAACTTCTTGCGGTCCGACAGCTCGGCCAGGAAGCTCTTGGCGGTCTTGGTCGACGGGGACTGACCCGCGACCAGTTCGGTGATCACGTGGATGCGCTCGTTGCGGGCCCGGTCCGACAGGGCGCCACGCAGGGCGGCGGCCTTCATCTTCTTCGGGGTGCGCTGGCTGTAGTCGCGCGGCTGCGGGCCGTGCACGGTGCCACCGCCCGCGAACTGCGGCGCGCGGGTCGAACCCTGGCGGGCGCGACCGGTGCCCTTCTGGCGGTACGGCTTCTTGCCACCACCGGAGACCTCGCCGCGAGTCTTGGTCGCGTGGGTGCCCTGACGGGCCGCGGCCAGCTGCGCGACGACCACCTGGTGCATCAGCGCGATGTTGGCGGTCACGTCGAAGATCTCCGCGGGGAGCTCGACGGTGCCGTTGGTCTTGCCACCGATCTCTTTGACCGGCAGCGTCAGGTTGGCCTTCTTCTCGAGGCTGGTCATGCGTGCGCACCACCCTTCACGGCGCTCTTGACGATCACGACGCCGCCCTTGCGACCCGGGATCGCACCCTTGATCAGGAGCAGGCCGTTCTCGGCGTCCACCTTGTGAACCGACAGGTTCTGGGTGGTGACGCGGTCGTTACCCATCCGACCCGACATGCGCATGCCCTTGAACACGCGGCCGGGGGTGGCGCAGCCACCGATGGAACCCGGGCGGCGGTGCACGGCCTGCGCACCGTGCGAGGCACCCTGACCACGGAAGCCGTGGCGCTTCATGGTGCCCGCGAAACCCTTGCCCTTGCTGGTGCCGGTGACGTCGACGTAGCTGCCCTCTTCGAACACGTCGGCGCTGATCTCCTGGCCGACCTCGAAGGTGGACGCGTCCTCGACCCGGATCTCGGCGACGTGGCGGCGCGGGGTGACGCCCGCCTTGGCGAACTGGCCGGAGACCGGCTTGTTCACCTTGCGGGGGTCGATGGCGCCGAAGGCGACCTGGACGGCGCTGTAGCCGTCGCGCTCCACCGTGCGGATCTGGGTGACCACGTTCGGGCCCGCCTTGATGACGGTGACCGGAACGACGCGGTTCTTCTCGTCGAAGACCTGGGTCATGCCGAGCTTGGTGCCCAGGATGCCGGCCGCGGGCCGGTTCTTGTTGTCAGTCATGTCTCGAGTCCCCGTCACTGAATGTTGACGTCGACGCTGGCCGGCAGATCGATGCGCATGAGCGCGTCGACCGTCTTCGGCGTCGGGTCGAGGATGTCGATGAGGCGCTTGTGCGTACGCATCTCGAAGTGTTCGCGCGAGTCCTTGTACTTGTGCGGCGAACGGATGACGCAGTACACGTTCTTCTCGGTCGGCAACGGCACCGGGCCCACGACACGGGCCCCGGTGCGGGTCACCGTCTCCACGATCTTGCGCGCAGACGCGTCGATCGCCTCGTGGTCATAGGCCTTGAGCCTGATGCGGATCTTTTGTCCCGCCACGCTAAGTGTCCTTTTCTCCGCTTTCCTTCGTGATCCGGAAGCCGGGCTTCCGCACCACCCTCATTTGCACAGCCCGAACACACGAAGACGTCCCAGCTCGAGTGGGTCAGGCCCGGAGGGGGAAGCTTGCGTAACCGCAGGGCTCCCGCTCGGGCAAGATCCGGCTCAGTGGAGACCGCGACCGGGCACGCCCGATCCTCGCCGCTGTTCATCTGTCATGGTTCTCCGGTCCACGCGGTCGGGCGTGTCGCCCTACCGCTTATTCCTCGGCCCGGATCGAAAACTTCATCTCAGGCTCGGAACAACGTCCCGGACGTGCTCACACCGAAACTCGGTGAAGCACACAAGTGGGTACTGCTCGCCTCGCCGGTCACGACCCGTCTCACTGGGAAACAGCCACGACCCCGCGCAAGGCAACCCGAACAGTATGCCCGAGACCCCCAACCCACTTCAAATCGCCCCCGGTGTCGCCCCGATCACCCCCGCGAGGGGGCCGACTTCGCAGGTCTTTCGCACGCCACGCAGAGGTTACAGCCCCTGCGAGGTGTGCGAAGACTCCGCGGAGAGCCCATGGAGTACAGAACTTACTTTTGAGTAAGATAGCGGTATGACGAAAGAGACCGCAACGCTGCGCGGGTGGAAGAAGCTGCCGGACAACCGGCTGGGACATGCGCTGTTCTCGCTGGGCATGGTGGCCAGGGTGCCGTACTTCGGCACGGTGCTGCCCAGCGTCGTGCGGCTGGAGCCGGGACTGTGCGAGGTGACCTCGCCGAAGTGGTTCGGCATCCACAACCACCTGGGCACCTTCCACGCCATCGCGGCGTGCAATCTGGCCGAGGTCGCCATGGGCATGCTCAGCGAGGCCACGGTGCCGACCACGCACCGCTGGATTCCCAAGGCGATGAACGTGCAGTACCTGGCCAAGGCCGAGACCGGATTGCGCGCGGTAGCGAAGCTGCCGGAGATCCCGGACTTCACGCAGATCACCGAGGGCCGGGACCTGGTGGTGCCGGTGTCGATCTACGACAAGCACGGCCTCGAGGTCGTCCACGCCGACATCACCACCTGGGTCACGCCGCGTTAGTGGACTTGGACACCAGAGGCCCGTGGTTGGTTGCACCGGGGTGACAGCAGCGGATTGAATGCGGATATGAGTGACGGTGCGGTCCCGGCGGCCGATCTGTGCGTCGTCGGGCTCGGCCCGACCGGACGGGCGCTGGCCCATCGGGCGATGCGGGCGGGGTTGCGGGTGATCGCGATCGACCCGCGGCCGCAGCGGCTCTGGCCGCCCACTTTTTCCTGCTGGGCCGACGAGCTGCCGGAGTGGCTGCCGCCCGGCGCGATCGGATCGCGCATCGAGGCGCCGACGGTGTGGACGAAGACCGAGCACCGTATTCGCCGTCCCTACTGCGTGCTGTCCAAGCAGGGTCTGCACGACGCGCTGTCTCTCGACGACGCGGAGGTGATCGCCGGGCGCGCCACCCGCGTCGACGCGCACGAGGTCGAACTGGCCGACGGCACGGTATTGCAGGCCGCCACGGTGTTCGACACCCGCGGCCTGCCCACGCTCGGGCAGCGCAGGGCGGCCAGCGCGCACGGCATCTTCGTCGACGAGGAGACCGCGGCGCCGATGGTCAGCGCAGGCGAGGGGCTGCTGCTGGACTGGCGGCCGGAGAACGGCGCGGGCCCGGACGAGCCGCCGTCGTTCCTCTACGCGGTCCCGGTCGGGGACGGCACGGTGATCTTCGAGGAGACCAGCCTCGGCCTGCGCGGCGGCATGCCGCAACACGAGCTGCGCAAGCGGACATTGAATCGGCTTGCCGCCCATGGCATTCGGCTCACCGGCGAGGAACCCAACGAGGCCGCCCACTATCCGATCGACCAGCCGCCGCCGAAGAAGGGCGTCGCGCGGGCGGTTCCGTTCGGATCGCGCGGCGGCATGATGCACCCGTGTACCGGCTACAGCGTGGCGGATTCGCTCGCCTTGGTCGACACGGCGGTCGACGCGCTGCGCACCGGCCGCGACCCTATCGACGCGCTGTGGCCGTGGCGGGCGCGGCTGGTCTATTGGATGCGCATGCGCGGACTGTGGGGCCTCGGCAGGCTGACCACCGAGCAGTCGATCGCGATGTTCGAAGCCTTCTTCACCGAATCCGAGCGCGGGCAGCGCGCGCTGCTTTCCGCGCACGACGACTACGCCGCGCTGGGCGCGGTGCTGTTCAACACCGTCGCGCACACCTGGCCGTTCCGCTGGCGCTACGACCTGGTCGGCTGGACGAACCGCAACCGCTGGGCCGGTTACGAGTTCAGTCGGCCGCGCGAGCCGATGACCACCGAGATCGAGTAGCCGCGGGATCGGACAACGGCCGAGCCCTCGGTCCGCGCATCACGGGTCGCGCGAAACAGGACGGCGGGCCGACGATCCACGTCGACCCGCCGAGCCGATTGCCGATCAGGCGGTTTCGGCCGCCCTGCGGTAACCGCGAACCGCCGGCCAGGCGAACACGACGATCAGGCCGACGGTCCAGGCGATCGTCTTCAGCAGCGGCTCCGCGACCGGACCGCCCGCGGAGAGCCCGCGCATCGCGTCGATGGCGGTGCTCATCGGCTGGTTGCCGACCACGTCTTGCAGCCAGGTCGGGTAGGCGAACACCGGGACGAATCCGGTGTTGAAGAACATCAGCAGCGTGTTCACGATCGTGATCAGGCTGACCAGCAGCACGCCCTCGGTGAGCGTCGCGAGCGCCGTGCACAGCACCGCGAAACCGATGCCGAACAGCACCGGGATGCCGATCAGCGCCAGCGCCGCCAGCGGTCCCTGGTTGAAGCGGAAGCCGAGCGCCATGCCGACCAGGATCACGAACAGCGTCGTGATCAGCACGCGCACCGCCTCGGCGAGCAACCGTCCCGACAGGCTCGCCGCGCGGTTCATCGGCATGGTCCAGAACCGGCTCAGCAGGCCGGTGGCCTTCTCCACCTTGAAACCGAGCGCGCTCACCACCGCGCCGGACATGGCCGCCACCAGAGTGATCAGCGGAACCTGGCCGTAGATGGCGTCCATGCCGGTGTTCCTGGTGATCGTCCCGCCGAGCACGACGTCGAACATCAGCAGGGTGAGCGCCGGATAGATCAGCGTCTGGATGGTGGTGGCGGGATCGCGCATCCAGCCGATCAGCAGTCGCTTGCACTGCAACAGGCTGTGCTGCGCCCAGGTGCCGATCGCGTGCTCCGAGCGCGCGGCCACGGTCGGCAGCGGCGCGAATTCCGCGCCCTTCTCCTCGGACTCCGTCGTCTGCACGTTCATGACCGCCTCACACTCGCCCACACCGCGAACGGCGTGAACACCACCGTCAACCCGATCAGCCACGCCAGCGGCACCCACAACACGCCCCAGCTCACCCCGTCGCCCGCCATGTCGCGCAGCGCGAAGGAGAACTGCGAGATGGGCTGGTTGCGCACGAACGGCTGGATCCACTCCGGGAAGCTGCTCTCCGGCACGAACCCGCAGGACAGCATGCCGAAGATCAGCGTCGGCAGGGTGAGCGCCTGGCTGAGCTGCTCCGGGCTCTTGGTGAGGCTGCCGAGACCGTCCGCGCCGATCGCGAGCACGGTGCCGATGGCCAGCGAGAACGCGCAGAACAGCACGGCCTGGCCGAACCCGGCGCTGAACTCGAAACCGATCATGTACCCGAAGAGCAGCGCGCCGGTCAGCGAGGTGACCGAACGGACCAGGCCCGCGCAGATCCGCGAGGTGAGCGGTACCAAGGTGCCGATCGGCATGGTCTGGAGGCGGGTGCTCAGGCCGGTCATCGCCTCGAACGCGGCGAGCTGCGCGTTGGACAGCATGGTGAACGCCATGGTCTGCAACACGATGATCGGCATGACGAACTGCGCGTAGTCGATGCCCTGGAGCTTCATGACGAAGCGCAGCGGCAGATAGAAGCCGAGGGTGAACACCAGCGGCGTCACGAAGGCGACGATCAGCTCGCCCTTGGTGGCCATGGTCTTCACCACGCGCCCGGTCAGCGCCTGCCACTGCGCGAACGAGGACGGACGGGCGACTGGTAGCTCGGCGAAGAGTTCGGCCGCCTCGGTGGTGGCCGGTTCGGTGGCGCTGGCGGTCACGAGTGACCGCCCGTGTGGCCGGTGAGGGAAAGGAAGACGTCGTCGAGCGAGGGCCTGCGCAACGCGATGTCGGCCAGCGCGACACCCGCGCTGTCGAGCCTGCGGAGCGCCTCCGACAGTGTGGTCGCGCCGTTCGGAGCCGGGAAGGAGAGCCGGTCGGCGCCGTCGAGTTCGGCGGTGACGGCGGCGGGCACCAGATCGCCCAGCGCGTACGCGGCGGTCAGCACCTTCTTCGGGTCGAGCGGGACCACCTCGCAGTAGCTGCCGCCGGTCTTCTCCTTGAGTTCCTCGGCGGTGCCTTCGGCGATCACCGTGCCCTTGTCGATGACGATGATGTTGTCGCTGAGCACGTCGGCTTCCTCGAGGTACTGCGTGGTCAACAGCACCGTGATGCCCTGGTCCTTGAGCACGTTCACCAGATCCCAGACGCCTTGGCGGCTGCGCGGATCCAGACCGGTGGTCGGCTCGTCGAGGAACACCACCTCGGGGCGCACGACCAGACCGCAGGCGATGTCGACGCGGCGGCGCATGCCGCCGGAGTAATTGCGCACCGCGCGCTTGCCCGCGCTCACCAGGTCGAACTCCTCGAGCAGGGTGTCGGCGCGCTTGCGTGCCGCGGACCTGCCCAAGCCCATCAGCCTGCCGAACAGTTCGAGGTTCTCGCGGCCGGACAGGTTCTCGTCCAGCGCGGCGTACTGGCCGGTCATCATGATCGAGCGCCGCACCCCCGCCGGGTCCTCGCACACGTCGTGGCCCGCGACGACGGCGGTGCCCGAGTCCGGGCGCAGCAACGTGGACAGGATCTTGACCGTGGTGGTCTTGCCCGCGCCGTTGGGGCCGAGAATGCCGAGCACACTCGCCTTCTCGACGGTGAAGCTGATCCCTTGCAGTGCGTGCACGTCGCCGAACGACTTGCGGACGTCCTCGACGCGGACCGCTGGATCGCGCTGGGTCGAATCTGGC
The DNA here is from genome assembly GCF_057708605.1 of Nocardia sp. bgisy118. Taxonomy (NCBI): domain Bacteria; kingdom Bacillati; phylum Actinomycetota; class Actinomycetes; order Mycobacteriales; family Nocardiaceae; genus Nocardia; species Nocardia sp. bgisy118. The sequence continues at coordinate 232,802 of NZ_JBYISM010000003.1, read as the reverse complement.
TGGCGCGCCGGCGATTCTGCTGGGTTCAAGCTCGGCATCAACTCTCCACTATCGGGCCGGGGCGGCGATCCGATCGCCGGACGCACTGAAGTACGTCGGGGTGGTGATCCCTGCCGCCGGGCGTGATGTTACCGGCATCTCGCGTCCTGGACCGACGACCAGTCCGTACCCAAACCTGGAGCGGGATAAATGTGGGATTGATCACATTCGCTGCCTGTGATCCGCGTCGCGCTGGATCGATCCTGGTCGAGGCGTGGCAAGGGCAGCGCAGGGGCGGCGGCGCAGCCTTGTCGGCCGGGGACGCCGACCATAGTCTGCTAAACGGGGGCATACACGCACTCACTCGTCTGTGGCGGGACCGCGCTGGGAGCCGGTCCGTCAGGGGTCGGCTCGATTCGGGTGGGGGCACGGCGGGTCGAGACTGCGAAGAGGTAACCATGGCCGAGTCCGCGCAGCCACGCTTGGCGGCGCATCCGGGAGGATCGGGCCGATCGAACGTGCTGATATCCCAGGATCCGCGTACCGGAGAGGTGGTCGGAAATTACGCCGTGATGGGGGCGGGCGAGCTGAATCGCACTGTCCGCGCCGCGCGCACCGCCGAAAGATGGTGGGCCAATTTGGGTTTCGGTGGCCGCAGACGCTGGCTGCTGGACTGGAAGCGCAGCATCGCAAGGCGGGCAAGCGAATTGGTCGAGCTGGTCTCGGAGGAGACCGGAAAACCCGCGGCGGACGCAGCGGGCGAGGTGATGCTCGCGGTCGAGAATCTGGATTGGGCCGCGCGCAACGCCTCTCGCGCGCTGCGGCGGCGCAGGCTCGGCTCGAGCTGGCTGAGCCGCAACCAGCGGGCCTCGGTGGGTTATCTGCCGCTCGGCGTCGTCGGGGTGCTCGGGCCGTGGAACAACCCGGTCTTCACGCCGATGAGTTCGATCGCCTACGCCATGGCGGCGGGCAATGCGGTGGTGTTCAAGCCGCACGAGCTGACCACCGGCGTCGGGGTGTGGCTGGCCGAGAGCTGGGCCGAGCTTGCCCCGAGCCAGCCGGTGCTTCAGGTGGTGACCGGGGACGGCGCCACGGCGGCCGCGCTGTGCCGGGCCAAGCTGGACAAGATCGCCTACTCGGGCTCGGAAGCGGGCGCGCGGGAGGTGATCTCGCTGTGCGCCCAGACCATGACGCCGGTGGTGGTCGAGCGCGGCGGCAAGGGCGCGATGGTGGTGCACGTCGACGCGAAACTCGAGGACGCGGCCGAGGCCGCGGTGTTCGGGGCGATGGCCAACGCGGGCCAGAACCCCTCCGGCGTGCAGCGCGCCTACGTCGCGGATTCGGTGTACGACAACTTCCTCGACTTGGTGGCCGCGGATGCCCGCAGGCTGCGCCCCGGCGCGGACAAGCGCGCCTCCTACGGGCCGATGATCTTGGAGCCCCAGGTCGACGTGGTGCGCAAGCAAGTGCGCGACGCGCTCGCCAGGGGCGGGCGCGCGGTGGTCGGCGGACTGGATTCGATCCGCGAGCCCTACGTCGAGCCGATCGTGCTCGCCGAGGTGCCGGAGGAGAGCATCGCGATCACCGGCGAGGCGATCGGGCCGGTGCTGATCGTCAACCGGGTGGCGAATATCGAGGAGGCCGCGAAGCGCATCAATGCCACCGGAAACGGCGTCGCTGTCTCGGTGTTCACCAGGGACGTACACAGCGTGGAGTCCTTCGCCGAGACGCTGCGGGCGGGAGTGGTGACGATCAATTCGACCACCGCCCATCTCGGCATCCCCGCGCTGCCCGTCGGCGGCGTCGGCGAATACGGCCAGGGCCACAGCCACGGCGAGCACGGACTGCGCGAGTTCAGCAGAACGCTCGCCGTCGCACGCAAGCGCTACCGCGCGCCGATGAACCTGGCCACCTTCGACCGGCATCCCCGCCATCTCCGCATGGCCAAGGCGATGTTCCGACTACGCCACGGTCGCCCGGGCTGAGCCGAGCATGACCGCTTCCATCAGCGCCGTCACGCGGGCGAGCTGAGCCGGACGGGAGTCGAAGCGGGTGAGCCTGCCGACGTCGATGACCTGTCCGATCGCGGCGTGCACGCGGAAGCGGGCCTCGACGGGGTCGCCGTCGAGCAGGTTGGCCCATTCCAGGACGTTCTGGCGCTGGATGGCGCGCAGCTTGTGCTGTTCGGCCTGCGGCAGGTTGCTGAACTCGGCGTAGTAGACCGGCATGATCTCCGGGGTGGCGAAGGTCAGCCTGGCGTAGCGCGCGGCGATCAGGCGCACCGCGTCCGGCCGGTTCGTCGCCTCGGCGAGCGCGTCGGTCATGGCGACCGAGACCCGGTCGCCGGTGCGATGGAAGGCGGCGGCGAGCAGATCGGACTTGCTGCTGAAGTACCGGTAGACGCTGGAGGCGTTGATCCCGACCGCGGCGCCGATCTCCTCGATGCTGGCCTCGTGATAGCCCTGCCGCCCGAAGATGCGGATGGCCTCGGCGAGCAGCTGCTCGCGCTTGGAGGTGACCGGAAGGCCGCGCGCCGCCGGCCCCTGCTCGGGCTGCGCGGGAGCGGGCGGCAGTTCGGCTCGCAGGACCGACCAGCACATCTCGCGCAACAGCGGAAGCAGCCGGGCGCCGGAGAGCGCCGTGCGGTGCGCGGAGATGCTGGCCACCACGCTGAGCACCGAGGCGGCGAACACCCGCAGGTCGGCCTCGGACGCGTCCGGGCGCAGCTCGGCGATGGGCGCGGCGAGGGTGGCGTTCAGATCGTCGTAGATCTTGCGGATCCGGATCCGATCTTCGCGTTCCAGGTAGCGGCGCTCCCACCGGTAGAGCCCCGCCTCGCGCCGGATGTCGATGGTGTGCTCGGCGAGCGCCTTGATCAGGCGCTCGAGCCGCGGTTCGGGGTCGAGCCCGGGATCGTCGGCGTTGCGCGCGACGGTGAGCAGGTGGCGCGCGCCCTCCTCGGCGGCGGCGACCAGCAGCGCGTACTTGTTCGCGAAATGCCGGTACAGCGCGGGCCCGGAAATGCCCACATCGGCGGCGATTTCGTCGACGCCGACAGGGTAGTACCCGCGCTCGCTGAAGGCGCGCGCGGCGGCCCGGATGATCTGGGCCTTGCGGTCTTTGGGGCGACGGCGTACCCCGGCGTTCTCCTGGCCCGTCCTGCCCCCGCTCGGTTCGGGCCGCGCGGGCGCGAGGTCTACCTCGCCGTGTTCCGCGACCATGCACCTCTCCGTTCTGGGACGGCGCCGCCTGGTTGACAGCGCCGGACAAGTCCACCTAAGTTAACCACAATTCGCAAAGTTAACCACCATTCATGGTCCGGCGTCCGCCGAATCGCAGACCAGGAGCGAAAAATGAGCAATGCCGATTCCGCACCCACCGCGGCGGCCACCGCTGGCTTCGCCGCGGTACAGGACGGCAAGGTACTGCGTATCACCCTCACCAAACCCAAGCGCAAGAACGCCATCGATTACGACACGATGGTCGCGCTGGGCGACACGTTCCTGACGGCCGCCGAGAACCGATCGGTGCGCGCGATCGTACTGACCGGCGAGGGCGGCGACTTCTGCACCGGCGCGGATCTGGCCGCGTCCCCCGGCGAGGCGCAGCGCGGCATCACCGCGGACCTGGTGATGGACGCGGCCAACCGGCTGGTGAAAGCCATCGTGGACGCGCCGGTTCCGGTCGTGGCCCGGATCAAGGGCGCGGCCGCGGGCGTCGGCGTCGGCATCGCGCTGGCCGCCGACCTGGTGTACGCGAGCGAGGACTCCTACCTGCTGCTGGCGTTCATCAACATCGGCCTGATGCCCGACGGCGGTGCGGCCGCGCTGGTCGCCGCCGCGGCCGGACGCCCGCTGGCCGCGGAGATGGCGCTGCTCGGCGAGCGGCTGCCCGCCCCTGCCGCGAAGAGCGCCGGACTGTTCACGGCCGTGCTGCCCGACGACGAGCTCGACGCAGCGGTGGAGGCCGCGGTCGCCAAGATCGCCGCGGGCCCGCGCCGCGCGCTGGAGCTCACCAAGAAGGCGCTCAACCAGGCCACCCTGATCGCCCTCGACGGGGCGCTGGCGGCCGAGAAGTCCGGCCAGACCGAGCTGCTCGGCTCCCCCGATTTCCGCGAAGGCGCCACCGCGATGCTGACCAAGCGCAAGCCGGTCTTCGCGGACTGAGTCTCCTCGGCGGCGCGGCGATCCCGCGACGCCGGAGGAATCCGGGGCACAACGAAGTGCGCCGGACCGGTCGTTCGCGGGTCGCCAACCGGTAGCTCGGACCCGCGAACACCACCCGGCCCGCCGCAGTGTGATCCCGGGCACAAACCGCGCGGCCCGGGCGACTATGTTGATCGGCTATGGCTTACCTGGTTACCGGAGCAACTGGGTTCATCGGTCGTTTCCTGATCCCACAGCTGCTCGAGCGCGATGCGGACATCCACGTGCTGGTCCGGCCCGGTCAGCAATCGGCCGACCGGTTCGCCTGCTGCGCCAGGGAATGGGACGCGGGCGACCGGGTGCGTCCGGTCCGCGGCGACCTCGGCGCGCCGGGCCTCGGCATCGACAGCAACTGGCTGGCACAGCAGCGCGGCGCCATCGACCATGTCTTTCACCTAGCCGCGAGCTACGACCTGACCGAACACGGCGCGGGCACCCGCAACGTCGTGGACGCCGCGGAGGCGCTGGAAGCCGGTCTGCTGCACCACATGTCGACCGTCGAGGTGGCGGGCTCCTACGAGGGCGTGTTCACCGAGGACATGTTCGACCACGGACAGACGCTGACAACTCCCTTGCAGCAGGCCAAGTTCGAGGCCGAACGCATCGTCAGGGACTCGGGACTCGACTGGCGGATCTATCGCCCGTCCATTGTCATCGGCCATTCCCGGACCGGCGAGATCGACCGCATCGACGGTCCCTACTACTTCTTCCGGCTGCTGCGGATGGCGGCCCAGCTGCCGCGCATCCTTCCGGTGCTGGTGCCCAAGCTCGGTGAAACCAACATGGTCCCGGTGGATTTCGTGGCGCGGGCGCTCGACCACATCGCCCACCGCCCCGGCCCGGCGTCGAGCACCTACCACCTGGTCGATCCGCGCCGGATGAGCGCGGTCGAGGCGCTGAATCTGTTCGCCGACGAGGCGGGCTCGCCGCACCTGGTGGAGGTGATGCCCAAGCGCGCCATGAACATGGTGCTGCGGGTGCCGGGCGCCAAGTGGATGTTGCCGCGCGTCGGCGTCCCGATGGACGTGCTCGAGCACAGCGAGTTCACCTGCCGGTTCGACGCCGCCCGCGCCGGCGCCGCGCTCGCTGGCACCGATATCAAGGTGCCGCCGCTGGCCGCGTACGCCCCGCTGATCTGGAAGTACTGGATCGAGAACTGGGTGTGATCGGCACGCGCCCGATCGTCGGCGTGGTCGACCGCTGCCCCCTGCGCATCGGTCGCGCCGATCACCACGCCGACGGTCGGCGCGCCTCGAGCGGTAGACCGCCGAGCTACCCGCCCGTCACGGTCAGGTAGATCAGCGCGACATTGAGCGAGCTGATGATCAGCGCGACCAGCCAGGCCAGCCCGGTCGTCACCCGATGGTTGACGTCGGCGCCCATCAGCCCGCGGTCACTGGTGAAACGCACCAACGGGATCAGCGCGAACGGAATGCCGAAGGACAGCACCACCTGCGAGACGATCAGCGCGCGGGTCGGGTCGAAGCCCGCGGCCAGGATGACGATCGCCGGGACGAGGGTGATCGACCGGCGCAGCAGCAGCGGAATCGTGCGGCGCAGCAGACCCTGCATGATCATCGCGCCCGCGTACGCGCCGACCGAAGTGGAGGCCAGCCCGGAGGCGAGCAGGCCGACCGCGAGCAGCAGCGCCGCGGCCGGGCCGAGCGCGTCGCCGACCGCGGCGTGCGCGCTCTCGATGGAGTCGACTTCCTTGCCGCGCAGCGTATTCGCGGCCATCAGCAACATGGCCAGGTTCACCGTGCCCGCGAGCAGCATCGCCAGGACGACGTCGAGCCGCGTGGCCCGCAGCAGGCGAACCCGGAGTGGTCCGGGCGCTGGGTGTCCGTGGCGGTCCCTGGCCAGGCCGGAGTGCAGGTAGACCGCGTGCGGCATCACGGTCGCGCCGATCATGGCGGCGGCGAGCAGCACGCTCTCGGCGCCGTCGAAGCGCGGGGTCAGCCCCCCGATCGCTCCGGGCACCGATGGCGGCGCGATCACGACGGAGGCGAGGAAGCCGACCGCGACGATCGCGAGCATGCCGATGATCACCCGTTCGAAGGGCCGCTGACCGCGCCGGTCCTGCACCACGAGCAGGCACATGGACACCACGCCGGTGATCACTCCGCCGACCACGAGCGGCAGCCCGAACAACAGGTTCAGCGCGATCGCGCCGCCGACCACCTCGGCCAGATCGGTCGCCATGGCGACGGTCTCGGCCTGTCCCCAGTAGGCGAGGCGCACCGGACGGCTCGCGCGCGCACGCACCGCCTCGGGCAGCGACATCCCGGTGACCAAACCGAGCTTGGCGGAGAGGAACTGCACCAGCCCGGCCATGACGTTCGCCATGACGATCACCCACACCAGCAGGTACCCGAACTGCGCGCCCGCGCTGACGTTGGACGCCACATTGCCCGGGTCGACGTAGGCGATGGCGGCGACGAAGGCGGGGCCGAGCAGCGCGACCAGCGAACGCGCCCGACCGGTCGATCGGGGCGGATCCGCCAGGGTGGTGCTCACGGAACAGAATTTTACGGGTTACCGAACTTTCCCGTTTGCTCGCCCTGCAAAAAATCGACCGCCCCGGTCACACCGAGCGTGTGACCGGGGCGGTCGAGGGAGAATCGGGCAGGCTCAGAGACCGAGGCCCTTGGCCAGGACCGGCCACGAGCGCGGGAACTCGTCGTTCCAGTAGCCCCACGAGTGGGTGCCGTCCGGGCGGAAGTTGAAGGTCGCCGGGATGCCGAGCTCGTTCAGGCGGTTCTGCAGGTTGTGCGTGCAGTAGTTGGTGCCCGCCTCGATGACGCCGCCGATCAGGATCTGGTTGGCCAGACCGTAGGCGCCGGGCAGCGCGTACTCGCCGTTCAGCGTGTCGTACTGACCGGGAAGACCGGTGCCGGTGGAGATGTAGAGCTCGAGACCGCGCAGACCCTCGGCGTTCACGTACGGGTCGTTCTTGACCCACGCCTCCGAGCCCGGCGGGCCCCACATGTTCGCGGTGTCGCCGCCGCCCCAGGTCTCGACCGTGAGCTTCACGAACTCCGAGCCCACCGGGTCACTGGTCTGCGCGCAGCCGCTGTAGGCCGCCGCCGCCTTGTACAGGCCGGGCTTGGCGATCGGCAGCGCGAGCACGGTGGTGCCCGAGGTGGACAGGCCCGCGATGGCGTTCACGCCGTTGGTGCCGAGCGCGCCGTCGACCAGCGGCGGCAGCTCCTCGGTGAAGAACGTCGTCCACTTGTTGCGGCCCAGCGTCGGGTCGTCCTCGATCCAGTCGGTGTAGTAGCTCCACTTGCCGCCGATCGGCTGGATCACGTTGACGTTCTTGTCTTTCAAGAACTCCAGCGCTTCCGAGCGGGCCACCCACGAGGCGTCGTCCTCGCCGCCGCCCGCGCCGTTGAGCAGGTACAGGGTCGGCCGCGGCACCGACGCGTCGGCCGGACGCTGCACGTCGATGAGGACGTTCTCGTCCATGGCGGCCGAGTACACGTGCAGCCGGATGGTGCGGGAGTCCTTGACCTCCGCCTTGACGATCTTCGACCCGTCGGAGGAGGTCGGGTTCGCCAGCAGCGCGTTCGATTCGATGATCGGGTCAGCCGTAGCCGAGGATGCGCCGAGTCCGGACACGAGTCCCGCGAACACCGCAGCGGTCGCGATCATCGCCGCGCCACGCGTGCCACGGCGCCGGGTGTGTCGACGTATCAATTTCGCACCTTCACTTCGTATCGGGATCACGGATGGGCTTCCCCTGGCCGCCGGACGTCCGCGCGGCTTGCGCCACGCCCGACCCTACGGCTTGTGTAGTCGTCGGACCAGGGGTCTTTGTTACCTTGCCGTTTCCTCATCATGCCCGACCAGCCGAATTGTGATCCTCACCGGGCCCGGGGAGCCGTGACGAAAGTCTCGGTCCGATCTCCGCGAGCGCCTCCGGCGAGGTCATCTGATCGTGCGTGGCCTGAATCGGGTGATCGGCGACGACGCCGTCGACGAACGGTTGCCACTTGTTCGCCGAGGTCTCCGGGTCGATGCCGTGCACCAGGTTCTCGCCGAGGATCCGCGCGCTGAAGTACTCCAGCCTGCCCCGGAACACGCCGGGCCGGTGCCTGGCGATCAGTTCCGATGAGCGCACCGCGCTGCGATAGATGCGGCGCAGCCGTTCCGGCGTCAGCACGGCCAGCTCCGGCGGGATGGTCGCGTGCAGCGCGGCGAGCGAAGCGTCGCTGAGATCGTGCACATCGCCGTCGCCGAGCAGATCGTCGGCGCCGATGCCGATCTCGGCGAGCGCACCGCGCAGCGCCGTGCGGAAATCCGCGACGCCGATGTCGTGGTGGCTGTCCAGCATGGCGAGCAACGCGACCCGCTCCCCCGCCGCCTGCAGCCGGACCGCGACCGCGTGCGCCAGGATGCCGCCGAGCGACCAGCCGAGCAGGTGGTACGGACCCTGCGGCTGGACCGAGCGGATCTCGGCCAGGCAGCGCGCTGCCATCGCGTCCAGCGACTCGGGCAGGTAGTCCTCCTCGGAGAGCGCGGGCGACTGGAGTCCGATGATCGGACGCGACCGGTCGACGTGCGGCACCAGACCCGCGTAGCTCCACGACAATCCGGCCATCGGATAGAAGCAGAACAGCGGCTCGGCCGCGCCCGTGCCGCGGATCGGCAGCAGCGGGCCGAGTGCGGCGGCCGAATCGGCCGCGTAGTCGACGCCGTTCTCCTGCGCGGTGCTGATCTTGGCGGCCAGCGCGGCGACGGTGGAGTCGGTGAAGAACCACTGCACCCGCACCTCGGCGTCGGTGAGCGCGCGCAGCCTGCCGACCACGCGGGTCGCGACGAGCGAGTTGCCGCCGAGATCGAAGAAATCGTCGTCGGCGCCGACGGTGTCCACGCCGAGCACCTCCGCGAAGACCGCGGCGACGGCCTGCTCCATCGGCGTCACCGGGGCGCGGTAGTCGCGCGACGCGAGCTCGGGCTCGGGCAGCGCCCTGCGGTCCAGCTTGCCGCTCGCGTTGAGCGGCATCGCCGTGAGCGGCACGATCGCCGACGGGACCATGTACGCGGGCAGCGCGGCGCGCGCGTGCGCGAGCAGGTCGTCGACGTCCACCGCGGAGCCGGGCACCGGAACCACGTAGGCCACCAGCCGGTCGCCCGCGGCCTGCCGCACCAGCGACACCGCGACGTGGCGCACCTCGTCGTGATCGGCGAGCACGGCCTCGATCTCGCCGAGCTCGACGCGCTGGCCGCGCAGCTTGACCTGGAAGTCGGTGCGGCCCAGGTATTCCAGCGCCGCGCCGTCGCCCTCGGCCCGCCAGCGCACCACGTCACCGGTGCGGTACAGCCGCCCGCCGTCCTCGTGCGCGACGAAACGTTCCGCGGTGAGCGCGGGGGCGCCGTGATAGCCGCGGGCCAATTGCACGCCCGCGACGTACAGTTCGCCCGCCGCGCCGAACGGCACCGGGCGCAGCTGGCGGTCGAGCACCAGCACCTCGGTGTTGGCCACCGGCGTGCCGATCGGCACCGCGGAACCGTGGTCGACCCGGCCGGGGTGCGCGGTGACGACCGTCGCCTCGGCGGGGCCGTACCAGTTCACCAGCTCGGCCGAGGGCAGCGCGGCGGCGAAGGCCTCGGCCGTTTCCGCCGAGAGCGCCTCACCGGCCGCGAACACGCGCCGCAGCGCCGGGTACTCGGTGTGCTCGTCCGGGCCGTCGAGGAAGGCGTCGAGCATGGACGGCACGAAATGCACCGTGCTGACGCTGTATTCGACCATGGCGCGCGCCAGGTAGGCCGGGTCGCGATGACCGTCCGGCTCGGCGATCAGCACGGTGGCACCGGTCTGCAAGGGCCAGAACAACTCCCATGTCGAGATGTCGAAGGTGATCGGCGTCTTGTGCAGCACCACGTCGGAGCCGTCGTGCGGATAGGTCCGCTGGGCCCAGCGGAACTGGTTGGCCATCTGCCGGTGCGTGATCGCCACGCCCTTCGGACGGCCGGTCGAACCGGAGGTGTAGATGACATAGGCGACGTTGTCGGCCCGCACGTCCGCCTCGGCGATCGCGCCTGCGGGCGTGGAGAACTCCAGCGTGTCGACCGCGACCACCGGAACGCCGGTGGCCGTGCCGAATCCGGTCCGCGCCGTGGTCAATACGCACACCGGTGCGGCTCCTGCGAGCACGTACTCGCTGCGCTCGACCGGATGGTCCGGATCGACCGGCACGTACGCGCCGCCCGCGCGCAGCACGGCGTAGATCGCGACGACCAGGTCCACGCTGCGCCGCATCGCCACGGCCACCAGCGATTCCGGGCCGACGCCGCGCGCGGCCAGCTCCCGCGCGAGCCGCCGCGACCTGGCGTCGAGCTCGGCGTAGCTCAGCCGGGCGTTGCCGGAGATCAGCGCCGTCGCGTGCGGTGTGCGCGCGACCTGGGCGTCGAACAGCGAGAGCAGCGTCGAATCGTCCAGCAGCTCGGGCACTTCGGTGGCGTTGTGCGCGGCGAGCGCGCTGCGCTCCTTGGCCAGCAGCGCGTCGATCTCACCGATCCTGGCGCGCGGCTCGGCGACGAACGCGCCGATCAGCATGGCCAGCCGGTCGGCGAGCGTCCGCGCCGCGGCCTCGTCGAACAGATCGCGCAGGTACTTGATCTCGACGTGCAACTGCTCGCCGAGCGCCACGATGACCGACACCGGGTAGTGCGTGCCGTCGGCGACGTGCACACCGCTGACGCTCATGCCGTCGATCGCGCTGGCGCGCCGCAGTCCCTCCCGGTCCACCGGGTAGGACTCGAACACCACCAGCGAGTCGAACAGCCCGTCCACCCCGATGGCGTCCTGGATTTCGCTCAGGCCCAAGTAGTGGTAGTCCAGCAGCGCGGCCTGCTCGCCCTGCAACGTGCGCAGCAGCTCGGCCACCGTCTGCGAAGCGCCGAGGCGCACCCGCACCGGAATGGCGTTGAGGAAGAGACCGACCATGGTCTCCACGCCGTCCAACTCGGCGGGCCTGCCGGACACGGTCGCGCCGAAGACCACGTCGTCGCGGTCGGTGACGCGTCCGATGAGCAGCGCCCACGCGGCCTGCACCACCGTGTTCACCGTGACGCCCGCGCGGGCCGCGGCACCGGTCAGCGCCGCGGTCTGATCGGGCGAGAAGACGAAGTCGACCTCGCCGATGCCCGCGGAGATCTCGCGGTTGGCCGCACCGGCCAGCGGCGTCGGCTCGGTGATGCCGGCCAGCGCCGCGCGCCACGCCTGCCGCGCCGCATCCGGATCCTGCGCGACCAGCCACTCCAGGTAGTCGCGGTAGGGCCGGATCTTCGGCAGATGGCGGGAGCGAACGCCGAGCGCGTAGACGGTCAGCAGCTCGCGCATCAGCAGCGGCACCGACCAGCCGTCCAGCAGGATGTGGTGGCTGGTCACGATCAGGTGGAACCGATCGATGGCCGTGCGCAGCAGCGTGAAGCGCAGCAGCGGCGCGGTCCGCATGTCGAAATGCTGCGCCATGTCGGCGGCCTTGATTCGCTCGGCCTCGCTCGCGGCGACGGCCGGATCGAGGTGGTCGAGCGCGATCTGGCGCCACGGCACCACGACCGAATCCGGCACCACCTGCACCGCGCGGCCGTCGCCGGTGTCGGCGAAGGCGACCCGCAGGTTCGCGTGCCGATCCAGCAGCGCCTGGGCCGCGGCGTGCAACCGCGCCGCGTCCACCGTGCCGTCCAGATCCAGCACGAACTGCAGCATGTACGCGTCGATCGAAGCGTCGGCGAGCTGCGCGTGGAAGAGCATGCCCGACTGCAGCGGCGTCATCGGCCAGACGTCGCCCAGTTCCGGGTACGCACCGCCGAATCGGTCCAGATCGGACTGGGTGAGCCGCACCAGCGGGAAGTCCGACGGCGTGTATCCGCCCGCGCCGGGACGGAGGGCGTGTTCGGCGAGACCGCCGAGGGCCCGGACCCAATGCTCGGCAAAGGTTTTCACGTCGTCGGCGCCGCACGCGGCGGCGGCGAAGTCGAACCTGGCCCGCAGCCCCTCACGGGTGGTCTCCACCACGATGTCGAGCAGCAGGTCCTCGGCGGCGGCGTCGGTGTGCATCTTCGCCGGGCGCAGGTCGCGGTAGCGCAGCCGGATCAGGCCCGCTCCCGGCAGTTCCGCCGCGCCGTTCAGGTAGCGCAGCAGGCCGTAGCCGACGCCGCCGGAAGGCACCGCGCGGCGCAGCTCCTTGACCCGGCCGAGCGCGGCGCCCGCGGCGGGGCCACCGACCAGCGCGTCGGCGATATCGACGCCCGAGAGCCGAAGCGGCAGCGGGTAGTCGGTGGTGAAACCGCCGACCAGATCCGAATGCGCTCGGTCGCGCGCGTCCGCGGTGAGCCGGACCACCGAGCCCGCCGCACGCGCGAAGTTCTCCTTCTCGGCCGTGTGCAGGGCGATGGCCAGCGCGGTGAGCAGCACCTCCTCGACGGTGGCGTGGTAGGCCTGCGCCATCGTCGTCACCGCGGCAGCGCCTTCGGAGGTGATGGTGAGCGACACCCGCGAACGGATCGAAAGATCCGCTCCCGCAGGGGGTTCCGTGATCACGTCGGCCAATGCCCGCTGCCACCAGGCCAGCTCGGCCACGGTCGCCGGCGCCTCGGCCCTTGCGGCCAGTGCGCGCAGCACCGTGCCGAGACCTGATTCGGTCGCGTCGGGCGCGGCGTGGCGGTGTCGCGACCAGCCCGCGGTGAGCTGATCGATGACCGTGCGCCACGAGAGGTCGTCCACCACGAGGCCGTTGGCGACGACGACCAGCTGCGCGGCCGTGTCGGGACCCATGCGGACGAACCGGATGTTGCGGCCCTGCGTCGGGTCCAGCGCCGCGGCGGCGGCCTGCACCACGTCGTCGAGCGGGACGGCGGCGTCCTCCAGCAGATAGAACGGCTGGTCGGTCGGCATCGGCGCGGCGGGCAGGTCGAAGGCCGCGGGGACTCCGTCGGCCGCCGGGCGCAGCCGCACCCACAGCATCGGGTTCTGTTGCAGCACCGCGTCGATCGCGGCGCGCACCATCGGCACCGGGCGGTCGGCGGGCACGTCGAGCACGATCGCGCGCACCTCGACGCCGTCGGGCCTGGCCGCGAGCAGTCGAGCGGCCTCCGGCGTGAGCGGCAGCTCGCCGGTCTGCTCCTCCGCGGCCGTCGCCGCCGAGGTGGCGATCGCGGCGAGCGCCGCCACCGTGCGCGCCTCGAAGACGTGGCGCGGGGTGAACAGCACGCCCTTGGCGCGTGCCCTGGCCACCACCTGGATGGACACGATGCTGTCGCCGCCGAGGGCGAAGAAGTCGTCGTCCGCGCCGACGCGCTCGATGCCGAGCACCTCGCCGATGACCGAGGCGACGACCTCTTCCTGCGCCGTGCGCGGCGCGCGGTATTCGCGGGTCGGCAGCACCGGCTCGGGCAGCGCCGACCGGTCCACCTTGCCGACCGAGGTGAGCGGCAGCTCGTCGAGCACGACGACGGCAGCGGGCACCATGTACTCCGGCAGCTGCTGCCCGAGTTGCGCGACAAGCGCGTCGGCGTCGACCCGCGCGCCCTTCACCGGCACCACGTAGGAGACGAGAGTCATTGCCCGCCCGCCGGATTCGCGGCCGACCGTGATCGCGAAGTCGACGCCGGGCTGCGCGGTGAGCGCGGCGTCGATCTCGCCGAGCTCGATGCGGAAGCCGCGCACCTTCACCTGGAAGTCGGTGCGGCCCCGGTATTCCAGTTCGCCCTCGGCGTTCCAGACCACCAGGTCGCCCGTGCGGTACATGCGCGCACCCGGCTCGCCGGAGGCCGCCGCGGCGATCGGGTCGGCGACGAAGCGGTCGGCGGTGAGACCGGGCCGCGCGAAGTAGCCGCGCGCCAACTGCGCACCGGCCAGGTACAACTCGCCGGGCACGCCGACCGGGACGGGACGCAGCATGGCGTCCAGCACGTAGACACGGCTGTTCCACTGCGGCACGCCGATCGGGACGGAACCCGAGTCGGCATCGGTGACCGGATGGTTGGTGATCGACACCGCCGCCTCGGTCGGACCGTACAGGTTGAACAGCTCGGTGCCGCCCGCGCGGACCCGCTGGGCCAGCGCGGCGGGCAGCGCCTCGCCGATCGCGAGCACCCGGCGCAGCGATTCGGGAAGCCGCCCTTCGGATTCGGTGAGCAGCGCGTCCAGCATCGACGGAACCACGTGCAACGTCGTCACACCCGTCGAACGCATCAACCCGTTCAGGTACGCCGGATCCCGATGACCATCGGCGGTCGCCACCACCAGCCGGCCACCGCTGACCGCCGCCGACCAGAACTCCCACACCGACAGGTCGAACGTCGCCGCCGTCTTCAACAGCACCACGTTCTCACTGTCGAGACCGAACTCGTCCGACTTCCACAACAACTGGTTCACGATCGCACCGTGCGGCACCGCCACACCCTTGGGCTGACCCGTCGAACCCGACGTGAAGATCACATACGCCGTATTCGCCGCAGTCAGAACACCATTGCGCTCACTTGCCGCGATCGGCGCGGGCGAGTAGGCGGTCAAGTCGAGCGCTCCGAGCGACACCGTCTCCGCCGCGGCGCTGACGAAGCCGTCGGCCGCGGTGGTCAGCATGCAGCGCGGCGCCGCGGTGTTCAGGATGTAGTCCACCCGCTCGGCGGGCTGATCCGGGTCGATCGGCACATACGCCGCACCGGCCTTGGCCACCGCGTACATCGCGATCACCAGATCCGCCGAACGACGAATCGCCAACGCCACCCGATCCTCCGGACGCACACCACGCCCGATCAGGTACCGCGCCAACCGGTTCACCCGAGCATCCAGCTCGGCGTAGGTCAGCTCGAGCAGTCCTGCGGCGGTGTCGGCGACGAGCGCGGGCGCCTGCGGCCAACCGGCCACGCTGGCGTCGAGCAGCGACACCAGGGTCGCCCTGGTGTCCACCGGGCGCGCGGTGTCGTTCCAGGACCGCAGGATTCGCTCGTTCTCCTCGTCGGAGAGCAGATCGATCTCGCCCACCGACACGGCGGCGTCGGCGATCACGGCGTCGAGCACGCGCTCGAAGCGGTCCGCGAAGCCACGCACCGTGTCCTCGTCGAACAGGTCGGTGGCGTAGCTGAAGTCGGCCACCAGCTCGGCGGGGGCGCCGTCGGGGGCGTAGCGGTCGGTCACCGTCAGCTGCAGATCGGTCTTGGCGAGACTGGCGTCGAAATCCACCGCGCCGACCGTCAATCCGGGCAGCTCGAAGGTGGTTTCGGCGAGGTTCTGGAACGACAGGCCGATCTGGAACAGCGGGTTGCGCGCCGTCGACCGCACCGGGTTGAGCACCTCGACGAGGCGCTCGAACGGAACGTCCGCGTTGGCGAACGCCTCCAGGTCGCGTTCGCGCACCTCGGTGAGCAGGTCGGCGAAGCGCTCGCCGGGGCGCACCCTGGTGCGGAACACCACAGTGTTGACGAACATGCCGATCAGGTCGTCGAGTTCGCGCTCGCCGCGACCCGCGAGCGGGGTGCCGACGGCGATGTCATCGGTGCCGGACAGCCGCGCGAGCAGCACCGCGAGCGCCGCGTGCACCACCATGAACAGCGAGGCGTGATTGGCCCGCGCCAGCTCCTGCAGCGCGGCGTGCCGGTCCGCCGAGATCACGGTGCGCAACGCGGCGCCGCGGAAGGACTGCACCGGGGGACGCGGACGGTCGGCGGGCAGCTCCAGCTGGTCGGGCAGCCCGGCCAGCGCCGCGCGCCAGTAGGAGATCTGCTGGGCGGCAATGGATTCCGGATCGTCCTCGGAACCGAGCACCGCGTCGTGCCACAGCGCGTAATCGGCGTACTGCACAGGCAGCGGCGCGAACACCGGGACAGCGCCCGCGGCTCGGGCCGCGTACGCCGTCATGACGTCGCGGGCCAGCGGGTTCATCGAGGCGCCGTCGGCCGCGACGTGGTGCACCACGATCGCGAGCACGTGCTCGGTGGGCGCCAGCCGGAACAACGTCACGGCGAACGGGACCTCGGCCGTCACGTCGAAGGTGGTCAGCGCGAAATCGACCACCGCGGACTGCAACTCGCCCGCGGCGATGTCGACCGGGACCAGTTCGGCGGGTAGCTCGGACGCGGGATGGATCAGCTGGCGGGGCGCCTCGTCCGATCCCGGGTAGGTGGTGCGCAGCACCTCGTGCCTGGCGACCACGTCGCCGATCGCCTGGCCCAGCGCGTCGACGTCGAGCGCGCCGATGAGCCGCACCGCGAGCGGGATGTTGTCGACAGCGGACGCGGCGGTGTCGAACTGGTTGAGGAACCAGTAGCGCCGTTGCGCGGGCGAGAGCGGAATGATCCCCGGTCGCGGACCGGCGACCAGCGCGGGCCGCGCCGGGGCCGCCGTGTTCTGCGCCAACCGCGCGGCGAGGCCCGCCACGGTGGAGGCGTTGAACAGCTCGCGCACCTCGAGACGACCGCCGAGCGCGCTGCCGAGGCGAGCCATCACCTGGGTGGCGATCAGCGAATTGCCGCCGAGGGCGAAGAAGTCGTCGTCCGCGCCGATCGGCTCCTCGGAACCGAGTGCCTCACCGAACAATTCGGCGATGAGCTGCTCGAGCGGGCCGCTGGGCGCGCGGAATTCCCTGACCTGCAACTGCGGTGCGGGCAGCGCGCGCCGGTCCAGCTTGCCCGCCGGGGTCAGCGGGATCTCGTCGAGCACGGTGATCGCCGTCGGCACCATGTGGCGCGGCAGCGTCTCCTCGGCGAACGCGGTCAGCGACGCGACGTCCACCCGCGCGCCGGGAGCGGCGTGCACGTAGGAGGCGAGAATCGTGGTGCCGCTGTCGAGTTCGTGACCGACGGTCACCGCGAAGTCCACGCTCTCGTGCGCCGCGAGCACGGCGTCGATCTCGCCGAGCTCGATACGGAAGCCACGCACCTTGACCTGGAAGTCGTTGCGGCCCAGGTACTCCAGGTCACCCTTCGGAGTCCAACGCACCAGGTCGCCGGTGCGGTACATCCGCGCGCCGTCGGCGGTGAACGGGTCGGCGACGAAGCGGCCCGCCGTCAGGCCGGACTGCGCGCCGTAACCGCGTGCCAGCTGCGCGCCGGAGACGTACAGCTCACCGGCCACCCCGGTCGGCACGGGACGCATCCGCTCGTCGAGCACATACGCGGCGACGCCGCGGATCGGCGCGCCGATGGTCACCGGCAGGTCCGGCGTCATCGACTTCGTCACGTTGGTCATGACCGTGGCCTCGGTCGGACCGTAGGCGTTGAAGAACTGCCGCATGCCGTGGCCGACCGGAATCACCCAGCGCCGCACCAACTCCGGCGGGCATGCCTCGCCACCGGTGATGAGCACGCGCAGTTCGTCCAGACCAGTCGCGTCCATGGACGCGAGGGCCGCGGGCGTCACGAAGGCGTGCGTCACCCGCTCGCGCCGCAACAGCTCCGCCAGACCCGCGCCGCCGTAGACGTCCGGCGCGGCGACGACCATCGTCGCGGCGCCGCCCACCGCGAGCAGCAGTTCGAGCACCGAGGCGTCGAAGGACGGGGACGCGAAGTGCAGCGTCCGCGAACCGGGGGTCACCCGATAACGTTCCCGCTGTTCATCGCAGAAGCCCGAGAGACCGGCGTGGGTGACGACGACGCCCTTCGGGGTGCCGGTCGAGCCGGAGGTGTAGATGACGTAGGCAGGGTGCGCGGGCCGCAGCGGCCGCACCCGGTCCGCGTCGGTGATCGGCTTGGCCGAGTACACCGCGAGCCCGCTGACGAACTCGATGTCGTCGAGCAGCAGCCATTCGACGAGATCGGGCAGCGCGCGCTGGGCGTCGGAGACCGTCAGGCCGAGCACCGCGCCCGAGTCCTTGACCATGTGGCCGATGCGTTCGGCCGGGTAGTTGGTGTCCACCGGCACGAACGCGGCGCCGGTCTTGGCCACCGCCCAGACCGCGAGCACCGATTCCACGGAACGCGGAATGCCGACGGCCACCACGTCGTCCGGGCCGATGCCGCGGTCGATGAGCAGCCGCGCCAGCAGCGTCGAGCGCAGATCCAGTTCGGCGTAACCGAGCTGGCCGTACCGCTCGGCGGCGTCGGCCACCACGACCGCGACGCCGTTCGGGTTGGTCTGCACGGCGTTGCGCAGCAGCTGCGGCAGCGTGATGTCACGCGAGACCGGAATGCGGTTGGGGCGCAGCCGGTCCCGCTCGGCGGGCTCGAGCAGGTCGATCGCGCCGACGCGCTGCTGCGGGTCGTCCGCGACCGCGCTGGCCACCATCGCGAGGCGGCGCGCGAACGAGCGCACGGTCGCCTCGTCGAAGATGTCGGTGGCGTAGGTGAAGACGGCCGCGAGCTCGGCTGGCGAACCGTCCTCGCGGTGGCGCGGTTCGACGTTCAACAGCAGGTCGAACTTCGCCGCGATGGACTCCGAGTCCAGCACGCCGACGGTCAGACCGGGCAGCTCCAGCGTCGGGCGCTCCAGGTTCTGGAAGGCCAGAACCGCTTGGAACAGTGGATTGTTCGCGCTGCCGCGGCCGGGCGCGACGGTCTCGACGACGCGCTCGAACGGGATGTCCGCGTTGGCGAACGCCGTCAGGTCCGTCTCCCGCGCCGCGTGGACCAGCTCGGCGAAGGTGGCGTCGGGATCGACGGTCGTGCGCAGCGTCAGTGTGTTGACGAACATGCCGACCAGGTCGTCGAGCGCGCGCTCGCCGCGGCCCGCGATGGGGGTGCCGATGGCGACGTCGGAGTCGCCGGTGAGGCGCGCGAGCAGCACGGCGAGCACCGCGTGCAGCACCATGAACAGCGACGAGTTCTGTTCCCGCGCAAGGCGAGCGAGCTCGCCGTGTACCTCGGCGGGCAGCCGGAAGCCGACCGAAGCGCCGCGCATCGACGGCACGGGCGGGTGCGGCCGGTCCTGCGGCAGCGCCGCGGCGCCGGTGAGGCCCGCGAGCTGTTCGGTCCAGTACGCCAGCTGGCGCGCGGCGACCGAATCCGCGTCGTCCACCACGCCGACGACCTCGCGCTGCCACAGCGCGTAGTCGGCGTACTGCACGGTCAGCGGCGCCCAGCCCGGCGCCTCGCCCTCGGTGCGAGCGATGTAGGCGGTCATGAGGTCGCGGGCCAGCGGCGCCAGCGAGGCGCCGTCGGCGGCGATGTGGTGGGCCACGAGGACGAGCAGGTGCTTGTCCGGGACGCCGCCGTTGAGCAGCGCGATCCGTACCGGAGGCTGTTCGGTGACGTCGAAGCCACCCGACATCAGTTCCACGACCCGGCCCATGATGTCGGCAGGCTGCTCCACGGCGAGCCCGCCGGGCAGCGCGTCCGCGACGGTCAGGATCTCCTGGTACGGCAGCTCGCCGACGGCCACCGCCGGGTAGCGGGTGCGCAGCGCCTCGTGCCGCTCCAGCACGTCGAGCACGGCCTGCTGGAGCGCGGCCACGTCGAGCCTGCCCGCCAGCTGAATGGCGAACGGGATGTTGTAGGCGGCCGAATCCGGATCGATCTGATTGAGCACCCAGATGCGCTGCTGAGCCAGCGAGAGCGGCACCAGCTCCGGGCGGACGGCGGGCACCAGCGGCGGCCTCGCGTCACCGGACTCGCCAGGCACGACGCGCGCGGCGAGCGCGGCGACGGTCGGGGCCTCGAAGATCTCGCGGACCTCGATGTTCGAGTCGAGCGCCGCGTTCAGCCTGGCCACCACCCTGGTGGCGAGCAGCGAGTTGCCGCCGAGGGCGAAGAAGTCGTCGTCCAGGCCGACCTCGCTCGCGCCGAGCAGCGCCGCGAACACCTCGGCGACCGTCTGCTCGATGGGCGTGCTCGGCGCGCGGAACTCCGCGCCGCCGCCGAACACGGGCGCGGGCAGCGCCTTGCGGTCCAGCTTGCCGCTGGGGTTCAGCGGGAAGGCGTCCAGCACCACCAGGGCCGCGGGCACCATGTAGCCGGGCAGCACCGCCGCGAGTTCCTTGCGCACGGCCTCGGTCTCGAGCGACGAATCCGGTTCGGGGACGACGTAACCCACCAGCTGATCACCGGCGTGCGCGTCCGAGCGCAACACCACCACCGACTGCGCGACACCGGGCTGCGCCAACAGCGCCGCCTCGATCTCGCCCAGCTCGATGCGCAGACCACGCAACTTCACCTGGAAGTCGGTGCGGCCCAAGTACTCCAGCTCACCGGCGGAGGGCCCACCCGTCGCCCGGCCACCGCCCCCCATCGAATCGCTTCGCGATGCAGGCAGCCATTTGACCAGGTCACCGGTGCGGTACATCCGAGAACCGGCCGAGCCGTAGGGATTCGCCACGAAACGGTCGGAGGTCAGGTCACTGCGGCTCAGGTAGCCCAGCGCCAGCTGATCGCCCGCGAGATATAGCTCACCCGCGATACCGGGTGCGACCGGATGCAGCCGCGAATCCAGCACGTAGAGCTGGGTGTTCCACACCGGGCGCCCGATCGGCACCGACACCTCGTCGGCGTCGACGACCTCGTGGTAGGTGACGTCGACCGCGGCCTCGGTCGGACCGTAGAGGTTGTGCAGACGCGCACCGGTCAGCTCGCGCAACCGGTGCGCCGTCGGCGCGGGCAACGCCTCGCCCGAGGCGAACACCTGACGCAACGCGGGCGCCGCGGCGCCGTCGCCGAGCGTCGAGACGAACACCGACAGCATCGACGGTACGAAATGCGCCGTGGTGACGTTCTGTTCGGCCATCACCGTGGCCAGGTACACCGGGTCGCGATGGCCGTCCGGCTTCGCCACGACCAACCGCGCGCCGACCTGCAACGGCCAGAAGAACTCCCACACCGACACGTCGAACGTCGCGGGCGTCTTCTGCAACACCACGTCGTCCGCGCCGAGCGGGTACTCGTGCTGCATCCACAGCAGGCGGTTCACGATCGCGCCGTGCGTGACGGCAACGCCCTTGGGGCGGCCGGTGGAGCCCGACGTGAAGATCACGTAGGCCGTGTCGCCCGGCCGAATCGGCCGCGCCCGTTCGAAATCCGAGATCGGCGCCGACTCGAACCCGCTCAGGTCGAGCGTGTCCACCGCGAGCACGGGCGCGGCGGCCGTGGCGAAATCGTCGCGCTCGGTGGTGAGCACGAGCGCGGGCCTGGCCGTTTCCAGGACGTAGTCCACCCGCTCGGCGGGCTGGTCCGGGTCGAGAGGAACGTAGCCCGCGCCCGCCTCCAGCACCGCGTACATCGCGACGACCAACTCGGTCGAACGCCGGATCGCCAGCGCCACCAGCGAACCGGGGCCGACCCCGTCGGCGAGCAGCCGCCGGGCCAGGCTGTGCACCCGCGCGCCGAACTCCGCGTAGGTCAGCCGTTCGTCCTCGTACACCAGCGCCGTCGCGTACGACGTCGCGGCGCGCTGGCGCTCGAACAGCGAGACCAGCGTGGCGGCGGGCACCGGGTGCGCGGTGTCGTTCCAGCCGGTGAGCACCGCGGCGCGCTCGTCGGCGGTGAGCAGATCGATGTCGCCGATCACGGCGGTGGGCTCGCCCGCGATCGCGGCCAGGATCAGCCCGAAGCGGTCGGCGAATCCGCGGATCGTCGCCGCGTCGAAAAGGTCGGTGGCGTAGGTGATCTCGGCCGAGATACCCGCGGGCGCGCCGCTGGGATCCAGCTGCTCCGCCAACGCCAGTTGCAGGTCGAACTTGGCCAGCGGCACCGTCATGTCCACGCCGGACACCGCCAAGCCCGGCAGCTCCAGCTCCGTGCGCGCCAAGTTCTGGAAGGTCAGCATCACCTGGAACAGAGGATGACGCGCCGCCGAACGCACCGGATCGAGCAGCTCGACCAGTCGCTCGAACGGCAGGTCGGCGTGGCCGAAGGCGGCCAGGTCGCCGTGGCGGACCGCGTCGAGCAGCTGATCGACGGTGGCGGCCGGGTCGACGTCGTTGCGCAGCACGAGCGTGTTGACGAACATGCCGATCAGATCGTCGAGCGCGGCGTCACCGCGGCCGGCGACCGGCGTGCCGATGGCGATGTCCCTGGTGCCCGACAGCCGGGCCAGCAGCACAGCCAACGCGGTGTGCACCACCATGAACAGCGTCGAATGCTGGCGCTTGGCCACCCCGCCGAGCGCGGCGTGCACCTCGGCGTCGATCTCGAAGCGCAGCACGTCGCCGCGGTACGAGGCGACCGAGGGGCGCGGGCGGTCGGCGGGCAGCTCCAATTGTTCGGGCAGCCCGGCCAATTCCGCGCGCCAGAAGGCGACCTGCTGCGCGAGCACCGATTCCGGGTCGTCCTCGTCGCCGAGCACCTCACGCTGCCACAGCGTGAAATCGGCGTACTGCACGGCGAGCGGAGCCAGCTGCGGCGCGCGGCCTGCGGCGCGGTCCGCGTAGGCGGTCATCAGGTCGCGGGTCAGCGGGCCCATCGAGAAGCCGTCGCCCGCGATGTGGTGCACCACGCACACCAGCACGTGCTCGGTCTCGCTCACCGCGAGCAGGCGCAAGCGGATCGGCGCGGCCGCGGTCACGTCGAAGCCCTCGGTCACCGCGGCCGCGACCAGGCCGAACAGCTCCGCCTCGGTGGCGGGTTCGGCGACCAGTTCGGGCAGCGCGCGCGGGTCGTCGGCGGTCAGCACGAGCTGGTATCCGGCGCCGTCGAATTCGGGGTAGACGGTGCGCAGCACCTCGTGCCGCTGCACCAGATCCCGCACGGCCGCGCCGAGCGCGGTCACGTCGAGCGCGCCGGAAAGCCGCACGGCGACGGGAATGTTGTTGACCCCGCTCGCCGGATCGAAGCGGTTCAGGAACCACATGCGCTGCTGCGCGAACGACAGCGGAATCCGCTCCGGACGCGGCTGCGGCTCCAGGGCGCGGCCGAGCGCCGACCCCGCGTGCTGCTCCAGCTGCGCGGCCAGCCCGGCCACCGTGGAGCCGTCGAAGAGCAGCTGCATCGGCACCCGCGCACCGAGCGCCGTGCCGATCCGCGCGATGGCCTGCGCGGCGAGCAGCGAGTTGCCGCCCAGGTCGAAGAAGTCGTCGTCCGCGCCGACGCGGGCCTCCGGGTCGTCCGGCAGCAGCAGGGCCGCGAACACCTCGGCGACGATCTCCTCGGTCCTGGTCTCGGGCGCGCGGTACTCCTTGACCGCGAAGACCGGCTCCGGCAGGGCATTGCGATCCAGCTTGCCCACTGGCGTCAGCGGGATCTCGTCGAGCACCATGATCACCGCGGGCACCATGTAGGCGGGCAGCGACTGGCCGACGAACGCCGAGAGCGCGTCGGTGTCGACGGTCGCGCCGGGCCGCGGCAGCACGTACGACACCAGCGCGGTCGCGCCCGAGGGTAGCGACCGGCCGAGCGTCGCGGCGAAGTCGACGTCCGGGTGCGAGGTCAGCGCGTTGTCGATCTCGCCGAGCTCGATGCGCAGGCCGCGGATCTTCACCTGGAAGTCCGAGCGGCCGAGGTACTCGATGGTGCCGTCGATCTCGCTGCGGCGCACCAGGTCACCGGTGCGGTACAGCCGGGAGCCCAGCTGTCCGGTCTCCGCGCCGAACGGACTCGCGACGAAGCGTTCCGCGGTGAGACCGGGTCGGTTCAGGTAGCCCTGGGCCAGCGCGGGGCCGGACAGGTACAGCTCGCCGACGACGCCCGCCGGCACCGGACGCAGCCTGGTGTCCAGCACGAACGCGCCTACGCCAGGGATGGCCGAGCCGATGGTGATCGGCTCGTCGGGGTGCATCGGCGCGGTGCTGGTGGCGAGGATGGTGGCCTCGGTCGGGCCGTAGCCGTTGTAGAACTCGCGGGTCCCGTCGGCCCAGCGCGCGACCAGTTCCGGGCCGAACTTCTCGCCCGCGACCACCACGGCGCGTAGGTCGTCGAGTCCGGTGGCGTCGACCGATTCCAGCGCGCCCGGCGTGATCAGCATGTGCGTGACGGCTTCGCGGCGCAGCAGATCCGCGAGCTCGTACCCGCCGAACACCTTCGGCGGCGCGATCACCAGGGTCGCGCCCGCGGAGAAGGTCAGCAGCAGTTCCAGCACCGACACGTCGAAGTTCGGCGAGCAGACGTGCAGCACCCGTGAGTCGCCGTCGACCCCGTAGTGGTCGCGTTCGGCGGCCACCAGACCGGCGAGGCCGGTGTGGGTGACGACGACGCCCTTCGGCTTGCCGGTCGATCCGGAGGTGTAGATGACGTAAGCCGGGTGGTGCTCGTTCAGGGCGCGCACGCGGTCGGCGTAGGTGATCGGCCACTCTTCGCGGTTCAGGATGCGCTCGGCCACCACAGGGTCGTCCAGCTCGATCCAGTAGACGCCGGTGCCAAGGGCCCGCCGGTGCGCCGCGGTGGTCAGGCCGAGCACGGCTCCGGAGTCGGAGACGATGTGCGCGATCCGGTCCGGCGGATAGGCCGGATCCACCGGCACGTAGGCCGCGCCGGTCTTGGCGATCGCCCACACCGAGAGCACCGACGCGACGGACCGCGCGATGCCGATGGCCACCACGTCGCCGGGGCCGATGCCCCGATCGATCAGTTCCCTTGCCAGCCGCGAGGAGTCCTCGTCCAGCTGACGGTAGGTCAGCTCGATGGCGGTCTCGGGGTCGTTGGCGGGGTCGAAGCGCACCGCCACCTCATCGGCCGCGGACTCCACCGCGGCAGTGAGGAGCTGCCCGAAGAGTGGACTACCTGGCCTGCGGCGACGACTACCACGTGTAGAACGGCGGGTAGTTTCCATTCGAGCGTATTCACCTCTCGTCGAGCTATCACCGCACGACCGAACGCAGATCAGTCCCCCGCCCCACTGAACTGCCATGGGTCGGCGCGGTCCGAGCAATCACATCAGTGTAGGCGGGCAGCCGCAACAGGCCGACCGGTCTGATCGACTCGGTTATGAACCCAATCGCGGACGCCGCGCCGCGGCGTTACATTCCCGCAGAGGCTACCGCCAGCCACGTCACCGCCGGGTACGGAGTCACTCCTTTCCGTCGAGCAGGGCCGCGAGCAGCGGTCCCAGCTCGGCGAGCGGTTCGGGGGTGGTCATCGCCCGGTGCGTCGACGCGATCGGATGCACCTCGATCACGCCGGACACGTGCGGCTCCCACGCAGGGGCACCGCCGTGGCCCTGGCCGTTCGGGTCCGGAATCATGGCGCGGAAGTAATCGACCCGAGCCTCGAACACGCCGGGCTCGGCGGCCGTCGCGATCTCCACCGTGCGCAGCGCGCCGCGGTAGATGCCGCCGATGCGCTCCGCGGTGAGCACCGCCGAGTCCCAGGTGAGCGCCTCGCCCAGCGTCGCGAGCGCCGTCTCGTCGAGTTCGGCGAGGTCCTGTCCGACGGGCAGGGTGATGCCGAGCGCCTCGAAACCCTCCCTGATCTCGGCGTGGAAGTCGGCGATGTCCACGTAGCGGCGCACGATCTCCGCCGCGGTGACCGGACGGTAGTCGGGCTCGGTCAGCTCGGGCGACTGGAGTCCGTAGATCGGCTGGTCGGCGGGCAGGAACCGGGCCAGGCCCGCGTAGGTCCACGGCATGCCCGACATCGCGGCAGGCAGAGCACCGGCGGGCGGGCGCCGCCCGCCCGGATCGGCAGCAGCACGCGCAGCGCGCTCTCGGCGTTCGCGTCGTGGTCGTGCCCGGCCTCGAGCGCCGCGGCGACCTGCGCCGCGATCCCGGCGACGGTGGGATCGGTGAAGAAGGACGCCACCGTCAGCTCGGCGCCGGTGCGCACCTACAGCCGCTCGACCACCTGGGTGGCCAGCAGCGAGGTGCCGCCGAGGGAGAACAAGTCGTCGTCCAAGCCGATCCGCTCCGCGCCGAGCACCTCCCCGAACACCGCGGCGACCGCCTCCTCCAGCGGCGTCGACGGCGCGCGGAAGACGGCCTGCTGGAACACCGGCTCCGGCAGCGCGCGCCGGTCCAGCTTGCCGACGGGCGTCAACGGCACTTGATCGAGCACCACGACGGCCGCGGGCACCATGTACCCCGGCAAGCTGCGAGCCGCGTATTCGGTGAGCGCCGCCGGGTCGATCCGGCGACCGGGCGCGGCGAGCACATAGGACACCAGGGCGGTTGTCCCGGCGGGCGTTTCCCTGCCGAGGGTGATGACGAACTCGACGTCCTCGTGGCGGCCGAGCACCGCCCGAGCTCGATGCGCAGCCCGCGGATCTTCACCTGGAAGTCCGAACGCCCGGCGAAATCCAGCTGCCAGTCCACCGTGCCGACCGCTGCATCGCCCGCCCGCTGCCCGGGCTCGGCGAACCAGCGCACCACATCGCCCGTGCGATACATGCGATCGCCGGGCTCACCCCACGGATTCGGCACGAACCGTTCCGCCGTATGTCGTAGACGGGCGAGGACGGGTCGAAGCGGTTGAGGAACCACATGCGCTGCTGGGCGAGCGAGAGCGGAATACGCTCCGGGCGTGGACCGGCCACGAGCGCGGGCCGCCCTCCCCCGCCCGTGTGCCGCTCGACGCGGGCGGCCAGCGCCGCCACCGTGGACGCCTCGAACAGCAGCCGCACCGGCACCGCGGTGTCCAATGCCGCGCCGAGCCGGGCCGAGACCTGGGTGGCCAGCAGCGAATTGCCGCCGAGTGCGAAGAAATCGTCGTCGAGGCCGAGCTGCCGGTCGCCTGCCGCGCCGCCGCCGAGCATGTCGGCGAACACGCCCGCCACGACCTGCTCCACCGGGGTGCTCGGCGCGCGGAACACGGCCTGTTCGAACACCGGCTCGGGCAGCGCCCTGGTCGAGCTTGCTGTTGGCGTTCAGCGGCATCTCGTCCAGCACCACCAACGCGACGGGCACCATGTACGCGGGCAGCAGCGCTGCCGCGCCTTCGCGGACCGCCGCCACGTCCACCGTCCGCCCTTCGGCGGGCACGACATAGCCGACGAGGCGATCGCCGGTGTGCGGGTCCGAGCGCAGCACCACGACGGCCTGAGCCACCGAATCGTCGGCGCGCAAGGCGGATTCGATCTCCGGCAGCTCGATGCGCAGGCCGCGCAGCTTCACCTGGAAGTCGGTGCGGCCCAGGTAGATCAGCGCGCCGTCCGGCCCGCGGCGCACCAGATCGCCGGTGCGGTACATGCGCGCGCCCGGCCCGCCGAGCGGGTCGGCGACGAAGCGATCAGCGGTCAGATCGGGTCGGCCGAGGTAGCCGCGCGCGATCTGGTCGCCCGCCAGGTACAGCTCGCCCGCGACGCCTGCCGGCACCGGGTGCAGCCGCGCGTCCAGCACGTAGGCGCGTGCGTTCCACACCGGCGCGCCGATCGGCACCGCGCCGGTGACGTCGTCGGCGACCACGGCGAGGGTGGCGTGCACGGTGAACTCGGTGGGCCCGTACAGGTTGTGCAGCGCGGCGTCGGTGGCCCGCCGCACGGCGGTCACGACCTCGAGGGTGAAGCTCGAACAGCACCGTGTCGGCGGGACCGATGCGGTATTCGGCGGTGAGCCAACGGATCTGGTTCACCACTGCGGCGTGCGACACCGCGACGCCCTTCGGTCGTCCGGTGGAACCGGAGGTGAAGATGACGTACGCCGGATGCGCGCCACGCAGCGGAGCGCGACGCTCGGCGCCGGTCAGCGGCGTGGCCGGGTAACCCGACAGATCCTCGGTCTCGACGGTGATCGTCGGCAGCCCGGTGTCGAAATCGTCGCGCGCGGTGGTCAGCACGCACACCGGTTTCGCGGTGTCGAGCACTTGTCCGATGCGTTCGGCGGGCTGGTCGAGATCGAGCGGCAGGTAGCCGCCGCCCGCCTCCAGCACGGCGTACATCGCGACGACCAGATCGACCGAGCGACGCATGCCGAGGGCGACCAGCGTCTCGGGACCGACGCCCGCGTCGACCAGCCTGCGCGCCAAACGGTAGACGCGAGTGGCGAATTCGGCGTAGGTCCACTCGCGCTGGCCCGTCGCGGCTCGATCGATGATCGCGGTGGTGAACGGTGTCAGGCGCGCCTGCGCTCCGAACAAGTCGACAAGCGTGGCGACCGGTCGTGTCTCGGGCACGAGTTGGTCGACCGGTGCCGGTTCGGGTTCGGTGGAGCGAGCGACGCGAGTTGCCGCCGCGCCCGTCTCGCGCTCGACTCGGTCGGCCTGCGCCGGTTCGAGTTCAGCGGACCGGGCGACGCGAGTTGCTGCCACACCGGTTTCGGATCCGGCGGTGACCGCCGAGAGCAACTGTGCGCGTTCGGCTTCGGCGTCGAGTTGTAGCGCACCGCAACCGAATCGGCCGCCGACTCCACCGCCGCGGTGAGTAGCGGTCCGAACAGCGGGCTGCTCGCCCTCCGGCGACGGCTGCCACGGACCGAGCGACGGGCTCCATCCATCGAGTACTTTCACCTCTCGCATCGCGAGGGCCGTCCGACCACGCCGTCGAACCGTCCCCAACCCTACAGTTGGGCCCTTGAACCGCGGCCCCGTGCCGCAGACCAATTTACGCAGACCGATCGGCCCGCCTTCGCGAGCGTGGACGCCGCGCCGATGCTGATAGCCGCCCGCAACCATCGGTCCCGGGGTGGACGTGGTGCGAAACCACGAGTCCCGCTGAACAATTAGTGTTTCAGCTCACAGCCATCCGCGGCGGGTGGCCTGCACGCCCGCCTGGAATCGGGTGCTCGCGCCGAGTCGCTCCAGCAGGCGCGCGGTGCGGCGCACCACCGTCCGCCGGGACATGCCGAGTCTGCGGGCAATCGTGTCGTCGGTGGCGCCGAGGCCCATGAGGGTGAGGATCGCCTTGTCGCGGTCGTCGAGTTCGTCGGCGGAAGGGTTCACCGAGATCGGCGCGGCCAGCGACCACAGCACGTCGAAGGTGCGCACCAGCAGCCGCAGAGCGGGAGATGCGGTGAAGCGCAAGCCCATCGGGTCGGGGCGGCGTTCGTCGGCGTGCAGCACCAGGTTGGCGCGCTCGTCGTCGACGATGATCAGCTTGAACGGCGGTTCGGGCAGCGTCCGCGCCTGCGCCCCGCTGGCATTGGTGGACAGCGCGTGCCGTAGTCGCTCCGCGTCCTGGTAGATCGTGTCCTGGTAGAGGGTCTGGTAGCGGATGCCCTCGCCGATCCTGGCCCGCTTCAACAGGTATTGCTGGTTCTCGCGCTCGATGTCGCTGAGATAGGGGCCGCGTTCGATGATCTTGACCGAGTGGCGCGCCGAGTTCTGCATCTCCTCGAAATCGGCCAGCATCTCCAAGCGTTCGAAGACCGGAACCATCGAACCGTTGCCGCGCGGCGACCGTCGCACCGAGCGGAACGTCTCGCTGAGCCGCGCGGCGGCGGCGTGCATCTGGTTGATCTCGTGCTGGCGGCGCCGAGCCTCGGCCTCCGACAACGATTCCGGGGCGTGCGCGTCCCAGATCGGTTCACCCTCGGAATCCTCGAGCCGGACGGCGGCCTGCATCGCGCACAGGATCTCCAGCGTGGCGGCGGCCTCTTCCGGCGACACGTCGAGATAGCGCGCGATATCGGCCAGGCCGGATCGGGGATGGTGCACCAGCACGGCGTAGGTGCGCCCGTGCGGTGATCCTGGCTCGAAGATATCGCCCAGCTCGGTCACGGCCCGAGCCTAACCGGCGCAATCGGAGGGGTGTCCGTCGAAAGTCCGCGCATAGCCGGAGCGAAGGTGGAGGTACGCCTGACTGGCGCCGTCGGACAGATGTCCGGGAATAGTCCGCACATGGCCGAAGTGCAGGCAGTGGTACGCCTTACGGTCGCAGTCGGACGCATGTCCGCCGAGAGCGTGCGCATGGCTGGAGCGAATGCCAAGGTACGCCCAACCGGCACTGCCGGAAGGCAATCCGTCGCGTGAAGGGGAAACTTCAAGCCGGGCAACGGGATCAGTGCGCGGACGGGCCCCAGTGCATCGGGACGCCCTTGGCCGCGAGATACGGCATCGGGTCGATCTTGGCGCCGTTCTGGTCCCAGATCTCCAGGTGCAGGTGCGGGCCGGTGGACTGGCCGCGGTTGCCGACGGAGGCGATCACGTCGCCCGCGCGAACCCGCTGGCCCTCGCTCACGAACATGTCGTTGACATGGCCGTAGACGGCGGTCGTGCCGTCGTCCTGCAGCACCCGCACCCACAGGCCGAAGCCGGACGCGGGGCCCGCCTCGATCACGGTGCCGTTGCTGACGGAGTGGATCGGCGCGCCGAGCTGATCGGCGAAGTCGATGCCGTAGTGGAACTCGCCCCAGCGGCTGCCGTATCCGGAGCTGATCGCGCCTGCGACCGGGCGCACCGCGGGGGCGGGGGCAACCTGCTGGTGCACGCCCTTGAGGATGTCCTCGACCTGGGCCAGCGGGCCCGCGATCTCGGGCGGCAGGTTGTTGAAGCCGAAGGGGGCGGCGACCGGCGCGGCCACGGGGGCGGCCTGCGGCGCGGGGGCGGCCTCGGCGACCGGCGCCGCGACCTGCTTGGCCGCCGCGACGTTCTGGATGTCGGCGGTGCCCCGGAAGGTGATCTCGTCCGCGTTGTGGTCGGCGTCGCGCGAGGGCGCCAGCGGCGAGGCGTTGGCGATGGCCGGAGCGATCTGGGCGACGCCGCCGATCAGGGCGCCTGCGGCGACAGCCGCGCCCGCGGCCGCCCGGACCCGCTCGGCCTGGGACGACTCGGCGCGGTGCCGCGTCGGCCGACCCGCCACGCCATCGCCCATGAGGCTCTCGACAGTAATGGAACTGGGGCCTACCCGGTGCTGCGACAAAGCTTCGTCCTAGCGTCCGACTACATTGGTGAACGAAGGCCGCTGCGTCGCGAGCGTTGCTACCGGTCCGGCCGAATCCCGCGATGTCCGAGGGTTCGAATTTCCCGGTGGCCGAACTTTGTAACGTTTCGGCATCCGTTGTGACGGGAACTCTACCCCGTCGTGACCATTTCGCAACCTTCGATTGTGAAATCGCAGGTGAGAGCTGGATAACTGGTCTCGATGGGCGAGACTTGGGCCGTGATCATCGATGAATTGCGCGTCCCGATCGTGCTCGCTCCCATGGCGGGCGGCCCCTCCACTCCAGAGCTGACCGCCGCGGTCGCCGAGGCGGGCGGACTGGGCGTCCTGGCCGCCGGTTACCTGAGCGCGGCCGACACCGCCGGCCGAATCGCCGCGACCCGGGCACTCACCGACGCGCCGCTCGGCGTGAACCTCTTCGCTCCGGGACCGCCGACCCCGCCCGCCGACTACACGGACTACCTCACCGAGCTCGGCGCCGGACATCAGCTCGGCGCGGCCGAGCACGACACCGACGACTGGGACGCCAAGCTCGATCTGCTCGTCGAGACGCCGGTCGCGGTCGTCACCACCACCTTCGGCTGTCCCACCGCCGCCGAGGTGAACCGGCTGCACGCGGTGGGCACCGAAGTCTGGGTGACCGTCACCTCGGTCGCGGAGGCCGAGATCGCGGTGGCCGCGGGCGCCGACATGCTGATCGCCCAGGGCGCCGAAGCGGGCGGCCATCGCGCCACCTTCGTCGATCGCGTCGCCGACGACGCGGTCGATCCGCTCGGCCTGCTCGCCCTGCTGCAACTGCTCACCGCCGCGGTCGACCGGCCGATCGTCGCCGCGGGTGGGATCGCCACCGGCGCGGGCATCGCCGCCGCGCTCGCGGCGGGCGCGTCCGCCGCGCAGTTGGGCACCGCGTTCCTGCGCTGCCCGGAGGCAGGCACCAACCCGGTGCACCGCGCGGCCGTGCCGAGCGAAGCGCCCACCATGCTCACCCGCGCCTTCACCGGACGCCGCGCCCGCGGCCTGCGCAACGAGTTCATGGCCGAGCACAGCGCGACAGCGCCCGCCGCGTACCCGGAAATCCACTACGCGACAGCGCCATTGCGGGCCGCCGCGCGAGCCGCGGGCAACCCGGAGGAAGTGAACCTGTGGGCTGGCCAAACCCAGGCGCTGACGCCCGAGCTACCGGCTCGCGAACTGGTCGCCGAGCTGGCCGCCGCGACGAAAACCGCTCTGGAGTCGGCACTTTCGCGACGAATCCAGGATTGTTGACAACCACTTTCGATTAGACTTCGGGGGCATCGCACGCCATCCACCCCATCTCACGGAGGAGAGCGCCATGTCCCTCGACGTACCTGCCGCCCTGTTGGAACGCGCCGAACGCGGCGAGATCGACGACGCCGATTTCGTCGAATGCGTCCGGAACTCGCTGCCCTACGCCTGGGAAGTCGTGAGCCGGGTGGTCGGTGAATTGAATTCGGGCACCGCCGAATTCGCCGACAACGTGGTGCCGCCGCCGGACGAGGTGGCCCGCGGCCAGCTGCTGCGCGCACTCGCCTCGGACGCGATCCGCGGCGGCTTGGAGCGGCACTTCGGCGTGAAGCTCGCCTTCCAGAACTGCCACCGGGTGGCGGCCTTCCCGGTGGCAGCGGTCGGCGGAGAGACCTACACCACCTTCATCGGCACCAGGGCTCAGCTGCTCAACCAGAGCCCGGAGCTGCGCAACTGCTGATCACGGCCGACGACTCGCCTCCGTCCGGTCGGTGCAGGGGCCGACCGGACGGGGGCGAGTCGTGTGTCAGTCGGCGGCGCGGGCCACGTCGTAATCGGACGGGTCGAAAGTCCTTGTCTTCCAGCGGTAGAGGACCGTGGCGCCGGGCCAGTTGTTGGTGATGCGGCCCGCCGCGTTGCGGTACCAGCTGGAGCAGAAGTTCCACGGAGTGTCCTTCAGCCTGCGCTGTAGCCAGTCGTCCCAGTCCTGTTCGACCTTCGCGCGGGCGGCGAGGTAGCGGCCGGGGCGCTCGGTCAGGTACTCCACCACCTGCCGGATGTAGCGGGCCTGGGATTCGAGCATGTAGATGATCGATCCCGAGCCGACATTGGTGTTGGGGCCGTACATCATGAACAGATTCGGGAAGTGCGGAACCGAGAGGCCGAGGTAGGCGCGAGCTCCCGCGTCGCCCCACACATCGGCGAGCTTGCGGCCGCCGACACCGTAGATGTTCATCGGGGCGAGGAATTCGGTGCCCTTGAAACCCGTGCCGTAGACGATCACGTCGACCGGATGCTCGACGCCGTCGACGGTGCGGATGCCGGTCGGCGTGACGGCCTCGATCGCCATCGTCTCCACGGTGACGTTCGGCTGGGCGAGCGCGGGAAAGTACTCGTTGGAGAACAGGCCGCGCTTGCACCCCGCGGCGTAGTCGGGGGTCAGCTTCGCGCGCAATTCCGGGTCGGGCACCTGCTTTTCGCGATGCCGGTCGGCCAGCGCGATCACCGGAGTCTTGATGGCCGGGATGTCGGTCAGCGCGAGCGCGAGCGCCTCGAAGAACGACCAGATCGCGAACCGCTCGGCCCACCGGCTCGGCGGAAAGTGCTTGAACAGCGCGTGATGCAGCGCGCTGTACTCCACGTCGGGCTTGGGCAGCACCCAGGCCGCCGAACGCTGGAACAGCGTGAGGTGCGCGACCTTCGGCTGGATGCGCGGAATGTACTGGATCGCACTGGCTCCGGTGCCGATACAGGCCACCCGCTTGCCGGTCAGGTCGATCTCGTGATTCCACTCGGCGGAGTGGAAGGCGGCTCCGGTGAAGGTGTCGATGCCGGGCAGGTTCGGCAGCGCGGGCCGGGACAGCTGGCCGACCGCGGGGATCAGAATGTCCGCGCTCAACTCCGTTCCATCGGCGATGCCGATCCGCCAGCGCCCGGTGCGCTCGTCGAATTCGGCGTCGGTGACCTCGGTGCCGAAGCGGATGTAGCGGACCAGGTCGTGCTTGTCGGCGACTCCGCGCATGTAGTCGTGGATGTCGCGCTGCTCGGAAAAGCGCCGCGGCCAATCGGATTTGGGCTCGTAGGACCACGAGTACAGCGGTGAGGGCACATCGCACGCGGCGCCGGGATAGGTGTTCTCTCGCCAGACCCCACCGAGATCGGCGGCCCGCTCCAGGATGGTGAAGTTCGCCAGCCCGGCGCGCCGCAGCTCGAGCGCCATGCCGAGCCCCGCGAATCCGGCTCCGATGATGATGATGGACGGCGTTGACATGCTTCGAGACTAAGGTCGGCGGCGGCAACCACCGAGGCATCAGCGGTCACCTAATCCACATTTCCGGCCACACCGCAGCCATACCCACCGCCGTTCCCATGTTCTATTATCTGCGTATGAATGCAGATAGTCAGCCACTGCGGCCTCCGATCGCCGAGGACCAAGTCCGGCTGGTCGTCGAGGTCTTCCGCATGCTGGCCGACCCGACCCGGGTGCAGATCCTGTGGGCGCTGGTGGATCGCGAACTGTCGGTGAACGATCTGGCCGGACAGGCGGGCAAACCCGCACCGTCGGTCTCCCAGCATCTGGCCAAGCTGCGCATGGCGCGTCTGGTGCGCACGCGCAGGGCGGGCACCACGATCTTCTACAGCCTGGAGAACGAGCACGTCCGCCAGCTGGTGGTGGACGCGGTCTACAACGCCGAGCACGCCGGACCGGGCATCCCGGCGCACCACCGCGGCGCGGGCGCGGTGCTCGAACTGCCGGAGCGGAATCGAGCGACGCCGTGAGCCATACGAAACGACCGGGGGGACACCGGCATTCATCCCCCGACCTGATCGGCCGCGGCTCCGATCGAGAGCCCGAGAACGACCACGGACACACCCACGACCACGGGCATACGTACGACCACGGGCATACGTACAACCACAACCACAACCACGGGAACGACCACAACCACGAGAACGACCACGGGCACGACCACGCGCACGGGCACGGGCACGGGCATACGCACGACCACGACCACCCGGGCGGCCTGCGCGGCATCCTCCGTGAGATCTTCGCTCCGCACAGCCACGACGCCGCCGACAGCATCGATGACGCGCTCGAGGCCAGCGCGGTCGGCATCCGAGCCGTCAAGATCAGCCTCGCGGTGCTCGGCCTCACCGCCGCGCTCCAGGTTCTCGTCGTCGTGATCTCCGGATCGGTGGCGCTGGCCGCCGACACCATCCACAACTTCTCCGACGCGCTCACCGCGGTCCCGCTGTGGATCGCGTTCGCGCTCGGCCGCCGGGCGGCCACGCGTCGCTACACCTACGGTTTCGGCCGGGCCGAGGATCTCGCCGGGCTCTTCGTCGTCGCGATGATCGCGCTCTCGGCGCTGATCGCGGGGTACGAGGCGGTGCGCAGACTCATCCATCCGGTGCCGATCGATCACCTGGGCTGGGTCGCGCTGGCCGGGCTGATCGGCTTCCTCGGCAACGAGATCGTGGCGCTCTACCGAATCCGGGTCGGGCGGCGCATCGGGTCGGCGGCGCTGGTCGCCGACGGATTGCACGCGCGCACCGACGGATTCACCTCGCTCGCCGTGCTGCTCGGCGCGGCCGGGGTGGCGATGGGCTTCCCGCAGGCCGATCCGATCATCGGCCTGGTGATCACGCTGGCCATTCTGGCCGTGTTGCGCAC
Source organism: Nocardia sp. bgisy118 (assembly GCF_057708605.1). Classification (NCBI taxonomy): domain Bacteria; kingdom Bacillati; phylum Actinomycetota; class Actinomycetes; order Mycobacteriales; family Nocardiaceae; genus Nocardia; species Nocardia sp. bgisy118. The sequence continues at coordinate 197,344 of NZ_JBYISM010000003.1, read as the reverse complement.
CGCGGCGCGCGATGTCTTCCACCGGCTGATGGACGGGGTCGAACCGGCTCTGGTGGCGGACGCGGAGCGGGCGCTCGCGGCCGAGCCCGGTGTCGAGGGGGTGCGCAGTCTGCGCATGCGCTGGATCGGGCACCGGCTGCACGCGGACGTCGAGATCGATGTTGTGCCGACCATCACACTGGCCGACGCGCACCGCCTCGCGCACGAGGCCGAGCACACCCTCACGCATGCCGTACCGAAGCTGGACACCGCCCTGGTGCACGCATATCCGGCCCACAACCATTGACAGCTTTAGCTTTTCGGTTGCCGCGCTGACCTGGGGAAACTGAGGGCGGACGCCCCCGTTTTCGATTTGGGTTCTGGCCGGTCGCGGTGTGACTACCTTTCGGTAGCATCGCCGCTGTGACGTGGCTCATGCCGGCCACTGAGGATGAAGGAGTTACCGATGTTGAGCACCATGCAGGACGAGCCGCTCTCGCTGGCGACGCTCTTGAAGTACGCCGCGACCTTCCAGGGCGACAGCACGGTCTCCACCTGGACCGGCACCGGCGTGCGGACCATGACCTACCGCGAACTGGGCGCCGAGTCGGCTCGACTGGCGAATGCGCTGCGCGGGTTCGGCATCGGCGTCGGCGACCGGGTCGGCACCTTCATGTGGAACAACAACGAGCACATGGTCGCCTACATCGCCGTGCCCGCCATGGGCGCGGTGCTGCACGCGCTCAACATCCGCCTCTTCCCCGAGCAGCTGGTCTACGTGGCCAATCACGCCGAGGACCAGGTGGTCATCGTGGACGGCACCCTGGTGCCGATGTTCGCCCAGTACCTGCCGAACCTGAAGACGGTGCGCCACGTCATCGTCGCCAACGGCGACGCGTCCGCGTTGCAGGCCCCCGAGGGCGTGCAGGTGCACTCCTACACCGAGCTGCTCGCCGCCCAGCCGGACACCTTCGATTTCCCGGTGATCGACGAACAGTCCGCCGCGGCAATGTGTTACACCTCGGGCACCACCGGCGACCCGAAGGGCGTGGTGTACTCGCACCGCTCCAACTGGCTGCACGCCATGCAGGTCTGCTCGCCGATGGGCATGGGCTTCACCGGGTCCGACAACGTGCTGGCCATCGTGCCGCTGTTCCACGCCAACGCCTGGGGCCTGCCCTACGCCGCGCTGATGTCGGGCGCGAATGTGCTGATGCCCGACCGCTTCCTCCAGCCGGGACCGCTGCTGGAGATGATGGCCGACCAGCAGCCGACCTTCGCCGCGGCCGTGCCGACCATCTGGGGCGGCGTGCTCGCGGGTCTGGCGGCCAAGCCGCAGGACATCTCGCACCTGCGCACCGCGGTCGTCGGCGGTTCGGCGGTGCCGCCCTCGATGATGCGCGCCTTCCAGGAGCAGCACGGCGTGCGCATCCTGCACGCCTGGGGCATGACCGAGACCTCGCCGCTGGGCAGCGTCGCGCACCCGCCCACCGGCGTCACCGGCGAGGAGGAATGGGAATACCGCTACACCCAGGGCCGTTTCCCCGCCAGCGTGCAGGCGCGGCTGGTCGGCGACGACGGCAGCGTGGTGCCCAACGACGGAGAATCGCTGGGCGAGCTGGAGGTTCGCGGTCCGTGGATCACCGGCTCCTACTACTCCCCCGACGGCGCGGTCATCGACCCGGACAAGTTCGACGACGGCTGGCTGCGCACCGGCGACGTCGGCAAGATCAGCCCCAACGGCTACCTCACCCTGGTCGACCGCTCCAAGGACGTCATCAAGTCCGGCGGTGAGTGGATCTCCTCGGTGGACCTGGAGAACGCCGTCATGGGTCACCCGTCGGTCGCCGAGGCCGCCGTCATCGGCGTGCCCGACGAGAAGTGGGACGAGCGGCCGCTGGTGGCGATCGTGCTGAAGGAGGGCACCGAGGCCAAGGCCGAGGACCTGCGCGACTTCCTCGCCGACAAGTTCGCCAAGTGGCAGCTGCCCGAGCGGTGGACGTTCATCGCCGAGGTGCCCAAGACCAGCGTCGGCAAGTTCGACAAGAAGCGCCTGCGCGCCCAGTACGCCGACGGCGACCTGACTGTCACCACGCTCTCCTGAGCGTCCGCGAAGCCCGGCCGCGGTGCGCGGCGCCGCGGCTGGGCTTCGTGCGGTCGGGCAGCCCGGCCTCGGTGCGCGCCAGTGCGGTCGATCCGCACGCCGATCGGAGCCGGACTCGTTGCGCGCCACCGCGATCGGGCCTCACACTGTCAGGAGGTGGGATCGGTCCCCGCACGGCGCGCCCGCTTGGCCTGCGCCCGGTCGATGCGCGGATCCTCGGTCACCTCATAGCGTTTCAGGTACAGGCTCACGAACGACTGCACCGTGGCGATGGCCGGGATGGCGAGCAGCGCACCCACCGCTCCGAGCAACGCACCGCCCGCCAGCACGGCGAGCAGCGCGACGGCCGGATTGACGTCCACGGTGCGCGCGGTCAGCTTCGGTTGCAGGACGTAGTCCTGTAGCTGCTGGTAGACGATGACGAACAGAATCACCCAGACCGCGTCCAGCGGCCGGATCGTGAGCGCGACCAGCACCGGCAGCGCCCCTGCCAGATACGTTCCGACGGTCGGCACGAACGAGGCGACCACGCCGAACCAGACCCCCATGGCGATGGCGTTGGGCACGCCGAGCACCGCGAGGAAGATGCCGTGCGCGACCGCGGAGATCACCGCGAGCAGCGCGCGGGAGTAGAGGTAGCCGCCGGTTTTCTGGATGGCGAGATCCCAGGCGTGCAGCACCGCGTCCTGCTTGGCAGGCGGCAGCAGCGAGCACAGCGAGTGCCGCAGCTTCGGCCCGCCCGCGGTGAGATAAATACTGAACAGCGCGATGAGCAGCACCTTGGCCAGTCCGCCGACGATCGTGGCGGACAGACCCCACACGTGGCCCGCGGCGTGCTCGGCGTATCCCGTGAGCGTGTCGGTGTCCTCGGTCAGCTGGCCGCGCAGTTGATCGAGGGTGAAGTCCTGGTGGAAGGTGCGATTCACCCAGTCGACCGAGTCGTTCACCAGCCGCGGCAGTTCGATCACCAGGTCGTGGACGGTCTCCACCAGCAGCGTGCCGAGCGCCACGACGAAGCCGGCGGCGAACAAGAACACCAGCACGAAGACCACCGCGGTGCCGAGCCCGCGGGACATGCCGCGCGCGGCCAGGCTGTCCACCGCCGGTTCCATCGCCAGCGAGACGAAGAACGCCACGAACAGCACGACGAACAACCCGATCAGCCGGTGCGCCGCCCAGTCGAGCAGCTGGAACGCGCCGAGCAGCAGGAAGGCCAGCACCAGCGCCCTCGGCAACCACGGTGGCATTCGCCTGCGGTCGGTGACCTGGGGCTGCTCCTCGCGCGCCCCGACCTCGGAGCCGGTGGGCTCCGATGCCTCGGGACCCGGCTCGGCGTCGGGCGGGTGGGCGGCCACGAGCCCAGTGTGGTCGATCCCGCCGCGAATTCGCGGTTACGACCCGCGGCCGGATCGGGGTGCTACCGCTGCGCTCGGTCGCCGGTCAGAAACTCCGAGATGGCCGCGCCGACCGCGTCGGGTCGATCGAGCATGGACAGCACGTAGGCGTCCTCGATCTCGATCAGGCGGGCGCGTGGGATCAACTCGGCCAGCCTGCGGCCGTGCTCGCGCGGCATCACCTTGCCCGCGGCCGACCACAGGATCAGCGCGTCACCCGAGAAGCGGCGCAGCGCTTCGGTGTTGGCGATGAGCTCGGCTTTCGGGAAACCGGACTTGGTGTAGGCGAGCAGGTCGCGGCGGATGAGTTCGTCGCGCAAGCCGGGTTCGGTCCAGCCGCGCACCAGGTCGTCGGGTAGCGGCCTGCGCGCCATCCACCCGAACAACAGCGGCGAGGAGCGCAGCCACCGCACGCGTAATTGCCGCAGCGCCAGCGATATCCCGCCCGGCATCGCGGTCGCGACCACGGCCATCTTGCCGGGCAGGCCGGGCGGAAAGTTGTCGAAGGCCTCGCACGGCAGCACGACCAGCCTGCCGACGCGCTCGTCGAGGCCGTAGGCGGTGAGGAACAGCCCGCCGCCCCAGTCGCTGTGCACCAGGGTGACATCGCGCAGATCGAGCGCGGCGAGAAAGTCCGCGATGAGCTGATTCAGCCCGCGCAGGCTCAGGTCGACGCCCGGTTTCAGCGGGATCGGATGCGCGCCGAGCGGCAGATCGGGCAGCACGTACCGGAAACCCGCGGGCAACCGGTCGAGCACCGTGTCCCACACCGTGTGATTCATCAACAAGCCGTGCAGCAGCACCACCGGCGGCCCATCGCCACGTTCGACATAGTGCACCTGACCAGCGGGAAGGTCGACGATCGGCATCGAATTCCTCCATTCGAGCGTTCGCTCTAGAGTGTTTGCTCTAGTCTGGAACGGTGACCGAGAAAATGTCAACAAGTACCCGCGATCGCCTCGTCACGGCCATGGCGGAACTCCTGCGCACCCGGGGCTACAGCGGCACCAGCGTCAAACAGGTCACCGTGGCGGCGGGCGCGCCGATGGGCTCGCTCTACCACCACTTCCCCGCGGGCAAGCCGCAGATCGCCGCCGCCGCCCTGCGCACCTCCGGCGCCGCCTACATCCAGCTACTCCCCCTGCTCATGGATCCGCACGACGACCTCCGCGCGGCGGTGCCAGCGGCCTTCGCCGCCGCCGCCGAACAGATCGAGCAGACCGGCTGGATCAACATGTGCCCCGTCTGCACCGTCGCAGGCGAGATCGCGGACAGCGAGCCCGCCCTGCGCGAGGTCGCGGCGGAGGTCATCGGAGATTGGGTCGAGCAAGGAACGGACTACTTCGTCCGCCGCGGCGTCGAACCCACCGCGGCCCGCGATCTGATCCTGGCGATCCTCAGCGCACTGGAGGGGGCGTTCGTCCTGAGCCGCACGCTGCGAACGGCAGAACCACTACGCTCCGCCGGACGCGCCATGGGAGCGCGGGTCACGGAGTTGTTGGCCGGAGCTCGCGACGGAGTTCGGGCGCGGTAGGCCACCGCGAGCGGCCCACTCCGCTTCACCTCCGACCGTTCCGCGCCTTCGAACGCGAGAGTCCACAGCTGCCCGCCCGCGCGCAGGCTCACCAGACATTCGATACCCGCCATATGGGCGGTGCCTATATGGCGGGCGCGAAGCCTTTGCAGTTGGTTGCGCTCCGTTCCGTGGAGTACGTCGACTCGCTGCAACCGCTAGCAAAGCCGGTGGCGGTTACGGCAGGTGAGCGCTGGCTTTATCGGCGACAGCTCGGACATCCGCCACGGTTCCGTCGTAGTGCGGGTCCTTGCAGCGCAGCGCGAATGCCGCGAGCGGCTCTTTCACGCCGAGGAAGACCTCGTCCTCGGTCTGCACCGTCGGGTTGTCGCACCAGATGGAGAACACCGCGCCTTCCAGGTAGTCCGGATAGGGCGGACCTTCGATCGTCTGTCGCCCGGCCAGTGCGGGCGGGATCGGACTGGGCTGCGAAACCGGTAGCATTGGACTGAATTCTCCTGGGGTCCAACGACTTTCGAGAATACTGCGAGCTGTCGGGTACGGGTAGATCAGCGTGTTGCCGAGCGCGTAGTAGAGCTGCCGGTCGTTGAAATTCACCAGCCGGTGCCCGGCGTCGACGAACTGCCGCACACGTGCGTGCCCGGGTGACCAGTGCGTCCAATAGTGGACGTCGATATCCGAATCCAACTGCACTACATTACTTTTCAGCATGCCGTCATTCCACACGCTCACGTCGAAACCAAGGGATTTCAGCTTGCGCCCGAATCGATTCGCGACGCTGGTGGTCAAATCGTGCTGAGTGGCGTCGGGACCGAACAACTCCCGCGCCCGGTCGTCCAGATTCGAATACAACTGCTCGATCGAGACAACGCCGAGAAACTCGTCGAACCCCATCCCCCACCGCGTCGCCTCCGCGAACACCTCCGCATACTCCTCGACCAGCCCCTCCGCGTATCTCAACGCGGCCTCGCCGGTGATGTCGAGCGCGCTGGCCAGCGGCACGCCGAACCTGTTGCGCAGCTGAAACTCCGGATGCGGCCGCAACGCCGCACCCATATGACCGGGCATATCGAAATCCGGAATCACCGCGACTCCCCGCCCCGCCGCAAACCGCATGAACTCGCCGATCTCGGCCTTCGAATACTGCACACCACCGTTGATCTCCGGATATCGATCACTCACGATCCGAACGGACTCGTTCTCGGAGAAGTGGAAGTGCAACTCGTTGAGCCCGAGATTCGCCATATACGCGACGAACCGCCGCAACCACGGCATCCCGAAGTGCTTGCGCCCCACATCGATCAACACCCCCGCCGCCCCACCGACCACGCTTCCCCACCCGGCTCCGCCCGCGCAACACCGACCACCGGCAACGCCGCAACCCCCAGCCCGAACCCGAAGAACCCCCTGCGATTCACCATGCGCATCACCCTCCGTCAGCGACCCCGCGAACCCACCCGCCGCCTCAATTGAACGCCGCCCCCGAGACGCCCAGCAGCGTACTGCGGATTACCGAACCCAACACCCCCAACGCACCGAAGCCCCTCCGCACCCCCACCTGCATCGCCCGCCCCGCACCATCGCCCGCCACCCCGATCCATAGGCACCCGTGCATCGCAAGGTTCACCTGTGGAACAGCGTCTCCCAACGAACCACCGCCCCCAGCACCGTTTCGAGAAACCCTCGGAAACCCAAACCCAACGCAGCTGCTCAAATAGAACCAAACCCGACCAACACAAGGGGGTACGGGGGCGAAGCCCGCCGGGCGGGGCGTGGGGGTTGCACCCCCACAAAACAGACGAAATGAGCCCCCGGCAAACGCACCCCGCGAGCACGGCTCGCCGAGCGAATGAAGTGCCCTCGGCAGGATTCGAACCTGCGACACCCGCTTTAGGAGAGCGGTGCTCTATCCCCTGAGCTACGAAGGCCGGTTTGGTGGGACTGTCGCAGTCTACCGGGTGAGGCGCTCAGGGACAGCATCGTGCCGATCGTGCGGATGTCGGGTGGTGATCGGCCCACCCGCACGCCGGGCTCCGCGCTCAGAACCCGCCGTCGAAACCTCCCCCATCGAAGCCCCCACCGCCGTCGTAACCGCCGCCGTCGTAGCCACCGCCGTAGCCGCCCCCGTCGTAACCACCGTCGTAGCCACCGCCGTCGTACGGAGCGGTATCCGAACCCCAGTCGCCGCCCGCGTCACCCTCGCCCGCCGCGACTCCGTCCTGATATCCCTCGCCGTAACCACTCTCGAACCCTTGCGCTCCGTACCCCACGCCCGACATTCCCGCGAACAGCGAGGTGAACAAGAGCGCGGAGCCGAGCCCCCACGCGCCGCCGATGAGCGCCGGCTTCCACCAGGGTTCGGAATACCAGCCCGCGGGCACCGGCCGTCCGGCGACGCGTCCGCCGGGATAGTAGTTCGGCGTGGCCGAGGACGGGTTGGGTGACGCGGCGATCTCTCTGCCCTCGAAGGCGATCACCCGATCCTCGCTCACTCGTCCGGACACGGCCTGGCCGTCGAGCTCGGGGATCGAGGGGCCCGGATCCATGCCCATCGCGGAACGTGCGGCGCGGATGTAGTAGAGACCTTCTAGCGCAGTCTGTTTCGCCAGCCGGGCCTGGGCGGGCGTGGCGGCCTGGTCGAGCTGTGACCCCGCGGCGGCGTACCGCTCCGAGGCGTCCACGAGGGCTTGTTTCGCCGCATCGTTGCTGGCGCTCAGGTGGTAGATCTGACCCGCGAGCCGCTCGTTCACCTGACGGGCGTCGGCGAGCGCGTCGGCCAGCTCGGTCTGCGTCCGCTGCTTGCCCTCTCGCCCACGCATGAGCAGCAAGATCGCCACGGCCACGACCACGATCAAAACCAGCAGCCACTCCATTGTCCGTCCGCCTTCCGTACACGGTAGGCCCCGATTCCGAGTTTACTGACGGCTTGCTGCTGCCGGGCTGAGCGTCCAAACTCCGCAGTGCCCACAAGCCGAGCCACCAGGCGACCATCAGTATCGGCGGGCGCCCGCGTAGGGCATCGAGGACATCGGCGACATCACGACGCCCGTACCGTACGTCGAGGCGTGGATCACCTGACCGTCCCCGGCGTACAGACCGGAGTGGCCGCCACCGTAGAAGGACACGACATCACCCGGCTCGAGTTCCTCCTGGGAGATCGGCATACCCGAGGACAACTGCTGGTAGCTCGTGCGCGGCACGTCCACACCCGCCTGCTCGTAGGACCACTGCACCAAACCGGAGCAGTCGAAGACGTCAGGTCCCGTCGCGCCCATGCTGTAGTCGGAGCCGATCTTGGCGCGCGCGGCCTCGACCGCGATGGCGCCGGGAGACGGATGCTCGACGACCGGAGGCTTGGGAACCGCGAACGGTGCGGGCAGCACCGGTTCGAGCAGTCCGGCCAGGAACGGGAGATGGGCGCGCAGCAGATCGATGGGCGTCGACGGCGTCGTGCTCGCCGGAGCCTGCGGAGCCGCCGCGGTCTGCGGAGCCGGTGGAGTCGCCGCGAATTCGATCACCGCCAGCGGGGCCGTGTACACCACCTCGGGGGGACCCGCGATCGCGGGAGCATGTGTCACCGGCAGCAACGACTCTGCCATCTGCGTCATGCGCGCGATGTCGACAAGGGAAATACCGAAGATCGCCGGAAGATCCACGACGGCCGGATGGTCCACAGCCGCTGAAACATCCGTGGCGACCGGAACACTCACGGCGGCCGAGACATCCATCCCGGCCGGAATCTCCACGGCGGTCGCAACATCGACCGCGGCCGGAACGTTCACGACGGCCGGAACATCGATAGCAGCCGGAACGCTCACGACGGCCGGAACATCGATAGCAGCCGGAACGTCCACCACGACCGGCATGTCGACGGCAGCGGGCTCGTCGATGACAGCGGGGACAACCTGGGATGGGCGTACTCGAATATCGGGATAATCGAATTCGGTGAAAGCGGGCGGTACCGGAATCGCGTCCGGAACTTCGAAAACGCCGATGCCGGGAATTGCGACCGGCTTGGCCGAAGCCTGTCCGGCGCCCACGAGCAGGGCGCCGATTGCCGCCGCGGCGGCCAGGCCCCAGAAAATCGCGCGACGTAGGAAGCGCGAATATCGACCCTCAGCGGTTGATGCCATGATGCGGTCCTCCGATGCTCATATCGAAGGCTCTCGGCTCTGCCATGCGGCGCCGCAATTACTGGCGGGCAGGACGTCACCTAGACCTTCGAATTCGATTCGAAAAACATCACGGTGTTCAGTCCAGCGGATCCGAGAATCCATCTTGCGCCGGAGAACAAAGGCCGCAAGCACCAACACGACATTTTATGATAACAAAATAATAACCAAATTCCACGAATTCTACTTTTCGAAAATACGACGGCGCCCCGCCCGGAATTTCTCCGTAGCGGGGCGCCGTTTTCGCGAGGAAGTCAGGCGGTAATCTGCTCCTCGATTTGTTCGGCGAGCGTGCGCAATCGAGCCGCGAATTCGCGGGCCGCGGCCGGATCGCCGCTGGAACCCTTGACGACCCGCCTGCTCAGCGCGACCAGCCGCGATTCCATGGTGGAGAACAAATCGGCGGGCCGATGTCCGCCCGCGGTCAGTTCCCCGCGCAGCCACGCCTGCAACCGCGCGATCACCAGGGCCTCGTCGTAGCGATCGGGCAGCAGCGCGATCGCCTCGCGCAGCTTGCCCGCCGTGACTTTGCCGCCGGGACCGCCCGCGACGGTGGTGTACACGGTCACCGCCGCGTCCTCGCCGTGTTCCGCGGCCACCGGGAGCAGTTCGCGCACCTGCCCCTCGTTGATCGTCGGCGCGACGGGGTACAGCCGGGCGGCCAGCGGCCACGCGCGAATCAGCTTGTGCGCGTAGGAGCGCTGCATGTCCCAGCGCTGCTCGACATAGTCGTCGAAGGTGGGGTGGCTGTCACGATAGAGGCGGCCGTCCCGGACGATCTGCAACGCGCGACCCGCGGCCCAGAACGCGATGCGCAGCGAGTCGATCGAGGACTCGCACGCGCTGAGCTGCTCTTGTTCGCGCCGGTTCAGCGGACCTTCGCCCGCCGTGGGCAGCGGCATGGTGAGCACGTCAGCCAGCTGTTCCGTCCCGCTCGGGCTCGGATTCGCGACAACCTGGCGCACCGCCTGCGTCCCCGGCGGCATCGCTTGCGCTCCCGCCGGGACGGGCGCGACCGGCGGCGTCACTCGTGCCTCTGCCGGGGCCGGCGCGACCGGCCGCGTCGCTTGTGCCTCGACCGGGGCCGACGCGGCCGAACGCGTCGCTTGCGTCTCCACCTGTGCAGGCGCGGACTGGCGGAGTGGCTGCGGATCCGCGACAGCCGGCCGGGACGGCTCGGTACCCTGCGGGAACTCCTCCGTGACCGGCCGTGCCCGCTCGGACCGCCATTCGGCGTCTCGCAACGGCGAGACCGGCGGCGTGTGTTCGGCGCTGTCGGACAACGGATTCGCGGCCCCGCCGATGGACCCTTTTCTACGCTGCGGAGGCATCAGGCCGACACCTCCACCGCTAGTCGGTACGGGGCGACCAATTCATCGCCGACCTGCTGATATTCGCCGAGATCCGCGATCGGGTTCTCGGCGCCCTCGCCGACCTCACCGTCCGCGGCCTCGCGATACCACTTCCACGCGCTCAGATACGCGCCGAACACGTCGTATCCGGCGTCTTCCAAATTGCCGCGCTGCGTACGGTATTCGGTGGAGACGTTCACGCCGTTCTTCATGGTGACCGGCACCTTGGTCATCAGCACGCGCACCCGGATTTCCCGGTCGTGTCCGGCGGCGGCCTCCGCGGCGGCCTGATAGGTACTCGGGACGCGCTTGACCTCCGAGGGACTCACGCTGGTCAGCAACAAGAGTTCGTCACTGACCGGAATGGCCGCCTTGAATATCTCGGCCGACTCGCCGCCGGCATCCACGATGACGACGTCGAATTTGTGGGCATTGTCGTGGATGCAGTCGTCGACGTGCCGGGACGGAAAGGCGATCAATTCGAACGGCACCGCGACCTGCCCTTTGAGCAGCCTGCGATACCAGGAATATCCCGTCTGGCTGAGCGGGTCCGCGTCGATGACCAGCACCCGCAGCTCGTGCACTCTGGCGAAATAAGAGGCCAGGAAGAAGGCCGAAGTTGTTTTTCCGACACCGCCCTTCAGATTCCCCAACGTGATCACCAAGGGTTTGGGCAGTTCGAGAGGCGCAACAGAATTCGTCATGGACAGTCCTCCGAGTGTGAGGAGTGCAAGAAACTCTGGCGGAACGAGTCTTGCACAGCGCAAGCGAATTACCGTTGATTGCGACGCGTCTTTTTCGGCGCCGCGACCGTGTCCAATTGGACACAGCGGCCGGACGGCCGGTCAGGCGCCCAGTGCGGTGAGAATCTGCTCGGTCGAACTGACACGCCCGAGGCGCGGGAAAATCTTCGTGAAGGAATGCAGGTGCGAGGCCTCGTCGGTGTCGGTGGTCGCATCCTCGGCGAACACCAGCTCGTAGTTGTGCTCCCACGCCGAGCGCGCGGTCGACTCCACGCCGATGCTGGTGGCGATGCCCGCGAGCACCAGCCGGTCGATGCGGCGGCGGCGCAGCTGGAGATCGAGCTCGGTGCCGGTGAACGCGCCCCAGTGCCGTTTGGTGATGAACAGGTCGGCAAGGTCGACCAGCTCGGCCGGGATCTCCGCGAAGGGCGGGCGAGGGGCGGCGGCCGGGCCGGGCCGATCGCAGGCGGCGGGCGGCAGATCGCCGCTGTCCTCGGACCACTCCACGCGCACCACCACGACCGGCAACCGGTTGGCGCGGAATGCCTCGGCGAGGCGGACGCTCTGTCGCAGCACGTCGCGCACGGGACGTACCGTCGGCCGCTCGAGCACGCCGCGCTGGAGATCGATCAGAACCAACGCGGTGTTGTCGAAGCTGACGACCGGCACTGCGAATCCTCTCGGCGACTTCCGCGAGAAGCCATCTAGTTAGCAAAACTCACAATTTTTTCAACCCTATCGCATGGGTCAAGTCCCCTCATACGTCGACTTTCCGCCATCGGCACGCCGGGCGTGACGCTCCGCGACGAACGCGAGGAGCAGGTCGGCGACCACGAATCTGCGCCGAGATTCTCATGAAATATGTTGTGCCACTTTATATTTAGAAACCAAGGAAGTCAGCGCCGCTGCCTGAACGGCAGTCGCAGCTCCGATCGCTGTCGTCGGGCGCCACCTGCGCTCAACGTCCGCTGCCCCCTTTTCGCGGCCTGCGGTGCGAGGACGTGTGCGACACCGACCACCGCACCGACTCTGCGACCATTGCTGGGCACCACCAGCGCCCAACGTCGGCAGGCCGAGCAGCGCACGAGGGGTCATATACCCCGTCGGGGCACGCGCTCCCCCAGGTCAGCCGGAGATTAGCCGACTGGGCAGCGGGTAGCTCCCGACCATGGACCACTCACGAGCTCCCCTGGTGGACGCACTCGCCGCGTATCACCGTTCGGGCCGGTACGGGTTCACTCCGCCGGGTCATCGACAGGGTCGCGGTGTCGACGAGCGCGTGCTGGACGTGATCGGGCGGGACGCGTTCCGCTCCGATGTGCTGGTCGGACCCGGTCTCGACGACCGCCTTTCCCGAGGCGGCTACCTGGCCGAGGCCGAGAAACTGATGGCCGACGCGGTGGGCGCCGAGAAGGCCTTCTTCTCCACGTGCGGGAGCTCGCTGTCGGTGAAGGCCGCGATGATGGCGGTGGCAGGCGGGCAGGGCGGTGGTTTGCTGGTGGCCCGCGACAGCCACAAGTCGATCGTCGCCGGGCTGATCTTCGCCGGCGTCAGGCCGCACTGGATCACCCCGCGCTGGGACGCCGAGCGGCATTTCTCGCATCCGCCCTCACCGCAACAGGTGCGCGAAGCATGGGAGCGCAATCCCGACGCGGCGGGCGCGTTGATCGTCAGCCCGAGCCCGTACGGCACCTGCGCCGATATCGCGGGGATCGCGGGCATCTGCCACGAGCGCGGCAAGCCGTTGATCGTCGACGAGGCGTGGGGCGCCCACCTGCCGTTCCATCCCGAACTGCCCACCTGGGCCATGGATGTGGGTGCCGACCTGTGCGTGGTGAGCGTGCACAAGATGGGCGCGGGGTTCGAGCAGGGCTCGGTGTTCCACCTCCAAGGGGATCTGGTCGACCCGGCGCGGCTGAGCGCGTGCGCCGACCTGCTCATGACCACCAGCCCGAACGTGCTGGTCTACACCGCGCTCGACGGCTGGCGCAGGCAGATGGTGCAGCACGGGCGCGAGTTGCTCGACGCGGCGCTGCGCGTCGCGGACCAGGCCCGCGCCGACCTGGCCCGGATACCGGGTATCGACGTGATGGCGGACGAACTGCTCGGCCTCGAGGCATCGCACGATCTGGATCGACTCCAGGTGCTGATGGACGTCTCGGCGACGGGATCGACGGGTTACGACGCCGCCGACTGGCTGCGCGAACACCGCGGCATCGACATGGGGCTGGTCGATCACCGCCGTGTTCTCGCGACGGTGTCGATGGCCGACGACAAGGACACCGTCGCCGCTCTGGTCGAGGGCATCGCCGCATGGCGCGACCAGCTGAAAGACCCCCGGCCGTCGCGGATCCGATTGCCCTCGCCCGACGAGCTCCAGCTCGAGACGGTGGAGCTGCCGCGCGAGGCGTTCTTCGGTGACGTCGAGATCGTCCCGATCGGCAGGGCGCCGGGACGGATCGCGGCCGAGCAGCTCACCCCGTACCCGCCGGGCATTCCGGTGGTGGTGCCCGGCGAGCGGCTCAACGAAGCGGTGGCGGAGTACTTGCGGTCCGGTCACGAGGAGGGCATGAACGTGCCGGACGCCGCCGATTCCAGCCTGCGGACGGTGCGCGTCGTACGCGAGTGAATTCGCCGTCGCCGCGGCCGCCGACCCGGTCGCACGTCGTCCGGCCGCACCGGCGAGCGTCGTCGCGGCGATCTTCGCAGCACCGGCACGACCCGCCCCGCGCGATGCTGTGACGTACCCCAACAGGGCATCGACGGACTCCGCTCGCGTGCGCCCTGGCCGTAATGTGGCGATCATGTCGAAGCCCGAGATCTCCGAGCTCGTCCAGTCGGTCGTGGAGTCGTATCTGCTCGCGGGCGAGCGCAGGTACAACCGCGCCGAGGTGGCCGAGCGGTCGGGGGTGTCACCCGCGATCTCCCGGCGGCTGTGGACCGCGCTCGGCTTCCCCGAGAATCCCGCGGACGCCGTCGACTACACCGACGCCGACGTCGACGCGGTCCAGCACTTCCGCGGCCTGAAGGTGGTCGCCGCCTCCGATCTGCGCCAGCAGGCCGCGGCCGCGCGCACGCTCGGTCAGTCCATGGCGCGGCTGGCGGAATGGCAAGCCGATCTCGTCATCGCCGAGATCTCGACCAAAGTCGCCGCCGCCACCCGCGAGAACAGGGCGGACGCGGCGGAGATCGCCAGGATCGCCACCGAGGAGACGGTCTCGGTGCTCGAGGAATTGCAGACCTACGCGTGGCGCCGCCATCTGGCCGCCGCGCTCGCCCGCTCCTTCGACAACGAGGCCCCCGCCGAGGACTCCACGCGGGAGCTGGCGGTGGGCTTCGCCGACATGGTCGGCTACACCCGGTTGACCAGGCACCTGCACCCGGACGAGCTGTCGACGCTGCTGGAGGCGTTCGAGTCGACGACGAACGCGGCCATCACCGAGAACGGCGGCTGGGTGATCAAGCACGTCGGCGACGAAGTGATGTTCGCGGCGGAGACCGCCCAGGCCGCCGCGCGCATCGCGCTGGCCATCCAGGAGTCGACCATGATGGTCGGCGGCACGCCGGACCTGCGAGTCGCGCTCGCCTACGGCCCGGTGCTGCAACGCTTCGGCGATCTGTACGGCTCGGTGGTCAACATCGCCTCCCGCCTGACCGGCGTGGCCCGCCCCGGCACGGTCCTGATCGACGACTCCGCCGCGGCGGCACTGGGCGGCGATCCCGAATTCGACGTGCGCCACCTGCGCAGCGTTCGAGTCCGTGGCTTCAACCGGCTGCGCCCCCACGCCCTGCGCCGCGCCTGACTCCCAGCCGTACTTCGCACACGGCCGACACCTGTGTGCGGCGTATGGACCGACTGTGGGAGCGGCTCGGCGCGCGATCGCGGTGCGTCCGTAAGGTCGTGCGGATGGGTATCGAGTGGGCGCAGTTGCGGGAGAGCTGCCTGATCGCCGAGGACGAGGCGGTTCTCGCGTTGAACAAGCCCGCGGGGATTTCGGTTACCGGGGAGCGGCACGACACCGACATCGTGGAGCTGGCCGCGGCGGCGGGTGAGACGTTGTATCCGGTGCACCGGATCGACAAGGTGACGTCCGGATTGGTGCTGCTGGCCAAGGACTTGGGCGCGCACGGCCAGCTGACCAGGCAGTTCAACAAGCAGACCGCGGACAAGGCGTATCTGGCGATCGTCGATTCCACCGGGCTGCCCGAGCGCGGCGTCATCGATCTGCCGTTGAGCGTGGGCCGGAAGAACCGGGTGCGGATCGCGGCGCCACGCGAGAGCATCCGCACCGAGGGCGGGCGCTGGTTCGTGAACGAAGCCGATCTGCTCGACACCAAGAACTATCCGTCGCTGACACGCTTCGCGACCGTGTTGCGCACCGAGCGACACACGGTGCTCGCGCTGCGACCGGTGACCGGCCGTCGCCACCAGATCCGGGTGCACCTGGCCTGGATCGGGCACCCGATCCTCGGCGACCCGCTCTTCGACAAGTCCGGCGCCTATCCGCGCGCCCACCTGCATTCGTGGCGGCTCGGCCTCGCCGCGTCCTGGCGCACCCCGCCCGAACTGAACCTGGCGGCCCCGCCGGGCGCGGATTTCTGGGCGCCGGTCGCCCCGCCCGATTCCGCCGAGCTCCTCGACCGCGCGACCGAACTCCTCGGCACGGTCTCCTGACGTTCACGCGCCGACTACGGCAACGACCGCGCGGATCCGCTCGAACGAACGACCTACGCGCGCAACGAAGCCGGCGTCCACTCGGGCGCGCGCCCGAGCTGCCGCAGCACCCGGTCCATGGTCGAAGCCGCATCGTCCGCCGCCAGCGCCGGGGCGAACGCGGCGCCGGGCGCGGAACGCTCCGGACCGTCCGGGACCGCCGCCGCGACCTCGAGCGCCATCAGCGCCAATTCCGGGTCGGGCACGACGGTCTCGCCGATCGAACGCGCCACGTCCCACGCGTGCACGACGCTGTCGACGAGGTGGAACCCGATGACGGTCGCGGCGGGAAACCGATGATGGCTGGAGACCTCGGGCAGGAGCACGGTGCGTTCGAAGACGTCGGGCTCGGCGAAGGCCGCGACGACGTCGTCCGCAGCGGCAAGGTAATCGGCCACCGGATCCACCGCGGGCCGCACCTCCCAAGCACCGGGGTCCTCGGATCCACGCGCCGCGCCCGCGAACCCCCGGTCCTGAGTGGCCATGTGCGCCAGCAGTGCGCGCAAATCCCATCCCGCACAAGGTGTCTCGGCCGACAGCTGGCCCGCTTCGACGCGCGCGACGACCCCCGCGCTCAGCCGCACGGCCCGTGCGTGCAGTTCCCGCAGCCGCTCGTTCGATTCGTTCGCTTTTCTCTCGGAATCAATACTCATGCGCTTATCGTAAGCATAGGCATACTATCTGCCAAGAAGTATTTTCTAGACATGCCAGACCCCGACCGACCCGATCTCGCCGCGATGGTCGTGCCGCTCGGCCGCGCCCTCGTCGCGGCCGAACTGCCCGTCCTGGAACGCAACGGGCTCACCATGTGGGCCTACGGAGTGCTGCTCGGCCTGGAATCGGAGCCGGTGTACACGCAGGCCGCACTGGCCAAGGCCATCGGCGCGGACAAGACCCGCATCATCGGCGTCCTGGACGACCTGCAACGGCGCGGTCTCATCGAACGCGCACCCGACCCCACCGACCGGCGCGTCAACCTGGTCTCGCTCACCGAGGAAGGCAAGGCGCTCCGCGACCGCGCCCAGCGGGAGATCCGCGAGCGAGAGGACGAGACGCTCGCCGCCCTTTCCCGCGCCGATCGCCAGGCGTTTCTCCGCGCTCTGCGCACGCTCTGGTCGAACGCCACCACCGAACGTCACCCCTAGGCCCGTCTCGCCGCCGACCCGCGAATGTGACCGTCGTCACTGTCGAACGAGCATGCCCCGCGCGGTGGCGAGCCTCATGCAGACGGACAATGCGCAGGTCATCTAGCCTGGGAAAGTGCCGAGCACACAATGTGGGCACACTCTGACGCAACGGAGCGATCCCTCAGAGAAAGCGAACGCCGATGATCCTGGTGGCACAGGTCAGCGATACACACTTCGATCTCGGCTCTCGTAACGCCGAACGCGTCGAACGAGTGATGGCCTTTCTCGCCGACCTACGCCGCAAGCCCGACGCCATCCTGGTGACCGGCGACATCACCGATTCCGGCAAGGCCGAACAGTACGCCGAGGCCCGCGTCGCGCTGACCGCCGACATTCCGGTCTATCCCATCCCCGGCAATCACGACGACCGCGCCCACTTCCGCACCGCGCTGCTCGGCGAGCCCGCCGCGACCACCCCGATCAATCACGCGCACCGGATCGGCGAATTGACTGTGGCCCTGCTGGATTCGAGCATTCCCGGCGAGGCGGGCGGCGCGCTCGGCGAGGAGACCTACGACTGGCTGCACGGTGTACTGGCCGACGCGCCCGCCGACGGACCCATCCTGCTCGCCATGCACCACCCGCCGGTGCACCTGCACAGCCCGATCATCGACGGCATCACCCTCGCCGACCCCGAGCGCCTGGCAGCCCTGGTGGCCGCAGACGAGCGCATCCTCGGCGTGCTCACCGGACACGCCCACTCCGCGGCGACGACGACCTTCGGCGGTCGCCCGCTGCTGGTCGCGCCGAGCACGGCCTCGGTGCTCGGCGGCGAATGGGAGCTCGAATTGCCGGACCACGTGATGGATTACGCGCCGGACCCCGCCGTCGCGCTGCACATCATCGACGACAACCGCAGCCTGACAACACATTTCCGGACGGTCCCGATGGACGGCTATCTCGGGCAGCCGGGCTGATCAGCGCACCGCCACTCGCTCGCGCCGGTACGCGGCCGGTGTCACGCCGGTCCAGCGCTTGAAGGCGTAGATGAAGGTCGAGGACTCGGCGTAGCCGAGGCGGATCGCCACATCGCTCACCGAAAGCGGTGTGGCGGTGAGCATTTCCTCGGCGAGGGCGCGGCGCACCTCGTCCAGCAGTGCGCGGTAGCTGGTGCCTGCCGCGTCGAGATGTCTGCGCAGCGTCCTGGTGCTCATGTTCAGCTCGCGCGCCACCAGGTCGATACCCAGCGGCGCGGCGAAACCGTCCGCGCCGCCCGGCACCAGCAGCTCACGCACCTCCGCGGCGATGCCGGTGCGGGCCCTGCGGCGATCCACCAGCTGGCGGCACTGGGCCAGACACATGGCCCAGGTGTGTTCGTTGGCCTGCGGCAGCGGCTGTTCCAGCATCGCGGGATCGATGGTGAACACATTGTGCGCGCGGCCGTAGGCCGGGCGGACGCCGAGCACCTCGGTCACCCGGTCGGCGTATTCCGGTTCCGCGAAGCGGAATTCGGCGCGCAGCAGCGGCACCGGCCGTCCGAGCAGATCGCTCATCACCTGGTACATGGCCGTCACGTCGCGTTCGACGAGGAATTGGCGCACGTCGGCGGGCACCGACTCGTCGTGCACCTGCGCGACGAACTCCCCCGTCTCCCAGTGCGCGGCCGGCAGGCAGAAGGCGAAACTCAGATCGAGGAACCGCAGCGCGAAGGAGATCGCCTCGCCGAGGGTCGGGCTGCTGACGCACGCGAAGCCGAAGATGCCGAAGGTGGTGATCCGGTATCGCCTGCCCAGCTCGACACCAAGCGCGGGCTCGTCGACCTCACGCACCAGATTGCGGATCACCGCGAGCTCGGTGTGCGCGTCGATCTGGGCGTCGGGGTCGCGCAGCATGGCGTCGGTCAGTCCGGTCCCGGCCAGCATGCGCGCCGCTGGCACCTCGTGCTCGCCCGCGTAGCCCACCATCAGGGCCACGCTGGCGATCCCGCGCGGAAAGTTCCAGTCGCGGATTCCAGTAGCCAGCACCCGCTCCACAGCCCACATTATGGCCGAAAGTCTCGATGCGCCCGACCGGGCCGGTTCTAGAGTGGAGACATCGGATGTTGTGAGGAGTGTCACATGACAGCTGGCGACCGGCCATCGGTTCTGATCATCGGCGCGGGTTTCGGCGGCATCGGCACCGCGATCGAGCTGCGACGCAGCGGTATCCGCGACATCACGATCCTGGAGCGGGCCGCCGACCTCGGCGGGGTGTGGCGGGAGAACACCTACCCCGGCGCGGCCTGTGACGTGCCGTCACCGCTCTACTCCTACTCCTACGAACCGAAGCCGGACTGGCCACAGCGCTACTCCGGCCGCGACGCCATCCACGACTACCTGCGCGGGGTCGCGCGGCGACACGAGCTGCTGGAGGCCATCGTCTTCGGCGCGGACGTGACCGACGCCGAATTCGACGAGCAGACCGGCCGATGGACCGTCCGGACCACCGATGGCACGACGCGGACCGCCGATGTGCTGATCTCCGCGGTCGGCCAGCTCTCCCGGCCCAAGCTGCCGGACCTTCCCGGCCTCGACACCTTCGCGGGCGCGTCCTTTCATTCCGCCGAGTGGGACCACGACGTGGACCTGACGGGAAAGCGCGTCCTCTGCATCGGCACCGGGGCCAGCGCCATCCAGTTCATCCCCGAAATCCAGCCGAAGGTCGAGCACCTGACGCTGTTCCAGCGCACCGCGGCCTGGGTCATCCCCAAGTTCGACACCGACTACTCACCGATTCAGCACAAGCTGTTCGCGAAGCTGCCCGGCGCGCTGCTGGTGGAGCGGTTCGGCTGGTGGTCGGCGGGAGAATTCGTCTCGCTGGGTCTCGTCGAATTCCCCGCGATCGCACGGATGGTCGGCCGCATCGCCGAAAAGCACCTGCAGAAACAGGTCGCCGATCCGGAACTGCGCGCCAAACTCACCCCCGACTACCCCATCGGCTGCAAGCGCGGGCTGTTCTCCAACGATTACTACCCCGCGCTCACCCAGCCCAACGTCGCGGTCGAGACCACCGCGATCAGTGAGATCGTCCCCGAGGGCGTGCGCACCGCGGACGGCAGGCTGCACGAGGCCGACGTGATCATCTACGGCACCGGCTTCAAAGGCACCGAATTCCTCTGGCCGATGCGGATCTACGGGCGCGGCGGTCGCAAACTCGCCGACGCGTGGGCCGACGGCGCGCACGCCTTCCTCGGCATCGCCGTGCCCGATTTCCCGAACCTCTTCCTGGTCTACGGGCCGAACACCAACCTCGCCGCGGGCTCGATCATCTACATGATCGAATCGCAGGCTCGCTACATCCGGCAGGCCGTGCGGCTGCTCGCCGACCGGCCAGGCCACTGTCTCGAGGTCCGCGACGAACTCGAGCGCGAATTCAATGACGCGCTCCAGCGACGGCTGACCCGCACCCCGTGGAACTTCTGCACCAGCTGGTACCGCACCGCCTCGGGCCGCATCACCAACAACTGGCCGGGCACCGTGTCCAGTTACCGCCGCCGCACCCGCAAGTTGAACCGCGACGACTACACCATGACCAGGGTCGCCTGATCCGGCGAACCGGCCGCCCGCCGCGCCTGCTGGCAGACTTGTTGCGTGAGTGATCTGCCGATGGCCGACGGCCGCACCGGTTCCGCGGAGCGCGGCCCGCTGCGCCCGATCGAGCTGGCCACCGGCGCGGTGCTGGGCGGGGTGACGGTCGGGCTGGTCACCGTCGGGTCCGTGGTTCCGCTGGCCGCCGCGCTGCAAATCGTCGCGGCCGTTCCGATGGGCATGCTGGCGCATCGCTACCGGCCGCGCGCGCTGATGACCGCGACCGCCTCGGCCACCCTGGTCACTTTCGTCGCCGCAGGCGTCATGCCCGCGCTCGGCGTGGTCGCGTCGGCGACCATCGGCGGCATCATCGGCGGGGTCAAGCGCCGCGGCGGTGGGCTGTTCTCGGTGCTCTTCCTCGCGATGCTGGCGGGCGTGCTGTGGGCCGCGTTCACCATCGGATCGCTGCTGGTCGCCGGGCAGACCAGGGAGCTGTTGTTCGACACCGTCCGCAACACCGCCGACGGCGTGCAGCGACTCGCCGAGAGACAGTCCGCCCTGGAGCCGCTCGGGCGGGCCGCGTCGGATCTCACCGACGTCGCGCTCACCTGGTGGTGGGTGTGGATCGGCGGCGGCGTCGCGCTCGGCGTGGTGGTGAGCGCGGTGTTCTCCTGGTTCGTGCTCGGTTCGGTGCTGGACCGGCTGGCCTGGCTGCCCGCCCGGGATCGCCTCGACGCGCCGGTGGACGAGCGGCCGATCGCCCCGCTGCCGGTGACGCTGCACGCTGCGGGCTTCCGGTACCCGGGCGCGCGCACCGACGCACTGCGCGATATCGACCTCAGCGTGCGGGTCGGGGAGTTCGTCGCGATCGTCGGCCACAACGGCTCGGGCAAGTCCACGCTCACCCGGCTGCTGGCCGGGCTGCCGCCCACCTCGGGCGAGGTGCGGCGACCGGGCTCCGCGGGCCTCGGCCACCTCGGCGGCACGGCGCTGGTGCTGCAACGGCCGGAAAGCCAGACCCTCGGCGTCCTGGTCGCCGACGACGTCGTCTGGGGACTTCCCCAGGTGCTCGCCGCCGAAGTAGACGTGGAAGCGCTGCTCGGCGAGGTCGGCCTGGCGGGCATGGGCGAACGCGAGACCACCACACTCTCCGGCGGCCAGCAGCAACGCCTCGCGGTGGCGGCGGCACTGGCCCGCCGCCCGGCGCTGCTCATCGCCGACGAGGCCACCTCGATGATCGATCCCGAAGGTCGCGGCGAACTGGTCGCCCTGCTCGCCGAGCTGCCGCGCCGCCACCCGATGGCGGTGGTGCTGGTGACCCACCACGAGGCCGACGCCGCGGCCGCGGACCGGGTGGTGCATCTGGCGGCGGGCCGGACCGTCGACCGGCTACCCGCCTGGCCGCAGCCGGTGCGCGACGCGCGCCGCCGCCCCATGGGCCAGAGCGTCCTGGAACTGCGCGACGTCCGACACACCTACAACCGGGGCACGCCGTGGGAGGCGCCCGCCTTGCACGGCGTCGACCTGATGGTGCGCCGCGGTGAGGCGCTGCTCGTGGTCGGCGGCAACGGTTCCGGCAAGTCGACCCTCGCCTGGATCATCGCGGGCCTGATCGAACCGAGCTCCGGGCGCTGCGAACTCGGTGGCCGCCCGGTGACGCGGCAGATCGGCCGGGTGGAGCTGGCGTTCCAGCATTCCCGGCTGCAATTGCAGAAACAGACGGTCGGCGCGGAGATCGCCGACTGGGGCGGACGCGCCACCGGATCCGGCGCGGTGGGCAAGGCGCTGGACGCCGTCGGCCTGGATCGCGCACTGGCCGCGCGCTCCATCGAGGAGCTCAGCGGCGGGCAGGCCAAGCGCGTGGTGCTCGCCGCCATCGTGGCCAGCCGCCCGCAGGTGGTCGTGCTCGACGAACCGCTGGCCGGACTGGATCCCGAGGGCCGCGCCGACATCGTGGAACTGCTTGCGCAGCTGCGGGATTCCGGGCTGACGCTGATCGTCATCTCACACGACGTCGAGGACATGGCCGCCGTGTGCGACCGCACCGTGCACCTGAGCTCGGGCCGCATCCTGGAGACCCAGTCGGTCTCCGACGCCGCGCCCGCGGCGCATCGCATCGACCCGCACCGCGACCCGCGATCGGCCGCGCCACCGCCGCATTCCGGCGACGCGGCGTGGCGCTTCGGACACGGAGGCGCGAAATGAGCACGGTCCTGTTTCGCCAGGTACCGGTGTCCAGCCCGGTGCACAACCTCTGGGCGGGCACCAAGATGATCGCCGCGTTCCTGATCAGCCTGCTGCTGATGTTCTGGCCGTCCTGGCCGGTGCTCGGCGCGATGGTCGTCTTTCTGCTGGCGATCGGACTGATCGCCCGGCTTCCGCTCGGCACGCTGCCCAGGCTGCCGTGGTGGTTCTGGGCGATGCTCGGCGCGGGCGCGCTGATCAACGTGCCGGTGGGCGGCGCGGCGCTGCTGCGCTACACCCAGACGGTGACCTTCGGCCTGATCCTGGTGGCCGCCTCCTTCCTCATCGCGTGGACCACGCCGATGAGCGAGATCGCCCCCGCCTTGGCCAGATTGGGCGCACCGCTGCGCAAACTCAAAGTGCCGGTGGACGAGTGGGCCGTGGTGGTGGCGCTGACGCTGCGCGGACTGCCGCTGCTGCTGGAGGAGATCCGGGTGCTGCGCGCGGCCCGACGGCTCCGGCCCAAGGACCGGCTGCTGGACCGGGCGTCCGACAGCCCGATCATCGACATCCTCACCGCGGCCATGGCCGTGGCCACCCGCCGAGCCGGCGAGCTCGGCGAAGCCATCACCGCCCGCGGCGGCACCGGCCAGCTCACCGCCCGGCCCAGCGCGCCGGGTCGCCGCGACGCGGTCGCGCTCGGCCTCGTCGGCCTCGTGTGCACGGGTTCGGTGCTGCTCGACGTGCTGCTCTGATCCGGACCGACCCGCCGAGACGACGGCGCGGTCCGGTGGACGGCAGACTGAGGGGAACCGATCGTCGGCGCGGCGCGTCGAAATCCATGACGGCCGGAATTCGGGAAGAGCGAGGGGTGGCCGATGGCCGACAGTGAACGCGCGGCGCAGCTGGCGCGCAACGAGGCGCTGCGCGGCGAGGTCGACGACCTGCTGGAGATATTCGAGCGGCAGCGAAGGGAACTCGCCGAGACGCAGGCCAGGCTGGCCGCGACGACGGTCACCGCGTGGTCCTCGGACAACCTGGTCCGGGTCACCAGCAATTCCGCGGGCGTGCCGGTCGAGGTGCACCTCGAGCCGGACGCCTTCAAACGCTCGACGCCGCAGAAGCTCGGCGCGGCCATGACCGAGGCGACCCAGGTGGCCGCCCGCCTGGCCAGCGAAGAGGCCCAGCGGGCCTTCGGCGCGTTCGAACAAGTAGGCCACGACATCCCGGATCTACCCGATCTGGTGCCCGGCGCGCCGAGCATCAAGAACCTGGTGAATTCCCTGTTCCCCGAACCGGCCTCGACCGATGCCGCGTCCCGGCCCGCCGAGCTGGACGAGGAAGCCGAGGACGAGTACTACCACAACCGGGGATATCTGGAGGGTCGATGAGTAGCTTGCAGGTCGACCCGGATGCGCTGCGCGCCACCAAGCCCGGCTTCGCCGCGGCCGCCGACAAGGTGCTCGAGGCGGTGAAGAACGTCCAGACCACGGTCGCGGCCGAGGGCGAATGCTGGGGCGACGACGAGATCGGCCAGAATTTCGCCAAGGAGTACACGCCGGGCGCCGAGGACGGCATGAAGGGCATCGAGGGGCTCGGCAAGTCGATCGAGGCGCTCAGCGGCGGCGTCGACGCCATCGCGTCGGCGTTCCAGCAGCAGGACGAGCTCAACTCCAAGGCGATCGACAAGATCAAGAGTTCCATCGAATAGGGCGTGTCACCCTTCGGCGCGTCGCGTATCGCGCCTTGTAGCAAATCTTCGGTTAGTCAACCGAAAGCGGTTTGACGTGCACATATAGCCAAGAGACATAAGATCTTTGGCACCGGTGCGACGACCGCTGCCGACAAGAGTCGGGCTTACCCGCAATTTTGCGTTCCAAACCAGCGATCGCCCAGTAATGTGACACCCAGCGTTGCTGTTCTCTGAATCACATCAAGGCTCCGCGCGCGTTGAGGGGGAAGGTTTTTCGGCGTGTGGGGTGTTCGTAGGGCATGAAATCCTGACGAAGATTGGAACACCGCAAAATGATTCTTCGCAAGATCACCGCGGCCGTCGTACCGCTCGTCGCCGCCGTCGCCGTCGGCGCGGGCACTGTGCACGCACAACCGGCTGCCGCGCCCGTTCCCGACATCGGGTACGAGGCGAAGCTGATCGGCGACACGATCATCACCACACTGACGAACGGTTCCTTCGAGCTGACCGGCAACTCGGTAGCCATCGAGGACTCGGCCGGGAACGCGGTCGTCACCCTGCCGCTCTCGATCCGGCAGGACGGACTGGAATACCCGCTGCCGCACAAGGTCCGCGACGACGGCCGGGTGCTGGAACTGACGGCGGTCAAGAACGCCGCACAGGCGCGACCCGTGCAGGCCACCCCTGTCGCGTCACTGATGGAGAACCAGCAGGCGATGAATGCGTTCGCCTCGCAGTTCGGAATCGCGACCGCGGTCGGCGGATTCATCGGCACCGCGCTCGGCGCCCTCATCGGCCTGACCGGAATCATCACCGGCCCCGGCGTGATCGCCAGCGTCATCACGGGCGCCTCGATCGGGGGCATCATCGGCACCATCATCGTGGGAGGCCCGACGCTGGTGGTCGCCGGTATCGATCTGCTCAGCACCTTGACCGCGGCGCCGGGTACCACCAAGTGGACGGATCAGACCGGGACTCCGGTGAACTGAACCGCCCCTTTCCGAAACGCGGCGCGCACCGGCTTCCCCCTCGAGTCGGTGCGCGCCGCTTGTCGTCCCGGCCTGATCCCGGTTGTGCGATCGCCCATGCCCGAGCACGGCGACACCTAGCCGAACACGCGGCTCAGCGCGGGTGACACCCCGCCGCCACCGGCACGCCCGCGAAGCGGTCCCCGAGATAGTTCATCGCTCCGAACGCCTCGACCACCGCGGTCGGATTGTGGCCGGGCAATGTCGAATGCGTGACGGTCAGGTCCGCGCCGAGTGCGCAGTAGCGGTCCACCAGCGCGGTGAAGCCCGCGACGGGAATCACGTCGTCGGTGGTGCTGTGATAGAGGTAGGCCGGGACTCGCGGCGCGGTCCCGCCCAACTCCTGCGCAGCCGTCGCCGCGAGGAAGGCCGGATGCGCCAGCAGGTTCGGCTCGATCGCGAAATCGTCGACGCGCGCATCGATGTACTTCACCACCAGTTCCGACCCGCAGGCCGACCCGTTCTCGGCCAGCATCGCGCGCCCGCGCTCGTTCAACAGCTCGGCGACGCCGTACTCCGGGTAGTCGCGGGCGACCGACAGCACGATCAGTAGCGCCAACCCGGCCTGCACGCCGCCGTCCACGCCGCGGGCGATCGCGGGCCAGTCGGCAGGCACCCCGCCCGAGGTGATGCCCGCGAACTCGACATCGGGGGCGTAGCCCGGTTGCAGCTGCGCTGCCCACAGCGTCGCGAACGCACCGCCCGAATACCCG
This sequence comes from Nocardia sp. bgisy118, assembly GCF_057708605.1. NCBI lineage: Bacteria > Bacillati > Actinomycetota > Actinomycetes > Mycobacteriales > Nocardiaceae > Nocardia > Nocardia sp. bgisy118. The sequence continues at coordinate 171,041 of NZ_JBYISM010000003.1, read as the reverse complement.
TACGCGCCCACTGGGCTCGCGGGCCCGACGCCGCCCGGAGCCAAGGCTCGAGCGGCCCGGATGCCGTCCAGCACGGCGTGCCCGGCATTCACTCCGTCCAGGAAGCGGGACCACGGCCCCTGGTGGTCGCTGACCACCAGCGCCCAGCCGCGACGCAGCGCGTCCGCCATGAACGGTGTGTCGAGGTAGGTCGTGATGCCGCTCAACTCCCAGCCACCGCGCAGCGCATAGGAGGGCGCGCACTGGGTGCCGAGGCTGTCCTCGGGCACCTGGTAGGACAGCAGCGGCCGCTCCCCCGCGCCCCACCACGGCAGGTTCGGCACCATCACGGTGGCGATGCCCGGCGTCGGCGCGCCGCCCGCGTCGTTCGTCCGGTACTGCACCTGCCACGCCGAAACCGGCAGCGGCAGACCCAACAGCGTGATCGGCCGCGAGCGAACGATCGCGCCCGCGGGGTAGTCGGCGAGGTCGGCGGGAGCGGCGTAGAACGGATCGTCGTCGGGTCGCGGGATCGCCGCGCCGGGCACGGCGAGACTCAGCGACAGCACCGCCGCCAGCAGGACGACACCGAAAGCGCGGAACCGGGGCCGACTCCGGGCCCTCACCCCCCTCGGCGTACGGGAAAGCTTGGCAAGCGTGCGCTCGCGGAGCGCACCGAAAGCCCGTGGCGAACGTAGGCCTTTCGTACTCATCCCGACTCCAAGACTCACCGAGGCGCGGCTATCTCCGCCTCGACACACTCGACGGTACTGCGGGGGCGGCCGCCCGGCAACAGGCTCGGCGCGCGTGGTTACAGTGGTGCGAAAGTGCCCTCAGCGCAATCGAATCGCGCCCGACGAGGGTCTCGGCGACGTTCGATCATCGAGAAGGAGAGCTGACGATGCGGTACGGCAACGGACTGGACATCCCCGAGGGACTCGCCGATGTGTGCGGTCCGGATCGGATGGCGGTGATCGTCTACGACATGCAGGTGGGGGTGCTGTCGCAACTGCCGGACGGCCCGGAGATCATCCAGCGGGTGGTGCCCGTGGTGGAGGCGGCCCGCCGCGGCGGCTATCCGGTGATATTCCTGCGGCATTTCTTCCTGCCGCACCGGCTCAGCGGCAAGTTCGCGCTGCGGATGGCGATGAGCTGGCAGGGGGTGGACTCGATCGACGAGCTCAAACCCATTCTGCAGCGCGACACCCCGGCCTTCGAGCTGGTGCCGGAGCTGCGGCCGCGGCCCGACGAAATCGTCTTCGACAAGACCTCGATGTCGGCTTTCGAGGGCACCCCGCTGGCCAGCACGCTGCGGGATCTCGGCATCGGGGCGTACGCGATCATGGGCGTCGCGCTGGAGATCGGCATCGCGCCGACCGTCATCCACTCCACCGATCTCGGGTTCGTCCCGGTGGTGATCAGCGACGCGTGCGGCGGCCGCGATCAGGACGCGATCGCGCGCGCGTACGCGGATTTCGAATTCCAGGCGCATGCGATCGTGACGGATTCCGCGACCATCACGCCATTGCTCGCGGGCGAGAAGGAGTGAGACCGTCCCGTCGTCCGGCGCGGGCCGGACGACGGGAGCTCGCTCAGCCTTCCTTGCGGACGGCCTTCTTGGCGGCGTCCTGAGCCGCGTCGACCTGGCCGGCGAACTTGCCCCCGGTCTTCTGATCGACGATGTCGCCCGCCTTGTCGATCACCGTGTCGACCTTGTCCGCGTTCTGCTGGGCCAGGTCCATCGCCTTGGCTGCCAGGTTCTTGAAGTCCACCGTGCACTCCCCGTTCTCGAGTCGAAACAACCGCGAATTCACGATACCGAGCCCGCGCACGACCGGCCTGGCAAACTACTGGCGATCGGCGCCACACCGCACGCGTCAGTCGATCTCACCGACCCAACCCGGATGCCAGAGCCGTCCGGTCTCGGTCCAGTTCATGAAGCGCACAGTGCCCGCGATCTTCGGGGTCACCCACACCGCCTCCTTGCGTTCCTCGGCGCTCAGCGGGTTGTCGAACGGGCTGGTCTTGCGTTCCAGCTTGCGCAGCCTGGCGGCCAGCTCGCGCATGCCGGTATCGCCGAAGCCGGTGCCGACGCGGCCGACGTAGATCAACCTGTCCTGGTATGGAATACCGACGAGCAGCGACTTGAACTCGCGCGCATCGCTGCGTCGCCAGCCGCCGACCACCACCCGCTGGGTGCGCCAATTGCGCTGCTTGACCCACGAATGTCCGCGCTTACCAGGCAGATACACCGAATCCTTGCGTTTGGCGACGACGCCCTCCATGCCGTGCTCCTGGCTGTAGTGCAGCGCCACGGACCCGGGACCGTCCAGCCTGGGCGGCACGCGCAGCGAGGGCGCGTTGGCGGCGAGCGCCTCCAGCACCCGTCTGCGGTCCGAATACCGTTTGCGGACCAGCGAGGTGCCGTCCAGATACAGCACGTCGAAGGCGACGAAGACGGCGCGGGCCGCATCCGCTTGCAGCAGACCCAGATTCGCGACGCTGTGGTCGTCGAAGACGACCGCCTCGCCGTCGAGGACGACCCGGTGGCCGTCCAGTTCCTTCGCGAGCACCCCGATACCCGGATAACGCGAGGTCACCACGTTGCCCGCGCGGCTGCGCAAGGTCACAGCGCCGGAATCGATCTCGGCGACGAGACGGAAGCCGTCCCACTTCGTCTCGAAGCACCATTCCGCCTCGTCCAGTTCGCCGACATCGCCCGTGGTCGCCAGCATCGGCGCGAGGCCACGGGGAAACGGCGCGTCGCCGCCTGCCTGCGCCCGCGGTTCGAGCGGTTCGTTGACGGCGGACTTGCCGCCGGATCCATCGGACGCCGCACGCTTCCCCCGGCTCCGCGACGAATCATGCTGTGTCTCGGCGTCTTCCGGTTCCGGCTGCTGATCCTGCATGAGGTGCATCAGCCATTGGTTGCCGTTGGTCTGGATGAGCGCGTAGCGACCGGTGAGCCGCTCGCCGTGGAAGCGGACGATCACCTCGTCGTCGCGCCACTTCTCGGTCTCGTAGGTGCCGGTATCCCAGATGGTCATCTCCCCGGCGCCGTACTCCCCCTTGGGAATCTCGCCGTGGAAGTCCAGGTACTCCAGCGGATGATCCTCGGTGTGCACCGCGAGCCGGTTCTGCCGCGAGGAGGTCGGCGGACCCTTCGGCACCGCCCAGGACACCAGGACGCCGTCGCGTTCGAGCCGCACGTCCCAGTGCAGGCGGCGCGCGTGGTGTTCCTGCACCACGAACCGATTTCCGGCGCCGGGAGCCGGCCGCGCGGACGGCACCGGCTCCGGCGTGCGCGCCGGATCGCGCAGGGAACGGTACTTGCTCAGTGCGTCGGCCCCGCCCGCGTCCGGCGGGTCCAGCTCGGCGAGCAGATCGCCGTCGTCCCGCCAGCGCACGAGCACTTCCTCGAAACGCAAGTGCCGCAGCTTCTTCCGGTTCTCGATCTCGGCCCAGCTGCGCGGCGCCGCGGCATTGGGCTCGGCGCGGCCGCGCAAGGAATAGGGCGCGATGGTGGTCTTGGCCGGGTTGTTCTGGCTCCAATCCAGGAACACCTTGCCGCGCCGCACGGATTTGGCCATGGTGGCCGTGACCAGGTCCGGGTGCAGCTTCTGCAGATTGCCAGCCACCTGCTTGGCCACCGTCGACGCGCCGCCGGGGCTCAGCACCCGATCCAGCGGCACGTAGAGGTGAATGCCCTTGCTGCCGCTGGTGACCGGGAACGCGTGCAGTCCGATGCCCTCGACCATCTCCCGCACGGCGAGGGCGACGGTCGCGCACTCCGCGAGGCCGACGCCCGGCCCCGGATCCAGGTCGAAGACCAGCCTGGTGGCCGGACCCATCCGATCGCCGTCGAAACGCCATTGCGGCACATGGACTTCCAGCGACGCCTGCTGCCCGAGCCAGGCCAGACCCGCCTCGGAATCGATCAGCGGATACACCACCCGCCGATCGGAGTGCACCAGCGTGCGGCGCTCGATCCAGGACGGCGCGTGTTCGGCGAGATTCTTCTCGAAGAAGGAAGGGTGGTCGACCCCGTTGGGCCAGCGTTTTCTCGTCACCGGACGCCCGGCGATATGCGGCAACATCGCCGGAGCGATGGCCGCGTAGTAGGCGATCACCTCGCCTTTGGTGGTCCCGGTCGCCGGATACAGCACCTTGTCGAGATTGCTGAGTTCGACCTCGATATCGGGTCGGCCCGGACCACCGCCGAATGCACGGCGGGACACCATGACTCGATAGTACGGCCGGGGACCGACAGGTCGGCGGTCCCCGGCCGTGCGATCGTCAGGACCGCGGTGCCGGGCCCTGGCCCGGCTGTCCGGGCTGCTCCGGCGGAACCACCTTCTTGGCGGCTTCCTTGCCCTTTTCGATCTTGTCCGTGTACTTACCGTGCGTCTTCTGGTCGATGAAGTCGCCGGCCTTGTCGACCGCCTCGTTGATCTTGCCCGCGTTCTTGGACGCCGCCTCCTTGCCCTTACCGACCAGGCCCTTCAGAGTGTCCGCCAGGCTCATCGCCGTCGTTCCTTTCCTGCCGCCAATCGGATGTCGGAGATACCGACAGGTCAACCTACATTTTCCCACCATGAATCGCGGGGAGGCAGAGCTTGCGGAACAACGCGCTGTCCGGGCATCGGTACCGCGACCGAGGTGCCCACTTCTTCCGCGGCGGCGACCATCCGGTGCACCGGCTCCGACCATCCGTGGAAGGCCAGATTGAACGTCGCCCAGTGGATCGGCACCAGCAGGCCGTGGCCGGCATCGCCGACGCACAGATCGGCGTGCGCGCGCACCGCCTCCTCCGGGTTCATGTGCACGTCGGCCCAGCGCTCGTCGTAAGCGCCGATCGGCAGCAGCGTCAGGTCGAAGGGACCGAGTGCCGCGCCCGCCTCGGCGAACGACTTGGTGTAGCCGGTGTCGCCGCCGAAGTACACCCGCCGCGTCGGGCCGACGATGGACCAGGACGCCCAGAGCGTGGTGTTCCGCACCAGGCCGCGACCGGAGAAGTGCCGCGCCTCGGTGCAGGTGAGCACCAGATCGGTCCCGTCCCGCTCGCGGCCCAGCGCCGCCAGCGAAATCGAACCGCCCCAATCCAATTCGATGATGCGATGCTCGGGAACACCCCAGTGCCGCAGGTGCGCGCCGATCCCGATCGGGACCAGGAATGGCGTCGACTGCCCGACCACGAGCGCCCGGATGGTCTCCTTGTCCAAGTGGTCGTAGTGGTCGTGAGAGATGATCACCGCGTCCACCTGCGGCAGCTCGGCGAGCGGGACCGGCACCGGATGCAACCGCGTGGGCCCGACCAGCGGCGAGGGCGAAACCCGTTCGCTCCAAACGGGATCGGTGAGGATCCGGTACCCGTCCACCTCGATCAGCGCCGACGCGTGGCCGTACCAGGTCACCGCGAGATCGGCGGCCTCGGCGGGCGGCTGCGGCTTCTGCAGCGGAACCACCCCGCGCGGGCGGCCGAAATTGCGCTTGGTGAACGCCGAATACAGCAGGGAGGGCACCGAACCCGCCGCGATCTGGGTGCTCGGCTCGCTGTTGTGGAATTGACGGTTGCGATAACTCACCGATCCGGCCGCGTACGGCTGGATGGCCGACATCGAGGCGCCGATCGCCGACGGGATGTCCCACGCGGCCCTGACCACCCAGGCGAGACCGAACGCCCCTGCTGCGAAACCGAACATCTTCTTCATCCTCATCATCGCCCCACGAACTTCGCCGCGCGCTTCTCCGCCCGCGCCGTCCTGCCCTCATGGGCGTCGGCGCTGGACCACGCGGCTTCGAGCGCCGCGCGCTGCTGCGCGGATTCCGGTTCGCGGGTGCCGTCGTCGTTGAGCACCAGTTTCATGTGGCGCAGCGAAAGCGGCGCCAGCTCTGCGATCGATCTCGCCCATTCCTGCGCGTCGGCGAGGGTACCGAGCTTGTTGGCGAAGCCGAAGGAGTAGCAGTCGGCGGCCGGAATCCGTTCGGCGCCAAGCAGAACGGTGCGGGCCGGACCGCCGCCGATCAGCGAGACCAGCCGCCGCGCGGTCCACCGGTCCACGGTGATGCCGAGCTTGGCGGCCGGGACGGCGATGTAGGCATCCGGCGCGATCACCCGCAGATCCGAGGCGAGCGCCAATTGCACGCCCGCGCCGAGCGCGCCGCCGTTGATGGCGGAGATCACCGGCACCGGGACCGACTCGATGGTGTGCAGCATGTCGAGCAGACCGGAGAGGAAATCGTCGGAGTAGACACCCGACAGGTCGGCGCCCGCACTGAAGATCGGACCGCGCCCGGTGAGGACGATCACCCGCGCCCCCTCGGCGACGGCGGCTAGGACGGCCTCGCGTAGCCGGGTCACGAGCTCGTGGTTCAGCGCATTGCGCCGCTCCTCGCGTTGTAATTCGATGGTGACGACGTCACCATCTCGGCTAACTCCGAGCATGCATCCTCCCCGACTCAACGTGTCGTTTGGTTGCTTTCACTCTGCCACAGGCGGCGGAGCGGTATGTCGCAGGCGATACGATCGGCGGCTGTGCCGACCGACTTCGACATCCTGGTGATCGGCGCTGGTCAGGCGGGACTGTCGGCCGGCTACCACCTCCGTCGCCTCGGGCTGCGCCCGGAAGTCGATTTTCTCGTCGTCGACCACGCGCCGGGTCCGGGCGGGGCCTGGCAGTTCCGCTGGCCATCGCTCACGCTGAGCACCGTCAACCGAGTGCACGATCTGCCGGGAATGCCGTTCGCCGAGACCTTGCCGCCCGGTTCGGAAAGCGCGCCCGCGGCCACGGCCGTGCCGCACTACTACGAGCTGTACGAGAAGCGCTTCGATCTGCGGGTGCGCAGGCAGGTGTCGGTCGGCGTGGTGTGCGACCGCACCGAGGACGGCCTGCGCTGCGACGGGCGCGGGACCGTCCTCAACGCCGAGACCGACACCGCGGGCACGATCCGGGTGCGCGGACTGATCAACGGCACCGGAACCTGGGAACGACCCTTCATCCCCCGCTACCGAGGTCAGGAGAACTTCGCGGGACGTCAGCTGCACACGCGCGACTATCGGACCGCCGAGGAGTTCGCCGGACAACACGTGGTCGTCGTCGGCGGCGGCATCTCCGCCGTGCAGCTGCTCGACGAGATCTCCGAGGTCACCACGACCACCTGGGTCACGAGGACCGAGCCGGTGTTCCGCGACGCCGAGTTCAGCGACGAGGCGGGGCGGACGGCCGTCGCGCTGGTCGAGGACCGGGTGCGCAACGGCCTGCCGCCGGGTTCGGTGGTCTCGGTGACGGGCTTGCGCTGGGACGACCGGCTGCGCGCCGCCGACGCGCGCGGCGCGCTGCGCAGGCGTCCGATGTTCGACCACATCGAACCCGACGGCGTGCGCTGGTCCGACGGCTCGTTCCAGCGGGCCGATGTCATCCTGTGGGCCACCGGGTTTCGCAGCGCGCTCGACCACTTGGCCCCGCTGCGGCTGCGCGGGCCGGGCGGCGGGATCACCATGACCGGGCGTCTCGCGACGCAGGTGGCCGTCGATCCGCGCATCCACCTGATCGGCTACGGCCCGTCGGCGAGCACCATCGGCGCGAACCGCGCGGGCCGGGCGGCCGCCGTCGAGCTGACGGAGCATCTCGGTCTCGGCGACCGCCGCTGAGCCGCCGATCAGAGTCCGATGGTGAAGCTGTCCGGGTGGGGGCCGAGGCGGCCGCCGCGGTCGAGCGCGTCGATGGCGTCCATCTGTGCGGGGGCCAGCTCGAAGCCGAACACGTCGAAGTTGGCGGCGATGCGCGACGGCGTGACCGACTTCGGGATGACGATGTTGCCGAGCTGCAGGTGCCACCGGATGATCACCTGCGCGGAGGTGCGGCCGAGCTCGTCGGCGATCGCGGTGATGGTCTTGTCCTCCAGCAGGGTGCCCTGGCCGAGCGGGCTCCACGCCTCGGTGGCGATGGCGTTGGCGGCGTGGAATTCGCGCAGCTCGTGCTGGGCGAGGCCGGGGTGCAGCTCGATCTGGTTGACCGCGGGGATCTCGCCGGTCTCCTCGATCACCCGCCGCAGATTCGCCACGGTGAAGTTGGACACACCGATCGAGCGGACCCTGCCCTGACGCTTGAGCTCTTGGAAGGCGCGAAAAGAGTCGACGAACTTGTCGGCGATGGCCACCGGCCAGTGGATCAGGTAGAGATCCAGGTAGTCCAGGCCGAGCTTGGCCATGCTCACGTCGAAGGCGCGCAGCGTGGCGTCATAGCCCTGGTCGGCGTTCCACAGCTTCGTGGTGACGTAGACCTCGTCGCGTGGCAGGCCGGACGCGTTGATCGCCTGCCCGGTGCCCTCCTCGTTGCCGTAGATCGCGGCGGTGTCGATGCTGCGGTACCCGGCCTCGAGCGCGGAGGTGACGACGTCGGCCACGTCCTTGGGCGGCACCTGGAACACGCCGAACCCGAGCTGCGGGATGACGTTGCCGTCGTTCAGCACGATCGACGGCACGGCGGAGGTCTCGCTTCGGAAGCTCACCGTTCGACCGTAGAAGCGCGCGGGCAAACCGTCAACGACGCTTACCCGCGTGTTCACACGCGACAAAACGCCTGAACTGGGCATTTCGCCCGCGTGCTCGGGCAGGCGCGCCGACAGCGGATGTCGTTGCGGGCCGTTAGCGGACGAGACCGCGGCAGCGCACGGGCTCGGTTCGGTCAGGCCGCCGGGAGTCCGAGTCTGCGGTAACGCCCGCGGCGGGCCCGTTCGAGATCGTGCTGGGGCAGCGCGCGCAGGAGGGCCAGTTCCGCGCCGATGGCGGCGACCATGCGGCAGGCGAAGTCGACCGGCTCGTCGGCGGCGTCGGGGTGTTCCGGGACGATGCGGTCGACGATGCCGTCGGCGAGCAGAGCGGGTGCGCTGATGCGTTGGGCGGCGGCGAGTTCCGGTGCGTGCTCGGTGTCGCGGAAGACGATCGCGCTGGCGCCTTCCGGTGGTAGCGGCGCGAGCCAGGCGTTGGTGGCGGCCAGAACCCGGTCGGCGGGCAGCAGCGCGAGCGCGCCGCCGCCGGTGCCCTGGCCGAGCAGCACCGAGATGGTGGGGGTGTCCAAAGTCACCAGATCGGCGATGCAGCGCGCGATCTCGGGAGCGAGTCCGCGCTCCTCGGCCTCCTTGGACAGCGCCGCGCCCACCGTGTCGATCACCAGCACCAGCGGCAGCCGCAACTCCTCAGCCAACGCCATGCTGCGGCGGGCCTCGCGCAACGCGGCTGGGCCCATGGTCTCGCCGAGCCACCCGGCCCGATCGTGGCCGAAGACCACACAGGGCTGTCCGCGGAATCTGGCGAGTGCGTGCACCACGCTGCGATCGGTCTCGCCCTGGCCGGTGCCGCTGAGCGGAACCCGTTGCGTCACATGGCGCAACAGATCGCGCAGGCCGGGGCGATCGGAGCGGCGCGAGGCCAGCACGGAGCGCCAGGCGGCATCCGCGGTCGTCTCGCCCGCGGTCGCTGCATGACCCGCACGCCGAGTCGCGGCCGGTTCTTCGTCGCGTACTTCTCCGCTGAGCACGCTCAGCGCGCGATGGGCGATCCGGCGGAAGACATGTACCGGCATCACCCCGTCGATGACGCCGCGGTGGTACAGGTTCTCCGCGATCTGCACGCCCTCCGGGAAGTCCTTGCCGTACAGGGCCTTGTAGACGCGCGGGCCGAGGAAGCCGATCAGCGCGCCCGGCTGCGCGAAGGTCATATGGCCGAGCGAGCCCCACGACGCGAAGACCCCGCCCATGGTCGGGTCGCGCAGGTAGACCAGATAGGGATGGCCCGCGGCTTTGTGCGCGGCGACTGCGCCCGCGATCTTCACCATCTGCACGAACGCGACGGTGCCCTCCTGCATGCGGGTGCCGCCGGAGGTCGGTGACGCGACGAGGGGCAGACCGAGTTCGGTGGCCCGCTCGACGGCCGCGACGATGCGTTCGGCCGCCGCGACGCCGATCGAGCCGGCCAGAAACCCGAACTCGCAGGCGATCACGGCCACTCGCCGACCGCGCAGCAAACCCTCGCCGGTGAGCACCGACTCGTCGGTGCCCGCCGTCGACGCAGCCTTACGCAGATCCTCGCGATATCGCGGGGACGCGGCCACCTCGAGTGGTGGCCGATCCCAGCTGACGAACGACTCCGCGTCGAGCAGTTGCCCGAGCCACTCTCGCGCCGAAATTCGCATCGCGCGAGCATATCCGCACGGTCGGACGGCACAGCCGTCCGCGCGGCGGATCGGTCGGTGACGAGACAGCCGCGGCGAGCCGCGGCCGCCCCCGCGATCAGTAGCCCTGCATCACCTTGCGTAGGGCGTACTCGGTGAGCGAGACCAGCGCCTGCTTGGCGGGCTCGCGCCGGCGCGCGTCGATGGACAGGATCGGCACGTCCGCGGGCACCGCGAGTGCCTGGCGGATGTCCTCGATCGGATAACGCGGTGCGTCGTCGAATTCGTTGAGCGCGACCAGGAAGGGTAGGTTGCGCGCTTCGAAGTAGTCGACGGCCGCGAAGCTGTCCTCCAGCCTGCGGGTGTCGACCAGCACCACGGCGCCGATGGCACCCCGGATCAGGTCGTCCCACATGAACCAGAACCGGTACTGGCCCGGCGTACCGAACAAGTACAGAACCAGATCGTCCGCGAGGCTGATCCGGCCGAAGTCCATGGCCACCGTGGTGGTGGACTTCATCGGAATGCCGGTCAGATTATCGATTCCGGTACTGGCATTGGTCACCAATGCCTCGGTACGCAGCGGAACGATCTCCGAGACGGCACCGACCAACGTGGTCTTGCCAACACCGAAACCACCAGCGACCACGATCTTCGCCGAGGTGGGCTTGCTGGTGCGGGTATCGACCTGTGCCGTCGAATCAAATACGCCGGAGTCCACTGAGAACCCTTTCGATCAGCTCGCGACGTTCATCGTCGCTGGAATCGTCTTTCAAAGTCGCCGAAACGCGTACGTGCCCGGCCTCGATGAGGTCGGCCACGAGTACTCGTGCCACACCTATCGGAATTCCGAGTCGAGCCGCTACTTCGGCAACGGACGGCGATTCTCTGCACAACTCCACGATTGACGTCTCGATGTTGGTCAGTTCGAACTGCCGCTCCAGGGCGACCGGATGCGATGCGACGAGGGCCTCCAGCGCCAACTCGACCGTGGGCCTGGTCCGGCCCGCGGTCAACGAGTATGGGCGAACGAGACTCGGCTCGGCGCTCCCCACGCGGTGATCTTCTATGTCCATCCCACCATCAGGAACCCATCGTGACGCGTGGCGTGGCCTGTACCGTCTGGCCAACACGCTCGACCAACAGAGCCATCTCGTAGCCGACCTGTCCGATATCGCAGGACGTATTGGTCAGCACCGCGAGATAGGAGCCGTCGCCGACCGCCATCAGCAGCAGGTATCCGTGTTCCATCTCGACGACCGACTGCAGCACCGTGCCGCCCTCGAACAGGTTCGAGACGCCGACCGAGAGGCTGGCCAGGCCGGCGGTGACCGCCGAGAGTTGTTCAGCGCGGTCGACGGGCAGCTGGGCGCTCGCGGCCATGAGTAGGCCGTCAGCCGAGACCAGGACGGCATGAGCTACGCCAGGAACCTCGTTGGCGAAGTTCGAAACCAGCCAATCCAGCTGACGGTTCGTACCACCTAGATCGGGGTTCATCGGTCTCCTTTGTCTCCGGTTAGGTTCATTTCTCTCATCGCACGGCCATCCCGGACGCCCTGCTGGTGACGGCTCAAGCTGGACCTGATCGTTTCCGGATCTCGGCTCGGCGCCCGATCCGCGGTGCCGCTGACGGCGCCGGGGACAAGCCTCCCGCCCGGATTGCGTTGAGGCAAGCCGGCGGCGGTTTTTGTTTCGGCTTGCGCCTCGCTGGCCCGGCGTGCGGCCTGCCAACCTTCGTCGCCCGGCGCCCCCTCGAAGGAGGCGGCGATCTGGGACCGGTCCGGGTTCGGATCGGCCAGCCACGCCGACATCATCTCGGCGAAGATCGGGCTGTCCATCGTCGAACCGGGCTCGACCGCGGGTTGCAGGCGAGTCTGGAAGAACGACGCCGTCTTCGACGGATTGGACCGGTAACTGTGCTTGCCGGGGTCGCGGCCCGCCTGCGTGCTCGGCTCGGCTCCCTGTTCCGCGTGGGTCGCGGCGGGCTGCACGGTCCGTTCCCGTTGCGGCAGCCCGACTCCCGGCGGCACCTCGCGCTGCGGCATCACCGTGGCGCCGGGATCCCGCTGCGGCAGGCCGGTGGGCGACGGTGCGGCCGTAGGACGCTGTTGCAGGCCGTTGGGGGCCTCGCGCTGCGACAGGCGGTCCGCCGCGGCAGGCCGCTGCGGCAGACCACCCGAGGACGGGTCGCGCCGCGGTGCGCCGCTGGCGCCCGGCTCGCGCTGGGGCAGGCCGTTGCCACCCGGCTGACGCTGCGACAGACCGCCGGAGGCGGAGTCACGCTGGTGCAGACCACCCGAGGCCGAATCACGCTGCGGCAAACCACCGGAGGCGAAATCACGCTGCGGCAAACCACCGGCTGCGGGATCGCGCTGGTGCAGACCACCCGCGGCGGAATCGCGCTGCGGCAAGCCGCCGGAGGCGAAATCACGCTGCGGCAAACCACCGGAGGCCGAGTCACGCTGCGGCAAGCCACCGGACGCGGGATCGCGCTGCGGCAGACCACCGGACGCGGACTCACGCTGCGGCAAACCACCGACGGACGGGTCACGCTGCGGCAGACCCGACGCGGCGTCACGCGCGGGCGCACCGTTCGCACCGGGCTCCCGCTGCGGCAGACCGTTGGGCGCCGGGTCGCGCTGCGACAGACCGTTCGCGGCGCCCTCGCGTGGCGGGAGGCCGGAAGACGGCTTACGCGGCGGCATTCCGTTGGCGCCCGGCTGACGCTGCGGCAAACCACCCGCGGCGGAATCACGCTGCGGCAAACCACCCGCCGCCGAATCACGCTGCGGCAAACCACCGGAGGCCGCGCCACGCGAGGACAGGCCCGAGGCCGAATCACGCGAGGACAGGCCCGAGGCGGCGTCACGCGGAGACAGGCCCGAGGCCGCGTCACGCGAGGGCGCACCGTTCGTACCGGGCTGGCGCTGCGGCAGACCGCCGACGGTCGGCTTCGGTACGCCGTTGGTACCCGGCTGACGCTGCGGGAGATCACCGGACTGCGGCGTCTCGCGCTGCGGCGGCGCACCGGTGCCGCCCGGCTTCGCGCCGCTGACAGTCGGCGGCGGCGTCGGCCGCTGCGGGCCACCCGGGGATAGGTTGCGCTTGGGCAGGCTCGCCGCGGCGAGCTTGCCGCGCTGCGGACCGTTGGAGGTCTGGCCGGGCTGCGGACGCAGGGTCGGGCTCGACTGAGCCGTGTCCTGGCGCAGTCCGGTCGGCATCGCGTTGCCCGGCTGACGCTGCGGGAGTCCGCCCGCGGCGTCGTCGCTCGTCTCGGCGGGCTTGCTGACCGGAATCGGTCCGCTCACCCCAGGATCGACGGTGACCATCATGTTGCCGCCCGGCGTGCGGGTGATCGAGCGCATCTGCATGGACGACGACGGAGTCGACTGGCGCTGCGGCGCGGCGGGCGACGGTGTCGGCGTCACGGGCTGCGGGCCCGAGATCGGCCCTCCGGCGACGATCAGTCCGATCGGCACGTGCACCGTCACGGTCACACCGGGATCGCGCGCGGTGTCGAAGGTCGGGCGCAGCCGCACGGTCAGGCCGTGGCGCTCGGCAAGGCGGCCGACCACGAACAGACCCATGTGCCGGGCGGTGTCGGGGCCGGGTTCCGCGGTCTGCTCGAGCTTCCTGTTGATCTCGACCATCTCCGTGGGCGGCATACCGATGCCGCGGTCGGCGACCTCGATGAGCATGCCCTGGTCGTGTGCCTGCGCGAAGGTGAACTTCACGTCGGTCTCCGGCGGGGAGGCCCGCAGCGCGTTGTCCAGCAGCTCGGCGAACAGGTGCGCGAGGTCGGAGGCGGCCGGTTCCTTCAGCGAACCGCGAGGCGTCGCGCCGAGCTTGACCCGCTCGTAGTCCTCGACCTCGGAGATCGCGGCACGCAGCACGTCGGCGACCTCGACCGGCGCGGACTTGCCGCGGCGCTGCTTCGTACCCGCCAGAATCAGCAGGTTGTCGCCGTTACGACGCATACGGGCGGCGAGATGGTCCAGCCGGAAGAGGTTCTCCAACAGGCGGGGGTCCTTCTCGTCGTACTCCATCGCCTCGATGAGGCTGAGCTGATGGTCGACCAGCGACTTGGAGCGGCGGGCCAGGGTCTCGAACATATCGTTCACCTGACGGCGCATCTGCGCCTGGTCGCTCGCGAGGCGCAGCGCCTGGCCGTGGATGTCGTCGACGGCGCGCGCCAGCTGACCGATTTCCTCGGTGCTACGCACCGGCATCGGCTCCAGCGGCACGTCCTCCGGGCGGGCGCCGGTACGCAGCTGGGCGACCTCGTGCGGCAGATCGCTCTCCGCCACGCGCAGCGCCGCGAGGCGCAGCCGGTGCAGCGGCACGATCATCGAGCGCGCGACGAACACCGCGAGCAGCAGCGCCGCGAGGATGGTCGCGATGACGACCGCGGTATAGGTCCAGGCGTCGCGGTTGGCCTGAGCCGCCAGCGCGTCCATCGCGGTGTCGATGTCCTTGGTGGCCTTGGCGACCACTCGCTCGTAGACGTCGACGCTGCCGGTCAGCGAGTTCTTCAACTCGCCGAGCGGGATCTTGCCCGCCGCCGCCTCCGGGCTGCCCAGCAGCGAGACCCGGTTGTCGACGCCCGCGCGCATGTCCGCGATCGAGGCGTCGCCGTCGGGGAAGCGGTGCGCGAGCACGTTCAGCAGCTGCCGCTCGGTGTTCGCGGCGGTCAGGAAGGACGCGATGCCGGACTGGGTGCTGTGCAGCACGTCGTTGAACGCGGCGAGCTCGCCGACCAGGGTCGCGCGGGTGTTCAGCGAGTCCACCAGGCGCAGCTTCGCGGCGTCCAGCGCGGGGTCGGACACCTGCGAGACGGTGCTCTCCACGATCCGCACGCTGTCGTTGCGGATCCTGTCGATCCCGCCGAGCGCCTCCGCGGAGTCCGCGGCGGCCTTGCCTCTGGACAGGATCCCCTTGGCCTCGGTGATCATGTTCTGCAGCGCGGCCTCGGCCTTCGGCTGCCCGGCGAGCTTGCTCACGGCGCTCTGCGCCGTGGATATCGCCTTGTCCAGATCACTGAGGTCCTGGTCGGTCACCACGCTCTGGCCCGGCAACAGCGAGACCATCTGCGAGCCCGCGACCGTGGCCGAGGCCGCACTCAGACCGGTGACGGCCGGGATCGCCGCGACGTTCCCTGCGACCCCTTCCAAGCGGTTCGCTTCGGTGAACTCCGAGGTAATCCTCGACACGCCGAGGCCCACCGCGACCGCCAGCGGCACGGCAAGAACCGCCGTAACCTTCCAGCGCAGGTCCCAATTGCCGAGCGCCCAGCGCTTCTTGCCGGACCTAGCGGCGTCACGCATCTCCCACTCACTTTCCAAACTGGCCCCATTCACGCGCGCCATCAGCGAACCTCCACAATCGCATGCTGGCTCGACGGGTGGAGCTGGCCGAGAACTGCGGCTGGCCGAGAAATTGCGTCTACGACGGCCGAAATAAGTGACATCAGATTCTAACGGATCAATAACAGCTTGGGTGACATCGAGTATAGCTACGGGCCTTGACCTGCCCGTTCCAGGCAAAACCAAAGGTCGCGGCACCCACCCGGGCGTCGCGTGAAGTCTGCCACAATCATCCAGATCTATCGAGGCGGGCATCGAGGCGAAGCTAGGGAGTCACGGGTTTGAGCACAGCATCACAGGGTGATTCGGTGGAGGGCGGTGGCCGGTCGACGGGTGGACACGCGAAGCACGACTACCGACCCGTCTATCAGACCAGCCTGGTCGATCCCGCCGAGTTCTGGGCCGGCGCGGCCGAAGCGATCGACTGGGAGGTGCCCCCCAGCCAGATCGTCGACCCGACTGCCAGGCCCGTGACCAGGTGGTTTCCGGATGCCAGCCTCAATACCTCCTTCAATGCCCTCGACCGTCATGTGCGCACCGGCACCGCCGACGAGGGGGGCCTGGCCGATCAGCCCGCCCTAATATACGACTCCGCTATGACCGGCGCCAAGGTCGTTTTCAGCTACGCCGAACTGCTCGACGAGGTGGCCACCTTCGCGGGCGCGATGACCGGGCTCGGTGTCCGCAAGGGCGATCGAGTGGTCATCTACCTTCCGATGATTCCCGAAGCCGTGATCGCGATGCTCGCCTGCGCGCGGATCGGCGCGGTGCACTCGGTGGTGTTCGGCGGCTTCGCCGCCCCGGAGCTGGCCGCCCGCATCGATGACGCCCAGCCTGTGCTGATCATCACCGCCTCCGGCGGCATCGAGCCGGGCCGCAAGATCGAATACCCGCCCATCGTGTTGCAGGCGCTCGACATCGCGGAGACCACCGCCCCGCGGCATGTGATCGTCAAGCAGCGGCCCGACCAGTTCACCCCGATCACCTTCGCCGCGCCCCAGGCAGCCACCGAGACGCTGCCGAGCTCCGAAGCCACGGTGGCGGCGCAGTGGCTGGACTGGGAGGACGCGGTGCGCGACGCGGAGCCCGCCGATCCGGTGCCGGTCGCGGCCACCGATCCGCTCTACATCCTCTACACCTCGGGCACCACCGGGAAGCCGAAGGGCGTCGTCCGCGACAACGGGGGCCACGCGGTCGCGCTGGCCTGGTCGATGCGCAACATCTATGACGTCGGCCCCGGCCAGGTGATGTGGGCCGCCTCCGACGTCGGCTGGGTGGTCGGCCACTCCTACATCGTCTACGCGCCGCTGCTCGTCGGCGCGACCACGCTGCTCTACGAGGGCAAGCCGGTCGGCACCCCGGACTCGGGCGCGTTCTGGCGCGTGGTCGCCGAACACGGCGTGCGCGTGCTGTTCACCGCGCCGACCGCGCTGCGCGCCATCCGCAAGGCGGACGCCGAGGCCAAGCTGGCCCGCAACTACGACCTGTCCTCGCTGCGCGCGCTGTTCTGCGCGGGCGAGCGGCTCGACCCGGCCACCTACGAGTGGGCGACCGGCACCTTGCTGGCCGACCGCCCCGACTGCCCGGTCGTCGACCACTGGTGGCAGACCGAGACCGGCTGGCCGATCTGCGCCAACCTACTAGGACTACAGGAGCTGCCGATCAAGCCGGGTTCGGCCTCGGTGCCGGTGCCCGGCTATCGACTGCGGGTGCTGGACGCCGAGGGCAACCCCGTCCCCGCGGGCACCGAGGGCAACATCGTCATCGGGCTGCCGATGCCGCCGGGCACGCTGACCGGCCTGTGGCAGGACGAGCCCCGCTTCAGCCGCTCGTACATGTCGGCCTTCCCCGGGCACTACCTGACCGGCGACTCGGGCTACTTCGACGAGGACGGCTACCTCTACGTCCTCGGCCGCAGCGACGACGTGATCAACATGGCGGGCCACCGGCTGTCGGCGGGCAGCATCGAGGCCGCCATCGCCGGGCACGAGGCGGTGGCCGAGTGCGCGGTGATCGGTCTGCCCGACGAGCTCAAGGGCCAGCGCCCGATCGCCTACGTCGTCCTCAAGGAAGGCGTCGAGGTCGACCCGGTCCAGTTGCGCGAGGAACTCATCGCCCTGGTGCGCGAGAAGATCGGCGCGATCGCCACGCTGCACGACGCGATCGTCGTCGCCGGGCTGCCGAAGACCAGATCGGGCAAGATCCTGCGCAAGACGATCCGGCAGATCACCGCGGGCGACACCTACGACATGCCCTCCACCATCGAGGACCCGGCCGTGCTCGCCGCGCTGGAGGATCAGATCATCACCACCAGGGCCGACGAGGAGGAGGCGAACGCGGCGGCGGACAACGGCGAGGCGACCCTGCCCGACTCGGATCCCGTTGCGCCGTCCTGATTCCCCTCCGGTGGCGATCGTGCCCTCAGAACTTTCTCAGGGATAGCTCACACGCGTGCCAGCGCTTCGCAATAGCGTCGGATGCGCTTTCGCTCGATCCCTCGAAGAACTGGAGGCATTCTCGATGAACTCTTTCCGTCGTCGCACCGGTCGTGCCGCGCTGACCGCGGGCAGCATGGCCACGGTGGCGATGTTGCTTTCCCCGGCGCTCGCGTCCGCCGACCCGGCGGAGCTGGCCGCCCCGCTGCTCGCCTCGGACTGCACCTTCGCCCAGGTCGACGCCGCGTTGCACGACAAGGCGCCGCAGCTGGCCGCGATGCTCGACGCGAACCCGTCCAGGAAGGCGGAGCTCCAGCGCCGCTTCGATCAGCCGGTGGAGCAGCGCCGCGCCGAGTTCCAGCGCCTGGTCGACCAGAACCCGGGCGCCGCGCGCGAGGCGGAGAACGATCCGCGAGCGGCGGGACTGCGCGAGACGATCCAGGCCGTGGCGGCGTCCTGCCACAACTACTGATCGACGCCTGACCGACGACCGCACCCGAGAGCGGCAGAATGAACGACGTGACCACCTCGACGCCGACCGTCCTCGTTGTCGACGACGACGAGGACGTGCTCGCCTCCGTCGAGCGCGGGCTGCGGCTGTCCGGTTTCCGGGTGCTGGTCGCCCGGGACGGCGCCGCGGCGTTGCGCAGCGTGAGCGAGCACGCCCCCGACGCCATCGTGCTGGACATGAACATGCCGGTGCTGGACGGCGCCGGGGTGGTGACCGCGCTGCGCGCCATGGGCAACGAAGTACCCATCTGCGTGCTCAGCGCCCGCGCCTCGGTGGACGACCGGATCTCCGGGCTGGAATCCGGCGCCGACGACTACCTGGTGAAACCGTTCGTGCTCGCCGAGCTCGTGGCGCGGATCCGCGCGCTGCTGCGCCGCCGCACCGACACACCCGCCCCCGCGACCCCCGGCGCCATCACCGTCGGTCCGCTCGAGATCGACGTCGCGGGTTATCGCGCGCTGCTGCACGGCACCGAAATCGAGCTGACCAAAAGGGAATTCGAGCTGCTGTCCACGCTGGCGCGCAACGTGGGCGTGGTGCTGAGCCGGGAACGTCTGCTGGAACTGGTGTGGGGCTACGACTTCGCCGCCGACACCAACGTCGTGGACGTCTTCGTCGGCTATCTGCGCCGCAAGCTGGAGGTCGGCGACACCCCGCGTCTGCTGCACACCATCCGCGGCGTCGGATTCGTCCTGCGAGCGCCGAAATGAATCCGGCCGTGCCATGAAAACGCGTGGGCGCAAGACCTTTTCGCTGCGCACCCGGGTGGCGGGTGCGGCGGCGGCAGGCGCCGTCATCATCGTGACCGCGCTGAGCGCGATCACCGTGCAGGCGATCGAGCGCACCAACTTGCAGCAGAGCGACCAGCAACTCGCGGTCGCGTCCCGGCTCGTCCTGCTCGACCCGGTGATCGCGGTCGGCGTGCTCGGGCTGACCGGGCTCAACGACGATATGGCGATCACGGTGCGCGACAAGGGTTCCGTGGTGGCGAGCAGCCCGGTCCAGCTTCCCGACCTGTCCACCGGATCGCGCACCGTCACCGTGGGCGGCGTCCCGTACCGCGTGCTCACCACGACCGAGAACCAACCGCCGGATCGCACTGTCTCCCTTGGCATTCCGGCCGACGAAGCGGCACGCGCCACGGCGGAACAGCAGCGCTGGGTGATGGGCGGCGCACTGCTCGCGGTGGCCGCCGCGGGCGCGCTCGGCTGGTTGCTCGCAGGCCGCGCGGTGCGGCCCATCGTCGACCTCACCAGTCAGGTCGGCACCCGTAGCGCCTTTCCCGATCGCGACAATCCGCAACCCCCGGTCGACGGCAAGGGCATGCGCGAGGCCGAGGAGCTGGCCGACGCCGTGAACCGCATGCTGCAACGGGTGGATCAAGCGCAGGAGGAGACCGCGGCCGCGCTGGAGACCGCGCGCGATTTCGCCGCAGTCTCCGCGCACGAACTGCGCACCCCGCTCACCGCCATGCGCACCGACCTGGAGGTGCTGCGCACCCTCGACCTGGACGAGACGCAGCGCGCGGAGATCCTCGCCGACCTGCAGCGCAGCCAGGGCCGGGTGGAAACCACGCTGGCCGCGCTGGAACGGCTGGCCACCGGCGATCTCACCAACGAACGCGATCACGTGGACACCGACGTCGGCGACCTGTGCGACCAGGCCGCGCACGACGCCATGCGCCACTTCCCCGGCCTGACCGTGCGCATCGAGACCGACGCCGAGCTGGTGACCCGCGGCCTGCCCGCGGGCCTGCGCCTCGCGGTGGACAACGCCCTCGCCAACTCGGTGAAGCACGGCGGGGCCACCGAGGCGCTGGTCTCGGCGCACCGAACACCGCGGGGCCACATCGTGATCGCCGTCGACGACAACGGGCGCGGCATTCCGGTCGAGGAGCGCGACGCCGTCTTCGCCCGGTTCTATCGCGGCAGCCAGGCGAGCAAAGGCGGCTCCGGGCTCGGCCTGGCGTTGGTCGCCCAGCAGGCCCAGTTGCACGGCGGGCGGGCGTACTTCGAGGACAGTCCGCTCGGTGGCGCACGGTTGGTGCTCGACCTGCCGGAGCGGCATCGCCTCGACGGCCAGTTCACGTCGAACGGGTCCGGTTACCGCGGCCGCTGAGTACCGCGGTGTCGAGGGCCCCTCGGAGAATCGGCGATGGCCGCCCAGCTGTCGCGCGATGGTGGCGAGCATCGCGAGAGCGGCGTTCAGCGCAACGAAAACCTTTGCGCCCTTATCGAACTCTCAGAGAAACGCCAACGGGACCGTTAGCAGCGATCCCTAGGGTCGGTTTTCGTGATCGGACATCGCGCCCGCTGGGCCCTGCTCGCCGTTGGGATCGTCACCGCAGGAGCGATCGGAGGTGGACTCACCGCCTGCGCGGGCCCCGGCTCGGGGCCGTCGGGGATCGCACTGGTCAACGCCGACACCGGCCCGACCGGCGCGCGCATCGTGCAAGCGCTCGAGCAGGACGGCGCGGGCTACCAGTGGACCATGGCGAAGCCGGGCGAGACCGACCCCGACGACTACGCCGCCGTGATCACGCTGCCCGCCGATCTCACCCAGTCCATGGGCACGCTGGCCGGTCCGCAACCGCAGCGCGCCATCGTCACCGTCGCCGCGCACGACAACGCCGACGGCGACCTGGTGAACGGGGCCGTCCAGGCGGTGACGCACCGCATCGGCGCGACCGGCGTGGATACCGCGCTGGCCGCCGTCGCCCAGGCCCGCAGCCAGCTCACCGGCGTGCAGTTCACCGCCCAGCTGCTCGGCGCCGGGGTGAATGCCGCGGCCTCGGGCGCCGATCAGTTCAGCGCGGGCGCCGATCAGCTCCTCGGCTTCCTGGACTTCGCGAGATCGGGCTCCGCGCAGCTGACCTCGGCCATCGCCATGCTCAACGACACCATCGACGGCGCGGCCGTGCAAGCGAATCAGCTTGCCGAGGCACTGGATTCGACCGGGATCACGATCGCGCAGGTGCAGCAGACCGCGGGCACCGTCAGCACCGGCCTCGACCAGATCCTGCCGCTGCTGCGCGCGCTGCCCTTCGCCCACGATCCCGCGCTGGCCGACATCATCGGCAAACTCGATGCGCTACGCGCGGTTTCGGGGCAGGCGGGCTCGCAGCTGGACGGCCTCGACCTGCTCGTCGGCGGCGCCGTCGACCCGAACACCGACCTGGGCGCGCTGCTGCGTACCGTCGTCGGCCGCCTCCAGTCCGCCAGCGCCCAGCTCAACGAGGGCGCCAAGCTCGCGGAGGGTCTCCCCCAGCTCGCCGAACAGGGCGGCGCGCAGCTGGTCGACGCGATCGGCCAGCTCACCGGCGGGGTCACCCAGCTACAGCAGATCGTGACCAACCTCAATACACAGACTGGCAAGGCCATGGAAGCCCTCCCGATGCGCAGCACCACCCAGCAGTCCGCGATCGCCCTCGCCCTCACCGACCCGGTCGAGATCGTCCGCGAGTGAGCGCCGCTATCCGAGCCTGCTGTGCCTGCGCGGGTCGTCGAGACGGTCGTCGTCGACCTCCCGCAAGCGCTGCACGGCACCATCGATCCACCGCGAGAACGCGGCCGCGAGATCGGCGGGCGTCGTCGGCCGCACGCTGATGTGCTGGGCGCGTACCTCGGTGTAGCGGCCGTCGTCGGCGATGTCGTACCACTGCAACGTGTGCACGGCGTCGGGCCGGGTGTGCAGCGGACCGACGCGCAGACCGGCCGAGCCGCCGCCGTCCGCGGGCCTGCCGAGCAAGCGTCAATACTGCTCCCGCGGGGTGTTGCGGGCATTGTCCTGTAGATAGGTGTCGCGATTCGGGCGCAGATCGTCGGGATGGAAGGTGGCGGGCTGCTGTTTGCCCGGCTGGCACGGCGGGATGGATCGCACGATCTGGGCGGCCAGCGATTCCGGAGGGCAGGTCCGCAGCCGGATCGGGCCGTTCTCGTCGTCGAGCACGGTCTGGAACGCGACCACCGCGTGCGAGACATTGCGCGCCCCGAGGATGCGGTACTGCTTGACCTCGCCGGTGCTGTTCTTGTGTTTCCGTGAGCCGCCGAGGATTTCGATGCGCATGTCCGAGGTGGACAGCGTCTGCATCGCGAACTCGATCTCCTCCAGCTCGTCGCGGGAGTAGCGGGCGCGCACCCCGAGACGGTGCTGATCGAAATCGTTCTGCACGGCGAACCGGCTGAGGTACTTCAGTGGGCGCGGGAACCGGTCGTTGGCATCGCTGTACCAGATCTCAACGTTGACATTGCAAACCTCGCTGGCGCGAGTCTCGTTGCGGCGCGTAGTGATCGCCGGTCGACCTGCGACTGTGAGTTCTCGAACGTCGAACGAGTAGTGCTCGCGAACATACGGAATGGTGAGATTCGATGCCTGGATCGCCACCGAGTAACCGTTGCCGCCAGCGATGACCCATCTACAGCCTCGCCACTTGGTGCCATTGGGTCCGTCCGCGTTGGCCTTGTTGTCGGCGACACCTTTCACCAACCGCTCCGACTTCAGCGCACTCTCAGGCACATCCGTACACGGGTTGTACCCCTTCGGCACATCCACCGCCAACCCCGACAGCCGTTGTCGCACTGCTCATCACACCACCGGAAGGCTGCGCCTCCCACCGGCAGATCCCCCACACCCCGCCAGCCCGACCCCCGCGGCAAGCACCCCCACCATCAGCACGGCCTTCTTCATCGCTCGCATCACCCTGCTTCCCCTCCGCGGCCTAGGTCTTCCGGCGACTATATCCAATGACCCCACCGCAGATCCGACCGATCGGTGCGGTTCGGAAAGCATGCGACGGTGGTCTCCCTCTGCCGAGGGGCGACGATGCCCACATCATCTTCGACGCAACGGAAGCCGTTCCGGTTCCACCCAATTGCCCCGGATACGACCGTGGCCCGCACTCCGGGGAGTGCGGGCCACGAGCGAGTCGGTCGATCAGCCTGCGTTCAGCAGGTCGATCACGAAGATCAAGGTCTTGCCGGAAAGGTGGTGGCCCGCGCCGGCCGGACCGTAGGCGAGCTCCGGCGGGATGGTGAGCTGACGACGGCCGCCGACCTTCATGCCGGGGATGCCGTCCTGCCAGCCCTGGATCAGGCCGCGCAGCGGGAAGGTGATGGATTCGCCACGCTTCCACGACGAATCGAATTCCTCGCCGCTGTCGAATTCGACACCGACGTAGTGCACCTCGACGGTGCCGCCGGGCACGGCTTCCTTGCCCTCGCCCACGACAAGGTCTTTGATCACGAGCTCGGTGGGCGCAGGGCCCTCTTGGAATTCGACAACCGGCTTGGTCATTCGGCTATCCCCTTCGATAGGTGGGTTGGATTGTCAGCGGTTGGTGATCTCGCGGTAGTCGCGCGCGCCGTAACCGGTGTAGATCTGGCGCGGACGACCGATCTTCAGCGGCTCGCTGTGCATTTCGCGCCAGTGCGCGATCCAGCCGGGCAGCCGGCCCATCGCGAACAGCACGGTGAACATGCGGGTCGGGAAGCCCATGGCCTTGTAGATGACGCCGGTGTAGAAGTCGACGTTCGGGTAGAGCTGGCGCGAGACGAAGTAGTCGTCGGTGAGCGCGGCCTCTTCCAGCGCCTGGGCGATGTCGAACAGCTCGTCGTCGCCGCCGAGCTTGCGCAGGATGGCGTCGGCGTGCTTCTTGGCGATGGAGGCGCGCGGGTCGTAGTTGCGGTAGACGCGGTGCCCGAAGCCCATGAGCTTCACGCCGTCTTCCTTGTTCTTGACCTTGCGGATGAACTCCTTGACGTCGCCGCCCTGGGCCTTGATGTCGTCGAGCATCTCCAGCACGGCCTGGTTGGCGCCGCCGTGCAGTGGGCCCCACAGCGCGTTGATGCCGCCGGACACCGAGGTGAACAGGTTGGCGTCCGAAGAGCCGACCAGGCGCACCGTGGAGGTGGAGCAGTTCTGCTCGTGGTCGGCGTGCAGGATCAGCAGCATGTCCAGCGCGGCCGCCACTTCGGGGTCGACCTCGTAGGGCTCGGCCGGGAAACCGAAGGTCATGCGCAGGAAGTTCTCCACCAGGCTCAGCGAGTTGTCCGGGTAGAGGAACGGCTGGCCGACGGACTTCTTGTACGAGTAGGCCGCGATGGTCGGCAGCTTCGCGAGCAGGCGGATGGTGGACAGCTCGACCTGCTCGGGGTCGCGCGGGTCCAGCGAGTCCTGGTAGTACGCCGACAGCGCGTTGACCGCGGAGGAGAGCACCGGCATGGGGTGCGCGTTGCGCGGGAAGCCGTCGAAGAACCGCTTGAGGTCCTCGTGCAGCAGCGTGTGGCGGCGGATCCGGTCGGTGAACTCGTCGAGCTGAGCCTGGGTCGGCAGCTCGCCGTAGATCAGCAGGTAGCTGACCTCGATGAAGGTCGAGGAACCGGCCAGCTGGTCGATCGGGTAGCCGCGGTAGCGCAGGATGCCCGCTTCGCCGTCGATGTAGGTGATCGCCGACTTGGTCGGGGCGGTGTTCATGAATCCGGGGTCGTACGTGACGTACCCGGTGCTGGCCAGCAATTTGCCGAGGTCGACACCGTCGTTGCCTTCGGAGGCTTCGGTGATCGTCATGGCGTATTCGCCACCCGGGTAGCTCAGCACCGGTTTGGCGTCGTTGATGTCTTTCTCGGGCACGGAAGGATCCCTCTCAGGCTAGGACCGTCGGCATCGAAGTGCGGTCGGCACGGCGGTGCGATTACCTAGACGCTAGTCGCTGTCCACGCGGCCCAGCCACGAGGGTGCCCACCGAGCGACCTCACAAACGCCGTGTCGTCACGTGAGGTTTCGCCGGTCAGGCGGGCAGCGATTCGGTGTGCGGGCGGGCGACCCGGTAGCGAACGAATGCTGGGAAGGCCAACGCGGCCAGCACGACACCGATCACCACCAGCACGCCGCCGCCCGCCGCGGCGACCGCGGTACCCAGGCCGGCGGCAGCAAAACCGTGGGCAACATCACCGACCCGCGGGCCACCAGCGACCACCACGATGAACACCCCCTGCAGGCGACCACGCATCTCGTCGGTGGCGACGGTCAGCAACATGGTGGTGCGCAGCGCGGCGGACACCATGTCGACCGCTCCGCCGAAAGCGAGGAACGCCACCGCGATCCACAGCCAGACGCCGAGCCCGAACAGCTGCCCGGCCAAGCCGACCGCGAGCCCGAAGCCGACCATCGCGACGCCCCACAGCGCGATGCAGACGATCACGGCGAGACCCTGGCGGCGAATGCGCGGAATCCACCCGGAGAACACGCCGCCGAGCACCGCGCCCGCCGACATGGCCGCGAACAGCAGGCCGAGCGCCACGCCGCCGCTGGCCGGGTCGCCGAAGGTCTCGTGCGCGATCTGCGGGAACAGCGCGCGCGGCATGCCGAAGACCATGGCGATGACGTCGACCAGGAACGAGGCGAGCAGGATGCGCTGGGTGGCCAGGTACGTGAAACCGTCCAGGACCGTGCGGAATCCGGCCCTGCGCGTGTCGCCGGTCGGCGGGAACGCGGGCAGCCGCCACACCGCCCACAGCGTGACGAGCAGGGCGATGGCGTCGACGAGGTAGAGCGTGGACAGCCCGATCAGCGGGATGAGCGCACCCGCGAGCACCGGCCCCGCGATGGCGCCGACCTGCTGCACGGTCATGCTCAGCGAACTGGCGGCGGCGAGTTGTTCGGGCGGCAGGATGCGGGAGATGGCCGCGCTGCGGGTCGGCTGGTTCACCGCGAAGAACGCCTGCTGCACGGCGAACAGGACCAGCACCACCCAGACGTTGTCGAGCCCGGCCGCCGCCTGCGCCCAGAACAGCACCGCGGTGACGCCGGTGCCCGCGGTGGTGATCACCATCAGTTTGCGCCGGTCCATGACGTCGGCGAGCGCACCGCCCCACAGCCCGAACAGGATCAGCGGCACGAGTCCGAAAAGCCCGGAAAGTCCGACATATCCGGAACTTCCGGTGATCTGGAAGATCTGCTGCGGCACCGCGACCACCGACAGCTGGGCCCCGATGACGGTGACGATGTTGGTCGTCCACAGCCTGCGGTAGTCGGGATTGCGCAGCGGGGTGGTGTCGGCGAGCAGCTTCACCGGCCGGAGATTAGCGAGTTTCCGGCCGGCCAGACGACGCGAGATTCATCACATGATCAGATCTTGTCAGGGCTGCAAACGGTCGACCATCATCCGGCCCTCGGCGATCCGCACCCGAATCCGGTTGTGCAGCCTGCCGCGTCGGCCCTGCCAGAACTCCACCTCGTCGGGACGCAGCAAATAGCCACCCCAGTGCGGCGGCACCGGGATCTCGTCGACGTCGGCGAACCGCGCGGTGGTCTCGGCCAGCGCGCGATCCAGTTCGGCCCGCGACCCGATCGGGCGGGACTGGTGCGAGGCCCACGCCCCGAGCTGGGAGTCACGTGGACGCGAGCGCCAGTACACCGAGGTCTGATCGGCGGAGGATCGCTCGACCGGCCCGCGCACGTGCACCTGCCTGCCGAGGGCGGGCCACAGGAACGTCGCCGCGGCGAACGGGACGGCGGCCAGTTGCGCGCCCTTGGCGGAGTCGTAATTCGTGTAAAAAGTCACACCTTCCGGTGAGAGTCCTTTGCACAGCACCGTTCTGGCGACCGGTCGCGGCGCGCCGCCCGCCAGCGAGACCGTGGCGAGGATCATCGCGTTGGGTTCGGCGATGCCGACGGCGGTGGCCTGCTCGATCCAGTGGCGCAGCAGCGGCTCCCAGCCCCCGGCCAGCCACGTTTCGTCGAGGTCGATGTCCTCGCCGGAGCCGAAGGGCGCGCCGCCGTACTCGGCCCGCATCGACGACAGGTCGGTGTCCACCGGGAGCTCGATCGCGTTGCGTCCCGCGTCCGGCGGGAGCAGGACGGGATCCGGCGCTGAATTGTCCAGGTCACGCATGGGCCAGACGTTACTCCGCGGTAGCAGGGGGCTAAGGTTTTGGTGATCGGCATGTGCTCGGCGAGCAGCACCCTCATCGGCGAGAACCCATGCGACCCGAAGTGCAAGGAGAGTCACAACATGACTACCAGCCCCGCGGTTCCCGGTGGCCAGGCCACCGTACCCAGCGATTTCGTCAGCGGCCTCGAGGGCGTGGTGGCTTTCACCACCGATATCGCCGAACCGGACAAGGACGGCGGCGCGCTGCGCTACCGCGGCGTCGACATCGAGGACCTGGTCGCGGGCCGGGTGACCTTCGGCGACGTGTGGGCGCTACTTGTCGACGGCGAGTTCGGCCGCGGCCTGCCGCCCGCCGAGCCCTTCCCGCTTCCGGTGCACACCGGCGACGTGCGCGTCGACGTGCAGGCCGGTCTGGCCATGCTCGCGCCGATCTGGGGCTACCAGCCGCTGCTCGACATCGACGACCAGGAAGCGCGCGAGAACCTGGCTCGCGCCTCGGTGATGGCGCTGTCCTACGTGGCGCAGTCGGCGCGCGGCATCTACCAGCCCGCGGTGCCGCAGAAGAAGATCGACGAGTGCACCACGGTCACCGAGCGCTTCATGACCCGATGGAAGGGCGATCCGGACCCGCGGCACACCGAGGCCATCGACGCCTACTGGGTCTCCGCCGCCGAGCACGGCATGAACGCCTCCACCTTCACCGCCCGCGTCATCGCCTCGACCGGCGCCGACGTGGCCGCCTCGCTCTCCGGCGCGATCGGCGCGATGTCCGGTCCGCTGCACGGCGGCGCCCCGGCCCGCGTGCTGCCGATGATCGAAGAGGTCGAGAAGACGGGCGACGCCCGTGCGCTGGTCAAGGGCATCCTCGACCGCAAGGAGAAGCTGATGGGCTTCGGTCACCGGGTGTACCGGGCCGAGGACCCGCGCGCCCGCGTGCTGCGCGCCACCGCCAAGCGTTTGCAGGCCCCGCGCTACGAGGTGGCGGCCGCGCTGGAGCAGGCCGCGCTCGCCGAGCTGCGCGAGCGTCGCCCCGACCGCGCCATCGAGACCAACGTGGAGTTCTGGGCGGCGGTGATCCTCGACTTCGCCGAGGTGCCCGCGCACATGATGCCCGCCATGTTCACCTGCGGCCGGACCGCGGGCTGGTGTGCGCACATCCTGGAGCAGAAGCAGCTGGGCAAGCTGGTGCGCCCGGCCGCGATCTACACCGGTCCCGCCGCGCGCAGGCCGGAAGAGGTCGCGGGCTGGGCGGCCATCGCCCACCTCTGAGGCGTCGACCGCACAACGATCGCGAGCCGGATGCCGCGGCGGGTCTCCTTGCCCGCCACGGCATCCGGCTCGCAGCGTTTCCGGGTGAGACCGACGCGATAGCGTCCGAAGACCACACCGCCCCGCGACGTGCCACGCACATCCCGGGGCGGTGCTTCATCTTCCAACTACCATGCGCCGATCGGCTTCCCGAAGAACGAGGCGGCGGTTTCGCCGAACACCGAGGCCAGGAACGGCAGCTCGCCCGGGGTGGCGAGCATTGTCGGCATGTCGCTGGTGCTGCACCCCGGCTGAGCGGGCACGCCATCGAGCCGGTCACGCAGCCACAGCAGGGCCGCGGGACCGCCGGTGACCTCCGCGATTATGTGCTCGCTGGCGTGGTCGCGGGTGAACTGCACCCGTGCGTCCGGGTTCTGGCAGTAGGTGTTCACCAGGTCGTTGGTCGAGCCGAGCGGCAGGATCTCGTCCCACGCCGAATGCCAGATGAACATCGGCACGTCGGGCACGGTCTTACCCAGCTTCGTGTCTTCCAGCATCGCGGCCACCACCGGATCGAGCAGCGGATCGCCCTGGGTCCGGATGAGTCCCTTCAGATTCAGGAACGGGAACAGTGCCGACTGGTACTGCACGCACAGCGGCGATTTGACCGCCACGAGTGCCTTGCCGAGCGGATCGAGGTTTCGGTCGAGGAATGCCGCGAACTCGGGGTACTCGCGCGCCAGACCCATCACCGCGGCGAACACCAGTCCGGCGGTGGCCTGGTTGTTGGCCATGTTCAGCGTCGCGCCCAGGTCCGCGCCGACACCGCCCTGCGCCGCGCCGACGATGTTCAATTCGGGCGCGTAGGTGGCCCGTAGTTCGGCGGCGTGACCGGTCGGCATGGAACCGCCCGAGTAGCCGTAGAGGCCGACCGGCGCGTTGGGTCCCACCTCCAGCGGCGCGAACGACGTCGCGGCGCGGATGCCGTCCAGGGTGATGCGACCGCCGAGCGGACCCGCGGCGTACGCGGAATTCGGCCCCTGGTGATCGGGGATGACCACGGCCCAGCCCTGCTGCAATGCGGCTTGGGCGAATACGAATTCGCCCGGCGCCACGATCTGCCCGAGCAGCGGCGCGACGGAGAGGTGCTGGAGCGCGTAGGACGGCGTGCAGTAGCCGGCGGTCGAATCCTCGGCGATCTGCAACGACAGCAACTTGCGCGGCTCCGGCGCGACGCCGCGCGGCTTGATCAGCGTGGCGACGGCCGAGATCGGCTGGTCCCTGCTGTCGTTGGAGCGGTAGGAGACCTGCCAGGCATCCACATTGAGCGGGATGAGGCCGAAATTCGCCAGGTTGACCTGGCGCACCGCGATCACCTCGCCGGGCGCGGCCGCGGCCAGCACGTCCGGGAGCTGGCGGTAGAAAGCCTGATCGAGTTCAGGCGGCAGCGGCAGCACGCGCGCGGCTTCGACGGGAGGACCGACCGGCGCGTCCGGCTCCGCTCCCGCCTGCGCCCCGACCCCCGCGAGCGAGACGGCGACCGCCGCGCTCATGGACACCATGCAGAACCGGCGTATCCGACCCGGCCTCGTACTGGTCCTCATCGACCCACATCCTCACGATTTCCGAGATTGAGACGCCTGCGTCTCAATCTTGGGCACACTATGGCACGGATGTGTCTGGGACGCAATCAGTTCGAGGCGTCGTCCGGCAGTGCCAGTGCGGTGAGCAGCGTGGTCAGCACGTCGACGAGCACCTCGACGGGCGGCCGTGGATCGTCGAGGCTCCACTGGTGCACGAGGCCGTTGACCGCCCCGATGAACGCCGCCATGGCCACCCGCCAGCCACCCGGCGGGGTGCGCACTCCCGGCAGCGATCCGGCGGCGGCCTCGACGACCGCGCCCCACCGATCCCTGACCTCGGCGCGATGCCGTTCCACCGCCTCGCTGACCCCGACGATCTCGACGAACGCGACCTTCGCCTTGCGGATGTCACCGACGACGGCCTCGATGTAGGCGCGGATGGCCACGTCGACCAGCACGCGCGGCTCGACGGCGTCCGCCGTGGCGAGCGCCCGCGCGACGGCGTCGCGCGCCTGCTCGTGAATCCGGTCGTAGACCTCGACGAGCAGTTCCTCGCGGCCGGCGTACTGCTCGTAGAACTGCCTGCGGGACAACCCCGCCGCCGCGCAGATATCGGTGATGGAGCTGTGCGCGTACGTCTTCTCCGCGAACACCGTGAGCGCGGCCTCGAAGAACAACGCGCGCCGCTCGACCTGCCGCTCCGCGACCGACTGTCCGGCGTAACTGTGTCTCGACCGCACCGCACTCACATCCGACGACCCTAGTGCGAGCGGCCCGAATCCACCCCGCACGCCGGGGCGAGACGCCCTTATTCGTCGCCGAGCGAAGCCGCCCAGTCCACCGCGACGGATTCACCGTGATCGACGGTGAAGAAGGCCACCTCGAGGTGCTGGCCGAGGTCGACCAGGCCGAGGGCGGCCAGCGGCACCGGCTGGATCAGGCGGACCCGCCACGGCAGCGCTTCGTCCCAGGCGTGCAGCTCGAGATCGAGGCGGAGCACCGGATCGTCGCGGCCGGAGTAGTCGGCCGCCACCGGCGTGGCCGCCAGCACGGTGGCGTCGGCCCTGCGCCCATCGGCGAGGATCTTGGCGATGCTCACCCTGGCCGCCTCGTCCGCGTCGGGGATATAGAGCACCAGCCGGTCCCGGTCCCCCGGATCGACCCGGCAGGCGACCACGTCGGCGGGCTGCATCCACTCCAGGTCTTCCTCGCGCACCCGCTGCCGCACCCTGGTCTCGTACGGGAGTTCCTCGTCGATCTGCACGCGAACCCAGAACACGTGACTCGGCTCACCTCGCCGCGGCTGCGGCCCAGGACCCGCCACGAAGGGCAGCGCGAACGACGGCGCCGAGCTCTTCCGCATGCCGAGGATGGTCGCCGATCCCGCCGTGCCGCGGATCAGCAATTCGCGCCGCGCCGCGCCCGACAGGGCGCCCGCCCGCAGACCGAAATTCCGTGGTCGCCGGGCGCGAATCCGCCACCCGGAATCAGCCGACGCCATGCCCATGGCCGGAAAGGGTAGCCGGACTGTGGCGTGCGCCACAGCAATACGTTGGTTCTATGAGTAATTGATCACACCTTCGCCGATTTCCGGGACGTCACGGGCCTCGGGTACCCACCCGCACGAACCGAGCAGGTCGGACACTCTTTATTCTGTTGGCCATGACCACTGCGTTCCCGACCATTCCCGACGACCTCAAGCCCGCCGACGGACGGTTCGGCTGTGGCCCCTCCAAGGTGCGCCCGGAACAGCTGGAGTCCCTCGTCAAGGTGGGGGCCTCGGTGTTCGGAACCTCCCACCGGCAGAAGCCGGTGAAGGACGTGGTCGCGCGGGTGCGCAGCGGCTTGCGCGAGCTCTTCGCCCTGCCCGACGGCTACGAGGTCGTCCTCGGCAACGGCGGCACCACCGCGTTCTGGGACGCCGCCGCGTTCGGCCTGATCCGCGAGCGCTCGCTGCACCTGACCAACGGCGAGTTCTCCAGCAAGTTCGCCGCCGTGGCCAAGGGCAACCCGTTCATCGGTGACCCGATCGTGGTCTCGTCCGAGCCGGGCAGCGCTCCCGAGCCGGTGGCCGACCCGTCGGCCGACCTGATCGGCTGGGCGCACAACGAGACCTCGACGGGCGTGGCCATTCCGGTGCAGCGTCCGGCCGGTTCCGAGCACGCGCTGATCGCCATCGACGCCACCTCCGGTGCGGGCGGCCTGCCGGTGAACATCGCCGACGCCGACGTCTACTACTTCGCGCCGCAGAAGTGCTTCGCCTCCGACGGCGGCCTGTGGGTCGCGCTGATGAGCCCCGCGGCGCTGGCCAGGGTCGAGGAGATCAAGGACAGCGGCCGCTGGACCCCCGAGTTCCTCTCGCTCCCGGTCGCGATCGACAACAGCACCAAGGACCAGACCTACAACACCCCGGCGCTGGGCACCCTGCTGCTGTTCGCCAACCAGATCGAGTGGCTGAACGCCAACGGCGGTCTGGACTGGGCGGTCAAGCGGACGCTGGATTCCTCTTCGCGGCTGTACTCGTGGGCCGAGTCGAGCGAATACGCGACCCCCTACGTCACCGACCCGGCGCACCGCTCGCAGGTCGTCGGCACCATCGACTTCGCCGACTCGGTGGACGCGGCGCAGGTCGCGAAGGTGCTGCGGGCCAACGGAATCGTGGACACCGAGCCCTACCGCAAGCTGGGCCGCAACCAGCTGCGCGTCGGCATGTTCCCGGCCATCGACCCGGAGGACGTGAGCCAGCTCACCCGCAGCATCGACTGGGTCGTCGAAAAGCTTTCCTGAGCGAATTTCCCGGTGCCCGTGGTCTGACCCCAGACCGCGGGCGCCGCGCTCGAACCACGATTACGTGGGCGCCCCGCCGAAAAGCGGTAAACCCCACTGAACAACCGAAATTCCCCGCCTCCCAGCCCCGTCCAGGGCGAGTCTTACGAGCCCGTTCGCGGCCGTCTCGCTTCCGAGCGGTCGAAGCGCATGCGACGAAGTCGCGAGTCCCGACCGCTCGGAAGCGAGACATAAGGGCCGCGAACACGCGCGCGCCAGCGCGCCAAAAACACAGCCCGCATACCCGCCCTGGGCATGTGCGCCAGCAACCCAGTGAACCCCTCGCGCACCGAACCAAAGAGCAAACACTAGCCGTTTCCTCTAAAGCGCGGCAGATTTTGGTGCCGCGTGTCTTGCCTCGAGATCATCGACTGTGCACTACTGTTTCGGAAAGTGGGCGGTGTCGCGAGCCGACGCGATAAGGAGGTAACGGTGCGTGAACTTCGAGTGATCGGGGTGACGCCCGACTCCACGCACATCGTGTGCATCGACACCGAGTCCGGCCAGAAGTTCCGGCTGCCCGCAGACGACAAGCTACGAGCCGCCGCGCGCGGAGACCTTGCCCGATTCGGCCAGATCGAGATCGAAATGGAAGCGTCTATGCGTCCCCGCGATATCCAGGCCCGTATCCGTGCCGGGGCCTCCGTCGAACAGGTCACCGAAGAATCCGGCATGCCCGCGAGCCGGGTCGAGCGTTTCGCGTATCCGGTGTTGCTGGAGCGCGCCCGGGCCGCCGAGCTCGCGCAGAAAGCGCACCCGGTGCGTCCCGACGGCCCCGCCGTGGAAACTCTGATCGATATCGTCACCGCCGCGTTCACCGAGCGTGGGCACACGCTCGAGAATGCCGAGTGGGATGCGTGGAAGGACGAAAAGGGCTACTGGGTGGCCCAGTTGCAGTGGCAGAACGGACGTTCCGAGATCGCCGCGCACTGGCGTTACCAGCCCGACGCGCACGGCGGTTCGGTCTCGCCGCTCGATGATCCCGCCGCGGATCTGATCGATCCCGATTTCGGTCGCGCGCTGCGCGGTCTGGCGACAGTGCTTCCGCCGCAGGCCGAGCTGGAGGCGCCCGAGCCCGCCGAGCCCGTCGTCGAGCCGCGCAAGGAAACGCCCGCCGCCACCGGCGCGCGTCCCGCGACGGCCCGGCAGCAGCAGCCGACGCTGGACGAGTACTTCGAGCAGCGCGCGGTCGCCGCAGGCGGCAGCGCCGCGGCGATCCCGGCCACCGGCGGCAGCGCCGCGGCAATTCCGGCCGCGAGTGGCAGTTCCGCAGCGATACCGGCCGCGGGCGGCAGTTCCGCAGCGATACCGGCCGCGGGCGGCAGTTCCGCAGCGATACCGGCCGCGGGCGGCAGTTCCGCAGCGATACCGGCCGCGAGCAACAGCACCACGACGCAGGCGGCGAGCACGAACGCCGCCCCTGCGGCGAGCGCTCCCACCAACGGCGCGCAGTCCGCGAACACCTCGGCACCGGCAGCGAACCCCGCGCCCGCCGAGGAGAACACCAAGTCCGGCAACGCGAACGGCAAGTCCGCTCCCGCCAAGCCGAACCGCACCAAGCGCGGGAAGGCGCCCATGCCGTCCTGGGAGGACGTGCTGCTCGGCGTGCGCAGCTCGGGTCACTGAGTCGAATCGACGCGCCCTGGCGCGTGCCATCTGCCCGCAGAGTTTGCTGGGTGACTCGCCCAGATTGCTGGACCCGAAATTTTCGGCGCGCTGGCGTGTTCCGTCACGGAAGCTGCGTCGCGGGTCGTCCGAGGCGAGTAGATTTTTCGATACGTGCCGGATGACGCGCACCGTCACCGGACACGAAAGGTAGCGGGAAGTTCGCGGAGTAGTTTCGTGCGACCATCGGGAGGTGCCGGAAAATGCTGTCCAAAGCCTCGTCCCTCTGGTATGTCGACGCCCCCGACCCGTTGGCGGTACTGCGCGCTGACCACGACCCGGACCCCGACGCCGCGCTGGCACTGGCCAAGCAGCTCTACGCCGACCGCGACGTGGTGCCGATCATGGTCGGCACCCTCGGCGGCTGCGCGGGCCCTGACCTGGACGAGGTGTACATCGGCTGCTATCCCGGTGTCACCGTGGTGTGTTCGGCGCAGGCCGCACTGCCGCGGCCGACGAAACTGCCG
The DNA here is from genome assembly GCF_057708605.1 of Nocardia sp. bgisy118. Classification (NCBI taxonomy): domain Bacteria; kingdom Bacillati; phylum Actinomycetota; class Actinomycetes; order Mycobacteriales; family Nocardiaceae; genus Nocardia; species Nocardia sp. bgisy118. The sequence continues at coordinate 135,902 of NZ_JBYISM010000003.1, read as the reverse complement.
GAGCTTCTGGTGCGCCCGCTCGCCTCCGACCACACCTACCTGCTCTCCTTCGACACCGCCATCAACTGGGGCGCGTTCGCGCATTGGGAGCGCGGGGAATTCCGCCGCGCGTTCAGCTCGACCAGGGTGAACATCCTGGAGGACGAGGGCCTTCCGCTGGTGTGGGAGCGACCTTTCTGGGCGGGCGAGCATCCCGTTCGCTGGCATGCCGGGGAGTTGCCCGACCCGCAGACGCTGCCCTTCGACCCGCCCGACTTCGCCGATGCCGCCAACAACGAGTGGCTCGGCTTCCACTACCGCGCCCCGTCGGCCCAAGGCGCGCTGGTGCCCGGTGACATCGCGGTGTGCGGGTTCACGTTGTACGCGAAAGGCGCGGCGCCCGACCACTCGACCTTGGTCGATTCCGAAAGGCTCCGGACCGAGATCAAGCCGAGGCGTGGGCTGTTCGGTTGGCTGCGCGGAGGCGACCGGGTCGGCTGAATCGGACCGGCCCGGCATCGAACCAAAGCGACGTTGGACCAACCCCCGCGTCGGATCCGCGGAGCGTCAAGTGCCCCGTTTCCTTTGCACAGCCGGTCTTCTCACAGCGCCGACAGACCCTCGACGACGAGCGCCAGCCAGCCGAGCACCACGCCCACTCCGCAGCCGAGCAACACCCACCTGGTCACCGGCGTGAACCGCGCACGCCAGGCGGTAGGCGCGGCGCCACCCGCCGCCACCAGGTTCACCACCACGGCCAGCAGCGGATGCACCTGGGCCAGGGCGATGCCGAACGCGTAGACGGCCACGGCCGCCAGCAGCGCGACCATCACCGTCACGGTGATACCCGCGGCCCACGGCGTCGGATCCTGCGCGGGCGGATAGGGACGGTACGCACCGTTCGTCGGGTGATCCACCATGTCCTTGTCCCTCACGACGTTCTCACCCGTTCATAGAACGCCATCGCCGCGGCCGTGGCCACATTCAGCGAATCGGTGCCCGGAGACATCGGAATGCGCGCGCGGACATCGGTCGCGCGCATCGCGTCCTCGGTGAGGCCGGGCCCCTCCGCGCCGAGCAGCAACGCGACCCGTTCGCCCGTCATGGCGGTGGCCAGATTCGGCGCCGCGGGATTCGGCGTGAGCGCGATGATCTGAAATCCTTTGCTCCGTAGCACCTCCAGGCCGTTCGGCCAGTCCGGCACCGGAGCGAACGGCACCCGGAGGACGTGGCCCATCGACACCCGCACGGCACGCCGGTACAGCGGATCGGCGCAGCGATCGCCGAACAGGACCGCCTCGGCCCCGAGTCCGGCCGCGTTGCGGAACATGGACCCGAGATTCTCGTGGTCGTTGATCCCCTCGAGCACCGCGACGGTGCGCGCGCCCTCGGTCACCTCGTCCAGGGTCAACTCGGGCGGGCGCCGCGCCACCGCGAGCACCCCGCGATTGAGGTGGAAGCCCACGATCTCCGCCATCACCTCGGCGCTGGCCCGGTAATACGGCAGGTCGACCGTCGCCAGATCCTCGGTCAACTGCTCGTACCGGCGCGCCACTCCGAGCAGTGCGCTCGGCCGGAACCGAGAGTCCAGCATCCGCTGCACGACCACTACGCCCTCGGCGATCACCAGTCCCTTGCGACCGGGCAGGTCCGGCCGCCGATCCGCCGACGCCAGGTCGCGAAAATCGTCGACCCGGGGATCGCTGGGATCATCGATATCGATCACTTCGGCCACCGCCATATCCTGCCCGCCCCGGCCGGGCGCTCGAAACCGCACCCGTCCACCGCGCGGGACGCCGCTGATTCGGCGAGTCGAGCCGCCGGATCAGCGGAAGCGGACGAGGCAGGGCGACCGCGAGATGCATGCGATTCTGTTCGCTTTCGCCATCGCCGGACCGACGGGCCGTGCCGTCACCACCGGCCCGGCGTGGTCGGATCCCGATCGGATGATCTGCTCGGCCGCAGGCGATTCCGAGACCCTGCACGATCAGCACCCTGCACGATCAGCTGACGCGCGACTGGTCCGACCTCATCGCGCGCGAGTGCGGGGGAGAAGATGGCACACCTACACCGAACGCTCGGACGCGCGCCCTGCGCACGACCGAAACTCCCTGTGCTGCTGCCGATCTCGATCGAGCAGCACGGGTCGCCGAGTCGGCACTGCGACTGGCCAAGGAGGTCGACGCTAGAACCGACACGTCCGATACCGCCACGGTGACCGCCGTCACCGGGGCGACCGTCGATGAGGCGACGCGTTTCACGGCCCAACTGCTGACCGGATACCGGCGGATCGCCGCGTTCGACCTCGACCCGCACTTGCTCGGCAACGGCCCAGGTCCACCCGCTGGATCCGGTGTACGGACCGGACAACGACCGGCCGGTGCGGACACGGCGATCGTGCTTTCCCGACCGGGTCTCGGCCGGAAAACCGGGTGCGCCGGGGCGGGAGTCGTGTGACGATCGGCGCATGACGCTCGTACCCGGCATCACCGTCCGATCGGCCACCGAGGAGGACGCGGCGGGGGTGCGGCTACTCGTGGAGACCTCGTTCGGCACGAGGTCGGACGAGGCGTGGCTGGAGCGGTCGGCGCAACTGTTCCCGCCGCGTGACGTCATCGTGGCGGTGGACGGCGACCGCGTCGTCGGGCACGTCCGGTCGCGGGAGATGATCCTGACCGTGCCCGGGGAGCGGACCGTCTCGGCGTGCGGCATCGCCGGAGTCGGCGTCGCGCCCACGCACCGCAGGCGCGGCATTCTGCGCGCCATGTACACCGAGCAGCATCGGCGCACCGAGGCGCAGGGCCTGCCGCTGACCATCTTCACGGCGAGCGAGGGCGGCATCTACGGGCGGTTCGGGTACGGGCCGACGGTGCGGCTGAACGCGGTCGAGATCGATCGCAGGTTCGTCGAATTCCTGCCCAGCACACCGGATCCCGGCGGCGTCGAGCTCGTGATGCTCGCTGACGTCGCCGACCGGGTGCGCGAGATCTACGACCGCTGGCGCAGGCCGACCCCGGGCGCGCAAGTGCGGCCCGACGCGTCGTGGGGCCATCTGTTCGCCGATCCGGAGCGGTTCCGCGGCGGCGGCTCGGATCTGTTCACGCTGCTGCACCCGGACGGCTACGCGCTCTATCGCTACTACCGCGAGGGCAGGGAGATGATCGTCGACGTCGTCGAGATGCGCACGGTCACCACCGACGCGCACGCCGCGCTCTGGCGCGCACTGTTCGGTCTGGACCTGGTCACCCAGGTCAAGGCCGAGCTCAGCGACAACGACCCGCTCCCGTACCTGCTGCGGAATCCCCGGCTGGTCCGCACCACCGCGCGCTACGACAACCTCTGGCTGCGGCTGATGAACGTCCCCGGCGCGCTGACGGCCCGCGACTACGGGACCGATCTCGACGTCGTCCTCGGCGTCACCGACCCGTTCCGCGCGGCGGGTGGCACGTTCGCGCTCACCGTGCGCAACGGACAGGCCGAGTGCGCGCCCACCGACCGGGCGGCAGACATCGAGCTCGGCATCGACGTCCTGGGCAGCATGTACCTCGGCGCTTACTCGGCGCGCGCGTTCGCGGCGGCGAATCGGCTCCAGGTCAAGGATTACGGCACGCTGCGCGCGCTCGAGGAGGCGTTCGGCGCCGACCGGGACGCGGTGCTCGGCTGGTTCTTCTGACCGCGGCTTCCTCGGACCGGGTGCGGGTTCCGCGCCCGACCCGGAATGTCCCCACGGGTCGGCGACAGGCTGGCATCCTGGAGAACATGAAGCCGCTTCAGCTGGTTCTCAACATCCTCTGGCTCATCTTCGCCGGGTTCTGGATGGCGCTCGGCTACGTCGTCGCCGGGATCATCTGCTTCATCCTGATCATCACGATCCCGTTCGGCATCGCCTCGTTCCGCATCGCGGCCTATGTTCTGTGGCCGTTCGGCCGCACCACGGTGGAGAAACCGGGCGCGGGCGCGGGCTCGCTGATCGGCAACATCATCTGGTTCATCGTGGCCGGCTGGTGGCTTGCCCTCGGCCACCTGCTCACCAGCATCCCGCTGTTCCTCTCGATCATCGGCATCCCCTTCGGCTGGGCCAACCTCAAGTTCATCCCCCTCTCGCTCTTCCCCCTCGGCCGCGAGATCGTCGACTCCGACCGCCCCTTCGGCGCCGGCTGAGTTCGGGGACCGTGCGCACGCTTCGCAGCGCTCGCAATCGCTGCGAGGCGTGGGGGACGCGTGCGACGAGGGCTACTCCGATTCGGAGACGATGTGCTTCATGATGGTGACGGCCTGGGTGAGGACCGCAAGCTGGTCGTCGGTGAGGGACGAGAGTTGCTCGGTCATCCAGGCTTCGCGTGCGCTGGCCTCGTCGGCGATCAACGCACGGCCGGATTCGGAGAGCGAGACGATGATCTGGCGTCCGTCGGTCGGATGCGGCTTGCGCTCCACCAGGTTCAGGTCGGACAGCGAAGCGATCACCCTGGTCATCGACGGCGGCTGCACCCGCTCCTTGGCGGCCAGCGCGCCCGGTGTCATCGCGCCCTCGCGCGCCAGCGTGGCCAGGGCGGAGAGCTGGGTGAGCGAGATCTGTGAGTCGGCGCGACGCCCCCGCAGGTGTCGCGTCAGCCGAACCACCGCCAGCGAGAGTTCACCGGCGAGGGCTCGAACATCCGATGGCGTTGTCACAGTGGCAAACGATACGGGACCGGCCGACTGCGGGACGCCTGTTCCCGCCGCTACGCTGAGGCCGTGACCCAGAAAGTGCCGGAGATCCCGCCGCGGCTGACCGATCCGCGGCCGGTGCTCGCCGTCGGCAGCGCCCTGTGGGTGATCGCCACCATCGTCGTGTGGGCGAGCGGCGAGCGCTGGGAGTCGGCCCGGCCCGTCTGCCTGATGGGCCTGGTGGTCGGCCTGATCGGCTTGACCATCTTCCTGATCCAGCGCCGCGGCGCCCGGCGCGGCGACAAGGGCGCGCAGACCGGTCTGCGGTGATCAGCTCACCTGGAATTCCGCGCTCACCCCGGTGAACGGCCGCAGCACGCCGTCGGCGCCGAGGCTGTCGGCGAAGTGCACGAACCGATAGTCGCCCGGCTCCGCGTCGGCGGGCACGTCCCAGCTGAACCCGGCCACCGATTCGGCCGAGCCGCGTGTGCTCCAGTGGTATCTCACCGCCCACTCCCCCTCGTTGGCGACGCGCACCCAGCCGCTTCCGGTTCGGCGCTGCACCTCGAGGAAGGTGCCGTTGCGGCGCGGGTTGTGCTTCGGATGCGCCGAAACGAATTCGGCGACAACCCTTTCCCCGCGAGCGCAGGAGGCGGGCTGGATCAGCACGTCGCCGAAGCCACGCCCCGGCGGAGTGGCGTCCGGCCCCGGCGCGGGCACGAAGTTCGGCTGGAGGTTCGACACGTCTCGCGGGGCCGGGCCGCGCGGAACCGCGGTGCGGGCCGCGAAAGCCGTTGCCAGGCGGTGGAATTCCTGCTGGTAGGCGGGCAAGGTGTAGCGCCCGTACAGCGTCGACGCGCCCTCGTACTGCTGGGCGTCGTATTCCTCCGGCGTGGTGACGTATTCGTGGTAGGCGTTGGCATAGCCCTGGAGCAGCACCTGGTCCAGACCGACGCCGAGCGCCTCCGCCACGGCGCGGCGCACGCGCAACCCGGACACGATGGTGAACTCACCGCCCGCGGCCGCCAGATACAGCTCGCCGATCCGCACCAGCTGGATCGGCACCACGCTCGGCACCCACGGCACCGGCGGCAGCAGACCGAGCGGCGCGGCGATCGCCTTGGGCGCCTGGGCATCCGCGAGCCAAGCGGGCGCAGGCTGGTTCGGATCGCCGAGCGCGCCGAGGAACGGATTGCGCACGCCCTCGGGAATCGGCCCGCCCGGCAGGCCGGGCCCGTCCTCGACGCTGCCCGCGATCAACGAGACGCCCGCGGCGGCCGAGGCCGTGTGCCGCGGCTGACCGTCCGGGGTGAAGCGTCCGTCGACCGCGATATCGGCCAGGTCGATGTAGCAGAGGAGGGAATCGATCGGTCCGCTCAGCGCGCGCGCCGCGGTCAGCGCGTTCTTGGCGGCGCGGTACTGCCGCTCACCGATCAGGCGGGTGTTCTCGAACTCGTCCTCGGTCGGCCCGGAGCCGGGGCGCAGGTTCAGGTTCGGCGACATGTCGCCCGCATTGGTCTGGGCGAAGGCGGACACGAAGTCCGGTGCGCCGTCGAGGTATCGGACGCCGTGTTCGGTGTGCTCATGGGTGAAGGAGGCGTAGCCCTTGTTGTCGGCGCTGATCAACCGGTTCGCGTTGGTCATCGAGGTGTTGTGGGTCGCGAACCAGGTGATGGCGCCGACCCGCTTGCCGCCCTTGGCAATCGAGAGCGTGGTCACGGCCGGGTCGATGGCCTCGGGGAAGTGATCGCGGTCGGCCGCGGGGTTGCGATCGAAGGCGACGCGCGAGCGGTTGACGCTGGCGTCGTGCAATTCCGCGCGGCCGAGCGCTAGGGCGGCGGGCGCGAGATCGGCGTGCGCGGCCGCGATGGCCTCGACGATCCCGTTCACCTCGGCGTCGTACACCTGCTGCTGGAAGCCGAGGATGGACAGGTTGTAGGCATAGTCGTGGCTGGAGCCGCCGCAGGTCGCGTGCGAATGGGTCGAGGTGAGCAGCACGTTCTGCTCGGTGTAGAGATCGCCGAAGCGGCGGGCCAGCTCGAGCAGCACGCCGCGGTGCACCGACTGGAAGATCATGCCGTTCTCGGCGACGACGAAGACGATGCGCCGCCCGCCCGCGGCGATCACGTACGCACGGGCGCGCGGACGCAGATGGATGCCCGCGGTGGTCTGCTCGAGCTGGGAGTAGCCCATCATCCCGCATTCGGCGGCCGGCCCGGTGAGGTCGGAGAGGCCGACGCCGGCCTGGTAGCCCGCGTCCGGTGCGGCGGCGGCGCTCGCCCCGAGTGTGGCGGTCAGCCCCGGCACGACGCTCGTGGCGGCGAGCGCGGCCGAACCTACCGCGGTTCGGGCGAGAACCGTTCTGCGTGGCACCGGCATCCGAGCCTCCCTTCTTCCGTTTTGGCAGCGAACCACACAACTGGACATTCGTCCAGTCCAGATTTTTCTGCGGCGCGAATTGACTGCGCGCGCTGCGGGCGCTTAACTCGCTGAGGTGTCCTCCCGATTGAGCGTCGAAGAACGACGGGCCCACCTTATCGAGGCCGCGATCGGCCTTGCCGAAAAAAAGGGCGTGGCAGGCGTGACCACGCGCGATGTGGCTCAAGCAGCCGGTGTCTCGCTCGGTGTGGTGCATTACTGTTTCGAAAATAAGGACGCGCTGATGACCGAGCTGGTCAAAGCGTTGTCGATGGAATTACGCGATTCCGTCGACGCCAATGAAACAGTTTGGCAAGACGTCGAAAGTGGAAAAGAAGCGCTTCAAAAATTGGTGCGCGCCGGGCTCGAACTGATGTGGCTCAACATCGAGGCCACACCGGAACGACAACTGCTCACCTACGAAACAACGACTTATGCGTTGCGCGAAGGGGAACAGACCCCGAAAAAACTCGCCATCGCGCGCGAGCAGTACGCCTTCAACGACTCGACGCTCACCGATATCCTCGACCACGCGCGCGACGCCACGGCCACCGAGTGGTCGGTGCCGGTGCAGACCCTGAGCCGCTTCACCCTCAACGTCATCGACGGCGTCGTGCTGCGCTGGCTCGTCGACAACGACAGCGAGGCGGTGCGCACCCAGCTCGATCTGCTGAGCGAGATGATCGCGGGGTACGCGGCGTAACAGCCGCTCAGGAAGCCGCGGGCGACGTTCCGTCGACCGCGGCGGGCATGCGGACGTGCGTCTCGGTTCCCGTACGCCACCATGGCACGGACACCGTGCCGGTCGCCGCCCCCGAAAGACGTACCCGCAGGTCCTCGTGCAACACCAGCTCGCCCTCCTGCGGCGCGAGCGAGAACAGTTGGCGCAGCACAACTCCCAGCGGCGCCGCAGACCAGGAGGTGCGCAGGCCTGCGCCGAGCACCTCGGCGGTAACCGACTCCGACACCAGCGGCAGGTCGAGCAGGGTCGCCAGGCCGGATGCGGTCTCCTGATCGCCGAAGACGAGGCGATCGGGCGGCAGCGCGAGGCCGAACCACAGCAGGTCGAGCACCATCGCGTCCGAGGCGGCCACCGTCGCGCCGGACAGCGCGCGCACCCGTTCCGGCAGCACCAGCTCGGTGAGGTCCAGGCGGTCCGCCACGGCAGCAAGGTGGCGGTGCGCCCGCGAAACGACTTCCGGCTCAGGGCTGTTCGCCGGATCGGCCAGCGCGGCCAGCAGGGCGTCGGCCAGGTCCGGGGTGATCCGCTCCGGATTCGCGAGGACGGTGCGCAGCACCTCCAGGTCGGCGTGGCTCAGGCCAGGCACCGCGAATTCCGGGAGGAGGCCGGTGAATTCGGCGTCGCGGGGATGGCGGTAGTGGCCGAGCGGGATGCCGTCCAAACGCGCGTGCCTGCGCAGCCACCAGGCGGTGTAGCCGTCCGGGTCGGCCAGCAGACGCCTGGTCCGCGGTTCGGAAAGCAGCTGGTGCAGGGCGTCCGGCCAGGCGATGTCGTCGACCAGGTCCAGATCGCGGACGGCGACGAATTCGGACGGCTCCTCGGGCAGGCCTGCCCACCAGGCCTCTTCGTCGTCCAGATGGTGATCGGGTCCGGTCGGATCGGACTCGGCGACGATGCCGAAATCCCAGCCGACACCGACGGCTCGCAGCGCCTGCGCGCCGTACTCGGCCACGACCTCCTCGGAGAGGGTCCCGAGCGGCGCGTCCTCGACCAGCAACGCGTACAGCGGCGCCTCGGGCAGCAGCAGTTCGTCGGCGGGCAGCAATTCGCCTGTGGCGTCCGGCAATTCGATCATGCCGAGCCAGGGCGGCAGCGCGTCCGGATCAGCGTGCGCGGCCAGGCGCAGCACCGCGTCGACCAGGTCGGGATCGTCCGGGTGGTCCGCCAGGTCCGCGTGCAGCGCCGGATCGGCGAGCAGGTCCTCGGCGGTGGCCGAGCGAGCGCCGAGGCGCGACAGCAGCGGGTGCGCGGCCTCCGGATGCACGAGGCGCGCCCAGTGCAACGGGATGGCGACCTCGAGCAGGTCGTCCAGGACGACGGTGCGCGGACCGGTCACCAAGCGGCCGTCGGCCAGCGGAACAGCGAGCGCCCCGAGTTCCTCGGCGGTCAGCGGGTCCACGACGAACGGTTCCAGCGCCGCGTACCACTCCCGCCACCAGGCGGGCGGGCGATCCACACCGCTGGAGAGCTCCGCGAGCCTCGCCAGGCCGAGGCGGTGCACGTCGAGCACCGCGAGTGCTTCGGTGTGGGCGCGGTCCGACAGTTCGGGGATGACGAGGGGGCCGACCACGTCGTCGAGGAGGCGGGCCAATTCCGGTGTGAGGTAGGGGAAGACGCTCGCGCGAGTAGGCACCGCCGTGGGTGCCGCGTCTCGATCCAGGTCGACGCCGTGGCCGAGCTCACCGGCGCGATCGACCGTTTCCGGGGTGTCGGCGTCCGCCGGACCGGATTCGGTGCGCCGCGTGCTCGTGTCGACCACGGGCAACCACGAGTGGGTTTGCAGTTCGCGGACGAGGGCCTCGCGGAGCAGGCCGTCGGCCTCGCTGCGGGCGAAACCCGGCGCGGGGACCAAGACGAGCCGGTCGGCCGGGGGCAGCGCCCGTGCGAAATCGGCATAGCCCGAGGCCAGTTCGGCGACGCGGGCGCCGGGCAGCAGGCGGCGCCGGTCCGGCTGCATCGGGATATCGGCGATCAGCAGGGCGGGCAGGGACAGTTCCTCGTCGGAACGAGTGGGTGCCCGCAGGACGTCGTGCGGCGCGGCGTGGGGCTTGCCGTCGCGCAGCGGCAGCAGCCATCGCGCGCGCGGCGTACGGAACTGCCACCAGGTGCGGCGGCGATCGTCCGGACCGGTCACCCCCAGTTCCGCCAGACCGTCGCCGAGTTCGCGCACCACGGAGGTGAACTCGGCGTCATCGATCCGAAGGACTTGCAGGGCGGGCAGTTCCAGGAGCAGATCCGCGGCCTCGTCGTGCATGGCGGTGAGTAGGGCCTCGGCGTCCACGTCGGCGCGCAGGCGCACCACGACCTCGGTATCGAAGCCCGGTGCGGGGCGGGCCTCGACGGGCCAGGCCAAGCGAAGCGCAGGGGGTTGGAAGGTCGGCGCGGCAGGGTCCGCATCGGCAGGCCGATCAGGACGCACCGCGTTCGGCGTGGCTATTCCGCCCTCGCTCAGCGCCTCTCGCGTTCTGTCGCGGGAGAGGTGCAGCGATCCGGTGGTGGAGCGGAACTCGATGTCGTCGCTCACCGCGAGCACGGCGGTGAACCCGACGCCGAAACGACCGACCGTGGCTGCCTCGGCCTTTCCGGAAGCCCGCAGAGCCGTGAGGGCGTGCACGCCGGAAACGTCCAATGGCGCACCGGTGTTCGCGATGGACAACGTACGACCGTCCAGCTGGACGCGAACCCGGCCGGGGACGCCCGCCTTGGCCGCGGCGTCGGCGGCGTTCTGCGCCATCTCGGTCAGCAGCCGGTCACGGTAACCGGCGCGGACCAGATCCGCCTCGGTGGCGGCGTCCTCCCGAAGCCGGGTCGGCGAATCACGCCACGAGGCGAGAACGGCGGCGCGCAGCCCTTCGGTGCCGAACGGGTCGGCCGAGCCGACCAGTTCCGCGGCTATGACCCGGACTCCGGCCGCGATTCCGCCTTGTCATCCGCACCCGCCTGCGCGGCGGGCGTCGAACCCGGCTCGGCGGCAACGTCGCTCGCGGGCGCTTCGGTGCCCGCGGCTGTGGCGGCGTCCTCCGAAAGCGACGGCTGCACATCGTCGGCTTCCGCGTTGACCGCGGTCGACTCGGCGGCAGGTGTTGCATCAGCCAGGGATTCGGCCGGGCTCGTCTCCAGCGGCGGCACTTCACCCGTCACCGGCTCGTCAGCGTCCGACTCCGAGGGGGCCGAGGCATCATCCGAAACCGTTGGTGGCACATCCTCCGCTTCCACGCTCACCGCGCTCGACTCGGCGACAGGTGTTGCATCGGTCGGGGATTCGGCCGGGGTCGCCTCCAGCGACGGCACCTCAGCTGTCACCGGCTCGGCGGCATTCGACTCCGAGGGTGCCGAGGCGTCATCCGAGGTCGACGGCTGCACGTCGCCTGCGTCCACGCTCACCGCGCCCGACTCGGGGGCGGGCGTTGCGTCGGCCGCCGGGCTGCTGTCGACCGTCGACGCTTCGCCAGTCACCGATTCAGCCACACCCGGCTCGGCAGTGCTCGACTCCGAGGCCGTCGGCCCCTCGCCTGCTTCCGCGCCCGGCTCGACGGCGAGGGCTGCGTCGGTCACCGACTCGGCCGCTGGGCTGCTCTCCACCATCGACGCTTCACCGGTCACCGCTTCGGCCGTCTTCGCCTCGGCGGCAGGCGCTGTGTCAGCCACGGATTCGGCTGCTGGGCTCGTCTCCAACGATGCCGCTTCACCGATCACCGATTCAGCCGCAACCGACTCGGCCGCAGGCGCTACGTCAGCAACCGATTCGGCCGCCGGGCCGGCATCCAACGACGGCACTTCACCGGTCACCGGTTCAGCTGCGTTCGTCTCCGCGTTCGCCGATTCGTCGAACACCGGCGCATCGGCAGCGGTCCGCTCCTCGGCTGCCGCTTCGCGCACGCCGCTCTGCTCGGGGGTCACGGTCTCATCGGCGACCGAACCGCCGAGCTCCGAATCCTTTTCGGCATCCACCGCGGCGGCCACAGCCGATTCGGCGGTGGTGGCGTCGGCAATCGCTTCCGGATGCGCAACGGGTTCGGCGACGGCCGCGGTTTCGGCGACCGGCTTTGCCTGCTCGACCCCGAGATCCTCGGCAGCGGCTACGCCCTCGGCCGAATCGCCTCCGACCTCGGTACCGGCCGACGTGTCGATGGTCGCGGTCTGCTCGCCGATCGAATCGACAGCGGCGGCAACGCTCTCCCCGTCGACGACCTGTGCCTCGGTCTCGGCGGCCGCGGAAACACCTTCGTCCGCGGCAGTTTCGGCACTCACGGCTTCGGGAGCGGACTGCGCCCCGTCACCGGCGACGACGTCGGACCGGCTCGCGGGCTTGCCCAGCTCCTCGGACGGAATCACGTCGAAGGCCGCGTCGTCGTAGGCCTCGTAGAGCGGGGAGCCGCTGCCGGTCGGCGCGACCACGTCGGAGTGGGCTCCGCAGCCGTATTCGGCGTGCACCACGCGGCCGTCGGCGCCCATCGCGTTGCCGCAGACGCCGAAGGCGGCGCGCAGCGCGCCCGCCAGCGGCAGGTAGAAGCCGCACGTGCCGCAGGTGGCGGGGGCGGCCTTGGCCATGTCGGTGTCGGGGCCGTATTCGGAGTACCAGCGTTCGGCCGCCTCGACGCGGCCCTCTTCGCTGAGCACCTTGGTGCGGCCGAGGCCGATCTCCAGCGCGACCTCGTCGATCTCGGGATCGCTGCTGGCCACGTAGCCGGGCGCAAGGCGCGGGTCGTCCTGCGCCGGGGCGAGCAGGTCGCCCGGCGACAGGTCGCCCGGGCGGATGCGCTGCTCCCACGGCACGAAGTCGGGCGCGACGAGCGCGTCGGGGCCGGGCAGCAACGCGGACTCGCTGACCGTCGCACGGTCCGCGTCCGGCGGCGCCGCCACGACCACGGCCCACTGCCAGCCGCGATAGCCGGGCAGCGTGGCCTCGAACCGATGGGTCGCCGCGCTCTCGTCCTCGGCGCTGACACCTAGGTGCGCGCCGACGGCGGAGGGCTCCAACTCCAGGAGCGCACGGCGGGCCAGGTCCACGGCTTCGGCGAGTACCGGCCGGACGTCGGGCTCCGAAACAGAAACTGCGCTCACGGCCTACATTTTGCCGTATGGAGCTGAATCCGCGTGCGTTGGCCATCGGTGTGCTGGTCGGTTCGCTCCTGACGGGCGGTTGCGGCGACGCCGAGCCGGAGCCGCCGGGGCTGCGGATCGAGGTCGTCGGCGTCCGTCCACACGATCCAGGGGCCTTCACACAGGGGCTCGAGGTGGACGGCGACACCCTGTACGAAGGCACCGGGCTGCGCGGCCGCTCCACCGTGCGCGCCACCGATCTGCGGACGGGCGCCGAGCTGACCCGCGTCGAGTTGCCGGAGCCGTATTTCGGTGAAGGCATCGCCAGAGCGGGCGACACCCTGTGGCAGCTGACCTGGCAGGACGGCGTCGCCTTCGCCCGCGATCCGGTCACCCTCCACACCCGGACAGAGGCCGCCTATCAGGGTGAGGGCTGGGGGCTGTGCGCCCGCGACGGCCGGCTGGTCATGAGCGACGGGACGAACACGCTGACCTTCCGCGATCCGGTCACCTTCACGCCGACCGGTTCGGTCACCCTCCGTGGCCAGAGGGGCGCGCACCTGAACGAACTCGACTGCGCCGCGGACGGTTCGGTCTACGCCAACGACTACCCGACGAACCGGATCCTGCGCATCGACCCCGATTCCGGCGTCGTGCTCGGCGTCGCCGACGCCTCCGCGCTGCTCACCCGCGAGCAGCGCGCCGACGCCGAGGTGCTCAACGGGATCGCCCAGCTGCCCGGCACCGATCGCTTCCTGATCACCGGGAAATACTGGCCGGCCATGTTCGAGGTCCGTTTCGTGCCCGCCTGAGCCGTCACGGGACGCGAGGAACGTCACTTCTGGCCCGCAACGTGGAGCGCCGGTGAGTTCCTGTCGTCGCAGTACGACAGAATTGAGGGGTGACTACTCCGCGCGATCCCTTCGGTCCCGAGCGTGGTCCATGGGATGGCGAGGAAGCGCCGATCGGCCGGCATCCCGGCTACGACCGGTATCCCCCGCCCAGCGCGCCGTCCGGGCGCAGACCGCTGCCGCCGCTGGATCCCCGCCGCCACGCGCCGCAGCGCGACCCACTCGGTCCGTTGCGCAAGACGCCGCCCGAACTCGATCCGCCCGGACGGACGGACAGGCCGCCCGCCCGCTCCGGTCCGCCCGACGAGCCGACCCGCAAGACCCCGCGCCGCGTCTTCCCGCACACGCCCGCGCAACGGCCCGCCGACACCAAGCGCTTCGAGGCGCAGGACCGGCCCCCCGAACCCGAACGGCAGGAACCCGCCGCACCGCCGAGCGAGCAGCGCGCTCCGCGCAAACTGACCGTCACCAGGGTCGCCGCACTGCGCGGCAAGGAACTCACCGAGAAGGGCATCGCCACCTTCCAGCGCGCCGCCAAGGCGGACGGCGCGGACAAGTCCGGCCTCACCGCGCTGACCTACGCCACCATGGCGAACTTCGCGCTGGACGCCGCGATCGCGGTGGCACTGGCCAACACGCTGTTCTTCGCCAGCGCAACCGCGGAGAGCAAGTCCAATGTCGCGCTGTATCTCTTGATCACCATCGCGCCGTTCGCGGTGATCGCGCCGCTGATCGGCCCGCTGCTCGACCGTCTGCAGCGCGGCCGCAGGCTGGCGCTGGCGACCTCGTTCGGGGCGCGCGCCGTGCTCGCGGTGGTGCTGATCATGCAGTTCGACACCTGGGCGCTCTATCCGCTCGCGCTGTGCATGATGATCGGCAGCAAGTCGTTCTCGGTGCTCAAGAGCGCGGTGACACCGCGCGTGCTGCCACCGGATATCGACCTGGTGCGCACCAATTCCCGGCTCACCGTCTTCGGTCTGGTCGGCGGCACCATCGGCGCCGGAACCGTCGCCGCGCTGATCGCGACCATCGCGGGCTCCACGGGGGCGCTCGTGCTCGCCGTCCTGATCGCGGGCGCGGGCACCTATCTGAGCCTGCGCATCCCGAGCTGGGTCGAGGTGACCGAGGGCGAGGTGCCCGCGACACTGAGCTATCACGGCGACGACGCGCACACCGAGGTGCTGCGCCAGGGCGCGCAGTCCGCGGTGCCCGCACGCAAACGCAGGCAGCCGCTCGGCCGCGCCGTGGTGACCGGACTGTGGGGCAACAGCGCCATCCGCGTGCTGACCGGTTTCCTCACCTTTTACGTGGCGTTCGTGGCCAAGGCGACCGAGCATCGGCCGGTGCAGCAGGCGGCGATGCTCGGCGCGGTCGGCGCGGCCGCCGCGATCGGCAACTTCACGGGCAACGCCACCGGCGCCCGTCTCGCGCTCGGCAGGCCATCGCTCATCGTGCTCGGCTGCACCGCCGCGTGCACCGGGGTCGCGATCTTCGCGGTGTTCGCCGACAACCTGCTCGGCGCGGCGGTGGCCACCCTGGTCGCGGCGGGCGCGAGCGCGCTGGCGAAGGTGTCGCTGGACGCGTCGATCCAGGACGACCTGCCGCCGGAGTCGATCGCCTCCGGATTCGGCCGCTCGGAGACCGTGCTCCAGCTGAGCTGGGTGGTCGGCGGCGCGGCGGGCGTGCTGCTGCCGACCGACTACTGGAAGGGTTTCGCGGTCGTCTCCGGAATACTCGTGCTCGGACTGATCCAGACCTTCGTCAGCTATCGCGGCCACTCGCTGTTGCCCGGCTTCGGCGGGAACCGGCCGCAGCACGCGGAACAGGAAGTGCCCGCGGCGCGTAAACCGCACGGCGACAGCATCCAACGAGAAACGGGAGATCCGATCTGGTGAACAAGCTCACTGGCCGCACCATCGCCGCGCTGTCCGCGGTCGCGCTGTTGCTGGTCGCCGCCACGGTCGCCGTCGTGGTGACCGTGACGGTGCGCAACGCGCCCGACCACGACCCCGAGATCACCGCCTACGCGCACGGCAGGTCGGTCACCGTGCCGCCGTACCAGTACTGCGACATCAGGATCGTCGGCGAGGACCAGCTCGACCTGTCCAATTGCCGCGGTGGCGAATCCATCGATCTCGAGGTTCCCGCGGGTTATCCGCTGCAACTGTCGCTGCCCCGTTCGATCGCCGACGCGCCGTGGCTGGCGCAGCTGGTCTATGCGCTGCCGAACGGCGACGTCGTGGACCGCGTGGTGAGCCACAACGACTACCCCGAGGGCGCGCTCGCCCTGACCATCGATTCGCGGCCGCTGCCCGAACTCAGGCTCATCGGCGTGGAATTGCAGCTGCCGGTGCCCGCGATCGACGAGAACGGCAGGGAGACAACCGTTCCGCACGCCGCTTGGTCGATCCGCACGGCCTGATCGCTCGATCCGCCGGGCGCACACGGCATCCCGGCGGATCGGTCACGACAGGGACCGGATCATCGGCGCTCGACCGAGCGAGCGCTCGCGGCTCGTCAGTGGTCGAGCTCGCGCGCGACGGCGCGGACGACCTCGGAAATGGTGCGCGCGGACTTGCGATCCGGGTACCGGCCCTTGCGCAGGTCCGGCTGCACCTTGGTCTCCAGCAGGGTGATCATGTCCTCGACCATCCCGTGCAGCTCGTCGGGCGTGCGGCGCGGGCCGGTGGGCTCCTTGCGGGCACTGCGGTCGCGCTCCTGGCCCTGCCGCACCGACGGCGGCGCCTCGAGCAGCTTGAGGCTGAGCGCCTGCGGACCGCGACGGCCCGCGGCCATGCCGAATTCGACACGCTGCCCGGGCTTCAGGCCTTCGACACCGTCGGGCAGCGCGGACGAGCGGACGTAGACGTCCTCACCCTCGTCCTGGGAAAGGAAGCCGAAGCCCTTTTCGACGTCGTACCACTTCACCCTGCCGGTCGGCACTGCGCTCACCCGTTCATCATTCGACACCCGGACCCGGTCGGTCCGAGCACACCTGTCTGCTCGAAACTGCGCGACGAATTCCCGCCGGGAGCAGTTCCTGTCAGTTTGCGTAAAGAACGCGCCCCACAAGCCTGTAGGACGCGATTGTCATCGAGTCTACCCCGGTGGCGATAACCGAAGCACATCAGTTTTACCGTCGAGAGGTGACGAACCCTTCCGTACCGCCGCCGCCGAGCAGCTCGCCGCGCCGGTCAGGAGATTGGTTGTTGAAGCTCGCGCTCGGCCTGTTCGCGGTCGGATTGCTGGCCATCATCGCGATCTTCCTGACGCCGATCCTCACCGACGGGCAGCCGGGACTGTGGCTGTATCTGCTCGCGATGCTGACGCCCGTCGGCTTCCTCTGCGCGCTCGTGTTCGCGCTCTGGTCCGGCCGCCGGTCCAGATGACCGGCAACTGGGTACCCGAGCCTTTCGTTACCCACCCTGCGGTGTGATCCTCGTCACATCAAGCACGAGTCACGGACCGGCAACGGACCGGAGCCATCCACGCGCCGCGGCTTCTAGCTGCGCGGAAGCGATTTCGCAGCGGCCGAGACCACATCGAGACCGACGGGTACACGCCGGTTATCAAATAGTGATTTTTCGCGGCGATCGACGTACGGTCTATCCCAGCCGGGACACCCGGCACCACCGGCCCGCCGCACCGAACCTCGCCCCGCGGGTACCGGACCCCGACGGAAACAGGGGCGGGGGCGGGACGGACGACCTCTCAGTCCGAACCCGAGCGAAACCTCGCAGGTGCGGACGAGAGGAAGAACCCGATATGAGTGGACGCCATCGCAAGCCGACCTCCACCGGGCGCACCGTAGCCAAGGTCGCCGTCACCGGCGCGATCTTCGGCACCGCAGGTGTTGCCCTCGCGGGAAACGCCAGCGCGGCTCCCGACTCCGACTGGGATCGCCTCGCGCAGTGTGAAGCGGGCGGCAACTGGGGCATCAACACCGGCAACGGTTTCCAGGGCGGCCTGCAGTTCTCCCCGAGCACCTGGAACTCCCACGGCGGCCAGGAGTACGCGGCCACCGCCAACCAGGCCAGCCGCGAAGAGCAGATCGTCGTCGCCGAAAAGGTCCTGGCCTCACAGGGCTGGGGCGCTTGGCCCTCGTGCTCGTCCAAGCTGGGGCTCAAGAGCTCACCGAGCCAGCGCAGCGCTCCGGCCACCGTCGACACCCCGCGGTGGGCCCCCGAGCAGTCCGCCCCGCAGCAGGCGCAGGCCGCCGACGCCAACCAGGAGATCTTCCAGGCCGTCGACCGCGCGATCGCCGCGGTGCAGCAGCAGGGCGTGCAGATCCCGCAGCCCGCACTCGATTTCTTCAACGCCGCCAAGGCGAACGGGGTCACGCTGGACCCCACGGTCGTGAACTTCTACGAGGCGAACAAGGGCCTGCTGCCCTCCTGAGTTTCGCCCGTTCACGAACAAGGCCCCCGCATCAACGAGGATGCGGGGGCCTTGTTCGTACCTACGGCCGTGATCGGCGAGATCAGCGGTTGATCACCGTCTGAGGGTGCACGTAGGCCAGTTGCTCGGCCGGGACCGGGAACTCGGTGTCCTCGCCGTAGGGCGACAGGCCACCGGAACGGGTCGACGAGAGCTCAGTGACCGCGTGATCACCATCGGCCACCTGGGGCCAACCGTTGTCGACATAGGGTTTCTTCGATTTGTTCACCACGCCCTCATGCTAGCGGGAGGTGCAAACCCCCGCGTTCGAGCCTCCTTCCCCTCTGACCTGCTCGAGCCGGGTCGCGCCACCGGAGAACCTCCCGCTCCGCCGGCAGCGCTGATATGCCTTACGCGACGGCAGATTTCGCACGGCCCGGGTACCTCACCGGGGACGAGCCAACTCAGCCATCTCCTTGCCGCCGGCCGCCAACGCAACCCAGCCCCGCACCTGAGCCTGGCCTTGAACGCGGAGAGGCGGGACAGATTAGGCTGGATTGGATGACCGTGACCAGTGCCCTTGCCGCGTGGCTCGGCGCGCGCAGCGATGACCAACTGGTGCACCTGCTGCAATTGCGGCCCGATCTCGCCGTGCCGCTGCCATCCTCGATGGCGGTGCTCGCGGCCAGGGCCGAACAGCGCGCCTCGGTGCTGCGCGCCACCGACGATTTGAACACCCTCGACTTCGCCCTCGTGGAAACGCTTGCGGTGCACGGTGCGACGCGAGCGCCGGGCGACAGCACGCCGCTGACCCGCAAGGCGTTGCACGCGCAACTGAAAGGACGCGCGACCAAGGCCGCGATCGAGGAGTCGCTCGATCGGCTGACCGCCCGCGCACTGGTCTGGCTCGACCGTGACGATCTGCACCTGGTCGCCACCGCGGCCGAGGCGCTGCCCTGGCCGATGGGCAGCAGCACCGAGCTGCCCGACGCGCTCACCGAAGCCGAGATCACCGCGGCGCTGGCCGAGATCTCCCCCGCCGAACACGCCCTGCTCGAGAAGCTGGCAGGCACCGGTCCGCGCGGCCGCACCAGGGACGCCGCACCTGGCACCCCCGCCGACCGCCCGGTCCAGCAGCTGCTCGCCCGCCGGCTGTTGCACCGCGTCGATGACGAGACCGTCGAGCTGCCGATCACCGTCGGCCAAGTGCTGCGCCGCGAGCCGGTGACCCACCCGCATGCCCTCATGCCCCCGAAGCCGGAGCTGACCAAGCAGGCCCCCGCCGAGGTCAACGCCGTCGCCGCGGGTGAGGTGGGCGAGCTGTTGCGCCATTGCACCGACATCCTGGAAGCGCTCGGACAAGCGCCTGCGCCCGCCCTGCGCGCAGGCGGGCTCGGCGTGCGCGAGCTGCGCCGCATCGCCAAGCAGACCGGCATCGACGAGATGCGGGCGGGCCTGCTCGTCGAGCTGCTGGCGGCCGCGAAGCTCATCGAGAAGGGGCAACCGGATCCACCGCCGGATTTCGACTCCGTGGACGACTTCTGGGCGCCGACTCCCGCCGCCGACGGATGGCTGGAGGGTCCGGCGGCCCGCCGCTGGACGGTGCTCGCCATGGTGTGGCTCGACCTGGACCGGATGCCGTGGATGATCGGCATGCGCGACGCCAACGACAAGCCGCTGGCCGCGCTCTCCCTGGAACTGCGCACCCCGACCGCGCCGCGCGACCGGCGCGCCGTCCTCGAACTGCTGGCCGAGTATCCGTCCGGCGCCGCCGTAGCCCCCGCCGACGTCGGCCGCATCCTGGCCTGGCGGCAGCCGCGCAGGCGCAGGCACTTCCGGCGCGAGGCGGTCGAGAACACCGTGCGCGAGGCGGCCGAGGTCGGTCTCGTCGGACGCGGTGCGCTCGGGTCGCCTGCCAGGGCGCTGCTGCACGGCGGGGTGACCAGTGCGGCCGATGCCGAGGCCGCCATGGAGGCGGCGCTGCCCGCCCCGGTCGACCATGTGCTGGTGCAGGCCGACCTGACCGTGATCGCGCCCGGTCCGCTGACGGCCGAGCTACAGCAGCGGGTCGCGCTCGTCGCCGACGTCGAATCGGCGGGTGCGGCAACGGTTTACCGAATCGGCGAGAACTCGGTGCGACGCGCGCTCGACGCCGGGCTCACGGCCGCCGAGCTGCACACGCTCTTCACCACGCACTCGCGCACGCCGATCCCGCAGGCGCTGACCTATCTCATCGATGACGTGGCCCGCAGGCACGGCAGGCTGCGGGCGGGCATGGCGCAGGCGTTCGTGCGCAGCGACGACCCCACGCTGCTCGCCCAGGTGCTCGCCGCGCCGGTCGCTTCCGCGCTGGCGCTGCGCGCGGTGGCCCCCACGGTCGCGATCTCCCAGGCGCCGCTGGGCGAGGTGCTCGAACAGCTGCGCGCGGCCGGTTTCGCGCCCGCGGGCGAGGATTCGGCGGGCGCGATCGTCGATCTGCGCACGCGCGGCGCCCGCATCTCGGTGCGCCCGAACGCGCGCCAGGCCTACCGGCCGACGCCGCCGAGCACCGAACAGCTCGAACTGCTCGTCGCCGAGCTCAGGGCGGGCGAGCGCGCGGCAAGCGCCCGCGCGGGCCAATCGGTGCGCACGGACGGCACCAGAACCAGCACGGCCGCCACTCTCGCGCTGCTGCAACTGGCGGCGCGAGTGCGGCGGCCGGTGAATATCGGCTATGTCGACGCCTCTGGCGTCGCGTCTCAGCGCGTCGTCGAGCCGTTGAAGGTCGGCAACGGGCAGCTCGACGCGTTGGACCCGGTGACAGGCGCGGTCCGGCACTTCACGTTGCACCGGATCGCGTCAGTCGCGCTGCTGGAATGATCAGCTGTTGGGCTTGCCCACGCAGAACAGGGTCTTGGGGTCCGAGACGGTGATGAACTCCTCGGCGCTTTCGCAGAGCAGTTCGTCGGTCTGACCGTCCACGCGCTGCAGGACCTTGAACGTGGCCTCGGTCGAGGAGCAGTCGACCCACTTGTACGGCGAGGTGCCGACGTCGTTGTAGCAGCTGCCCTGGGCGAAGTTGGGCGCTAGGCACAGGAACGCGGTGCCGCCGCTGGCCAGCTGCTCGGTGTAGCTGGTGTACTCCTTCGACGCGCATTCGGTCTGCTGGTCGAAGCTCTGGTGCACCTTGTACACAGCCTTGGGCGAGGAGCAATCGATCGGCTCGCCCTCGGTGGCGGTCGGCGAGTTGTCGGTGATGTTGATGCAGTCACCGACCTTCGTCTTGGCCACGTCGGACTTGGTTGCGTTGTCGATCGCCGAACAGCCGGTCACCGCGACCGCGAGCGCGGCCACCGCCAGGAGGGCGAGCACAACACGTGCCAGCAGCCTCGTTCCTGGGAACTTCACGGGAAAACCTCTCTCACCGAATTCGTTCACGGGCGTGAACGCGGTGAGGATACCTTCACGATCGCGGTGACCGCATCAGCCTCGTCGAACGGCGGGCGGTGGCTCAGAAGCCGGCGCCGTACATTCCCAAGATCGCGAAGCCGAGCACTCGCGGGAGCAGTTGACCGAGCAGTTGCAGACCAAAGTAGTTCACTAGCAATGCCTTCCGCAGATCGTCCACTTGGTGGACGTTCGTCCAATACGTCGACTGTGTCGTCCTCGAGCGGCGCGTCGTTACTCTTGGCAGGTATGACGCTCGAGGACGTCGCGGGCGAGCTGTACGCGGTGCAGCCCGCCGAGTTCGTCGCGGCGCGCGCCGCGCGGGTCGCCGAGGCCAAAGAGGCAGGCGACAAGGAGCTCGCGTCCGCCATCGGCAAGCTGCGCAAGCCGACGGTGACCGCGTGGGCCGTGAATCTGCTCGCGCGCTCGGTCCCGGACGAGGTGGACGCCCTGCTGCGGCTCGGCGACGCCCTGCGCACAGCGCAGCGCAAGCTGTCCGGCGAGCAATTGCGCACCCTCACCACGCAGCGGCAGCAGGTGGTCAACGCACTGGCCCGGCGGGCGGGGGCGCTGGCCGCCGAGGTGAGCAAGCCGCTGAGCGAAAGCGCGCTGCGCGAGGTGGGCCAGACGCTGACCGCGGCCCTCGCCGACCCAGAGGTCGCCGAGCAGGTGCGCACCGGAACGCTGGCCACCGCCGCGAGCTACGAGGGATTCGGCCCCGCGGGTCCCGCGCTGGTCGCGGTCGACGGCAAAGGCTCGGCGCCGTCGAAGAAGAAGGCGCGCGAAACGCCGAAGAAGCAGCCCGACGCGGAGGCCGAGCGGGAACTCGAGGACGCGCGCGCCACCCTCGAATCCGCCCGGGCCGCACTGGATTCGGCGCAGCAGCAGGCCGATGAGACGACGGCGCGGCGCACCGGGATCGAGGACAGGATCAGCGAACTACGCGCCGAACTCGAGCACGCCGAGCACGAGAAGCAGTTCGCCCGCACCGCCGAACGCAGCGCGCAGGAGCAGCTGCGCGCGGCGCAGCGTCAGCTCGACCGGGCCCAGCGGTGGGTGCGGCGGGCGCAGGATCGGGTGCGGGACTGACCCGAGGTCAGAGCCGCAGGTCGCCGGGGTACAGATATTCGTCGGCGGGCGGGGAGGTCTGGTTCAGCCACGCGTCGAAGAATCCCGTCAGATCCGTCCGGGTCTTCGACTGCACGAAGGTGCGGAACTCGGGCATCGAGGCGTTCCCGTAGGCGTGCCTGCCGAGGAATTCCCTGATCGCGCCGAAGAACACGTCGTCGCCGAGCTGCTTGCGCAGCGCGTGCAGGAACAGCGGGCCGCGATAGTAGACCGAGGTGAATTCGAAACCGGCGCCGGGATTTTCCAGCGGGATGTCCCAGAAGCGCTGCTTGTCATACCATTTCGCGATGGTCTCGCGATACTGCGCGTCGACGTCCTCGCCTTCCATCCGCTCCGGCCACAGGTACTCGGCGGTGTAACTGGCGAAGCATTCGTTCAGGCAGATGTCGGACCACTGCCGCACCGACACCGCGTCGCCCCACCACTGGTGCGCGATCTCGTGCACCACGGTGTGCAGATCGCTGCGCGGCGAGTAGATCGGACGGGTCTGGGTCTCCAGGGAGAATTGGATGTCGGCGTCGACGTAGATGCCACCTCCCGCGTCGAACGGGTACGGCCCGTAGAGCTGCTCGGCGAAATCGAGAATCTCGGGCAAGCGCTCCTCGTTCTCCCTGCTGTGCTCCGCATCGGGAGCGAAGGCACTCAGCAGCGGGGTGCCGTTGGCGCGCCACTGCTCGAGGAAGCTGAAGTGATCGATGGCGACGGTGGTCAGGTAACCGAGGACCGGCATGCGCGATTCCCAACTGACGGTGCGCTTGTCGGCGAGCACCGTGTTCTGCGTGCGCAGCCCGTTGGACATGACCTCCCACTCGGCGGGCACCGTGGCGTGCAGCGCGAAGGTGGCCTTGTCCAAAGGGGTGTCGTTGAGCGGGTACCAGGTGGTCGCGGAGTGCGGCTCACCGGCGACGAACGCGCCGCCGCTCGGCGCGAAGGTCCAGCCTTCGCCCACGGTGCTCGTCATCTCGCCCGCGTAGTCGACGGTCACCGTGAAGGGCAGTCCGGGCAGGATCGGCAGCAGCGGGGTGACGGTGAGTTCGTGCTCGCCGTTGCGGTCGAAGGAGGCGGGCTGATGGTTGACCGAGACCATCCGCACCTCCGGCCCGGCGAAGTCGAGGTTGAACGCGCGCAAAGCCTGCGTCGCGACGGCGTCGATGCGGGCGGTGCCGGTGAGCTGATAGGTCGGCGGGTCGTAATCGATGGTGACGTCGTAGTGGCGCGCGTCGTAGCCGCCGTTGCCGTCCATGGGGTAGTAGGGATCGTCCAAGCCGGGGGCGCCGACGAACAGATCGGCGTTCGCGGGCCCGGCTGCCGTGAGCAGCAGGACGGCGACCGTGCCACACACCAAGCCGGACAACCTCATTCGACCACCGCCCCTTTCCACCACACCCCGAACTCCGGTACCGACGTACCGCGCACGTGGATGGTAGCCGGTTCAGTCGGCCGTGCCGCTGAGCGCCACCGACGCGCCGAGTCCGACGATCATCGCGCCGCCCGCGCCGCCGACGGCTTCGAGCCTACGCGGCGACTTGGCGAACCAGCTGCGGGCCGAGGCCGCCAGCAACGCCCACGCGCTGTCGGAGACCAGCGCGATGGCGAGGAACACCGACCCGAGGACGACGAACTGCCACGGCAGCGAACCGGAGGCCGGATCGACGAAATGCGGCAGCACGGCGGAGAAGAACACGATGCCCTTCGGGTTGGTCACCCCGACGATCACGCTCTGCCGGAAGACGCGTCCGTCGGCGACGGTGTCCGCGCTCGCGCCGAGCGCGTCGCGCAGCGCCTTGCGTTCCCGAATCGCCTGCACGCCCAGATAGACGAGGTACAGCGCGCCCGCGAACTTCACCACGGTGAGAGCCAACGACGACGCCGCGAGCAGCGTGCCGAGCCCGATCGCGACGAAGATCAGGCAGACCAGCACGCCGACGCAGTGGCCGACGGCCGAGATCAGCGCGGCCCGCCTGCCGAGGGCCAGCGCCCGTCCGACGGTGAACAACACGCCGGGACCGGGTATGACGACGATGAGAGTGGCTGCGGCCATGAACGCCACCAGGTTGGTCATGGGAACCATCGGGGCAGTCTAATTCGCGGCGCCGCCGACGCGGCGTGTCGCGCGAGACCCGCCGGGTCAGTTGCCGAGATCGTCCGGCAGCTGCTGCGGATCGAGCAGCAGGCGCTTGGCCGAGGTGCGGCGCACCTGCGCGGCGAGCGCGAGATTGTCGGTGAGCAGCCGCCATTCGACCTCGCTGATGGCGGCGCGCGCCCGATCGATGACCCGGCCGTCCCTGGTCCCCCAGGCGATCGGCATGGCGCTCACCGACTGCCAGCGCTCCCCCACCTGGCGCGATGCGCGGTCGGTGCGGATCGCGACCGAGGGCACCCGCTCGCCCGCCCGCTTCTGGTGGCCGGGCAGATCCCGCACCTTGCGGGTCACCAGTGCGTAGCGCGGATCGGTCGCTTCCGGTGTCGACACGTCGACGAGCGCGAGCAGCACGACCCCGGTCGGATAGGTCTCCGAGACCACGGCGGGCACGAGTTCACCGTCGGCGTAGAGGCGATCGATGCTGGACCGGTGCGGCGCCCACAGCGCCACCCACAGCGACGTCACCGCGCCGAGCGTGGAGGCGACCGCGAGCAGGTAGGACCACGGATGGCCCAGCCAGATCAGATAGGCCGTCACGGCGGCGGATACGACGGCCGCGGCGATCGCGACGACGCGCAACCGGCGCAGATCGGCGAACACTTCGTTCACCGCATGGGCATGCCTGCGGTCCACCGCGAATTCGAAGCGTCGCACGTTACTTTCCTAGCACACGTTGCGGAGGATTTGCCTCCGCTTATCCGATGGCAGGCCCGAGCAGGTCGTCGGCGTCCGTGATGCGGTAGGCGTAGCCCTGTTCGGCGAGAAAACGCTGGCGGTGCGCCGCGTATTCGGCGTCGAGGGTGTCGCGAGCGACCACCGAATAGAAGTGCGCCTGCCCGCCGTCCTGCTTCGGCCGCAACAACCTGCCCAGCCGCTGCGCCTCCTCCTGACGCGAACCGAAGGTACCCGAAACCTGCACCGCCACGGAGGCTTCCGGCAGATCGATGGAGAAGTTGGCGACCTTGCTCACCACGAGCACCGGAATCTCGCCGCGCCGGAACGCGTCGAAAAGTTCTTCGCGCTCTTTGGTTTTCGTGGAGCCCTGGATTACCGGCGCGTTCAGATCGGCGCCCAATTCGTCGAGCTGGTCGAGGTAGGCGCCGATCACCAGACTCGGCGCATCCTTGTGCTTGGCCAGAATCGATTCCACCACAGCGATTTTGGTGCGCGCGGTCGAACACAGCTTGTAGCGCTCCTCCGGCTCCGCGGTCGCGTAGGCCATGCGCTCGGCGTCGGTGAGCGTCACCCGCACCTCGATGCAGTCGGCCGGGGCGATCCAGCCCTGCGCCTCGATGTCCTTCCACGGCGCGTCGTAGCGCTTCGGGCCGATCAGCGAGAACACGTCGCCCTCGCGACCGTCCTCGCGCACCAGCGTGGCGGTGAGGCCGAGCCTGCGGCGCGACTGGAGGTCCGCGGTCATCCGGAAGACCGGCGCGGGCAGCAGGTGCACCTCGTCGTAGATGACCAGGCCCCAGTCGCGGCTGTCGAACAGTTCGAGGTGCTTGTACTCGCCCTTGGTGCGGCGGGTGATCACCTGGTAGGTCGCGATGGTGACCGGCCGGATCTCCTTGCGCTCGCCGGAGTATTCGCCGATCTCGTCCTCGGTCAGCGAGGTGCGGGCCAGCAGCTCGCGCCGCCACTGCCTGCCCGCGACGGTGTTGGTCACCAGGATCAGCGTGGTGGCCTTGGCCTTGGCCATCGCCGCCGCGCCGACCATCGTCTTGCCCGCACCGCACGGCAGCACGACCACGCCGGAGCCGCCCGCCCAGAACGAGTCCGCGGCCATCTGCTGGTAGTCGCGCAGATGCCAGTGGCCGCCGGTGTAATCGAGCTCGATGGCATGCGCCTCGCCGTCGACGTACCCAGCCAGGTCCTCGGCGGGCCAGCCGATCTTGAGCAGCATCTGCTTGATCCGGCCACGTTCGGACGGGTGCACCACCACGGTGTCGTCATCGATGCGCGCGCCGAGCATGGGGGCGATCTTCTTGTGCCGCAGCACCTCTTCGAGCACCGCGCGATCCAGGCTGACCAGCGTCAGGCCGTGCGCCGGATGCTTCACCAGTTGCAGCCTGCCGTACCGGGCCATCGTGTCGACGACATCGACCAGCAACGGCTGCGGGACCGCGTACCGGGAGAAGCTGACCAGAGCGTCGACCACCTGCTCGGCGTCGTGCCCGGCCGCGCGCGCGTTCCAGAGCGCCAGCGGCGTCACCCGGTAGGTGTGCACGTGCTCGGGCGCCCGTTCCAGTTCGGCGAAGGGCGCGATGGACTGGCGCGCCGCGTCGGCCAACTCGTGGTCGACCTC
This sequence comes from Nocardia sp. bgisy118, assembly GCF_057708605.1. Classification (NCBI taxonomy): domain Bacteria; kingdom Bacillati; phylum Actinomycetota; class Actinomycetes; order Mycobacteriales; family Nocardiaceae; genus Nocardia; species Nocardia sp. bgisy118. The sequence continues at coordinate 108,843 of NZ_JBYISM010000003.1, read as the reverse complement.
CAGCAGCAGCGTCTTGTCACTCTGAACGATCAGCGGACCGTCGGTCACAGTCTCTCCTCGTATCGGGCGGTGCGGACGTCGTTCGCCCGTGCGCGCCGGTTTCGGCGCTCATTCTCCCCTGGCCCACCGACAACCCGCAGGCTGCGGTGGGTGTGCGCAGCGGGGTCCGGCTCCGGAGATACCAGCGTAGGCCGCGTGCGTTTTGTTCCGTTGCGCTGGTCACGGTCGGGGTCCACCGGCCCCGAAGTGGACCGAGACGCGGCGCGGTCCGGTCGGCGACGATCGTGGACATGATCGAAACAGCGGCGATACTCGGCGTGGCGGCGGCCGCGCTCGGCATGGTGCTCACCCCGGGACCCAACATGATGTACCTGGTCTCCCGCACGGTATCGCAGGGGCGACGGGCCGGGCTGATCTCGTTGACCGGGGTGGCGGCCGGTTTCGGCGTCTATCTCACCGCCGCCGCCGCGGGCATCACCGCGGTGTTCGCGGTGGTGCCGGGGCTGTACGTCGCGGTGAAGCTGGCGGGCGCGGCCTATCTGCTGTGGCTGGCGTGGCACGCGCTGCGGCCGGGCGGCGTCTCGGTGTTCACGCCCTCGGAGCTGCCCACCGACCGAGCGCGCAGGCTGTTCGCCATGGGCCTGGTCACCAACCTGCTCAACCCGAAGATCGCGATCATGTACCTCGCGCTGATCCCGCAGTTCGTCGTGCCCGAGCGCGGGCTGATCTGGCTGCAGAGCCTGTGCCTCGGCGCGGTGCAGATCGCCGTCGCGCTGACCGTGAACGGCCTCATCGTGCTCGCCGCGGGCATGATCTCCGGCTTCCTCACCGGGCGGCCACTGTGGCTGCGCGCCCAGCGGTACGTGATGGGCACCATGCTCGGGTCGATCGCGGTGCTGCTCGCCACCGACCGCGCCCGCCCGGCCCCGGCCTGACGGCGTCGCCGCCGCAACACCCTGGCGATCTCCCCCGCGTTCGCCCCAGTGACAGCTGGTCACCGGGGCGAACGCGGCGTCGGCGGAGGACCCGCCCGTCGCGTGCCCGCAATCGGCGTGCAAACCTGCTGGGCGGAGAAAGAGGAAAGGAGCGGTTTCATGATCGCCGGGTTGGACGTCATGGCCACGCAGCTCGATTCCGCCGTGAACGCCGCCCAGCGCATCGGTGAGCTGCTCGGGGTGATCTCGTTCGCGGCGTCGGGCGCGCTGCTGGCGATGCGCCGGAATCTCGACGTCTTCGGCATGGCGGTGCTGGCCTGTAGCACCGCGCTCGGCGGCGGCGTCATCCGCGACCTGCTCATCGGCCGCACCCCGCCCGCGGCCTTCACCGACCTCACCTACCTGTGCGCATCGCTGCTCACCGCGCTGGTGATCTTCTTCAAGCACCCTTCGCACCGGCTCACCCGCGGCCCGCTCGAGGTCTTCGACGCCATCGGGCTCGGATTGTTCTGCGTGACCGGCACGGCGGTCGCGTATGCCAGCGGGGTGGGCGCGCCGACGGCCGCGCTGCTCGGCATGGTCACCGCGATCGGCGGCGGCGTCATCCGCGACGTGCTCGGCGGCGAGGTGCCGCGGGTGCTGCGCCCGGACCAGGAGCTGTACGCCGTGCCAGCGCTGTTCGGCGCCGCCGCCACCGCGACGCTGCTGCACTTCGACGCCTACTGGACGTGGACCGGTCTGCTCGCGGCCTGCCTCGCCATCGGCTTCCGTATGCTCGCCCGCCGCTACGACTGGCGGGCGCCGCAGGCCCGCCGCAACACCGGCCGTCTCGATCGCACGGCGGACTGACGGACAACCGCGCCCGCGCCGACCTGGACCGCGGATGTCCAGGGGCCGAAGGAGACATGGCATCGCTCGCCGCCCGCCCGTAATCTCGAGAACGTGACGGCGACCGAGCTGCGACGGGACCTTCGATCCGAACGCGGCCGCCGGTCGACCTGGCTCGCCATCGAATTCGTGGCGCTGTACTTCGGACTGGTCGGTGGGTACGCCGCGATCGGCAGCCCGGGCAGCCCGATCCCGCTGCTGGTCGTGCTGGCCGTCGCCGCACACCTCTGGCTGCGACGCCGGGTACAGCCGGACAGCCTTCGGGAGCAGCTCCGCACGCTGCGCGCCGTCTTGCCGTCGATGCTGGCCCTCTGGATCGCCGCGGCGATCGCCATCGGGCTGACGCTCGCGGTGTTCAGCCCCGAACGGCTGCTGTCGCTGCCGCGCACCGAACCGCTGCTGTGGGCGGTGGTGATGGTGTTCTATCCGCTGTTCTCGGTGTACCCGCAGGAGCTGATCTTCCGAAAGTTCCTGTTCCAGCGGTACGCACCGGCTTTCGGCGACGGGTGGGCGCTGATCGCCGCGAACGCCGCCGCGTTCGGATTCGCGCACATCATCTTCGGCAACTGGATCGCCGTGGCGCTGACCCTGGTCGGCGGCGTCCTCTTCGGCTACCGGTACCGGCGGACGGGTTCGCTGCTCGTGGTCTCGGTCGAGCACGCACTGTACGGCTGCCTCGCCTTCACCATCGGCCTCGGCGGGTTCCTGTACCACGGCGCGAGCTGATGCCGCCGCGGCCGGATCAGCTCAGCCGGTAGGTGAGTTGCGCGAACTGCCCCATCCGTTCGACGTCGACCAACCACATCCGATCGGCGAGGCAGCAGCGGCGCACCTTCGGTCAGCGTTTACCGCTCGCCGCGACGCCCGCGCGCAGCCGCCGCACGCCCTCGTCCAGCGTCTCGTCGCGCTTGCAGAAGGTGAACCGCACCAGGTGGTTCCACGCCGGCTTGTCGTCGGCGAAGACGCTCACGGGCACCGCGGCCACGCCGATCCGCCCGGGGATCTCGCGGCAGAACTCGAGACCGTCGGCGTGGCCGGTAGGCGTGAGATCGGCGCACACGAAATACCCTCCGCCACTGGCCTTCACGCCGAAGCCCGCGTCGGCCAGCGCCGCCGATAGCCGAAGGCGCTTGTCCGAGAGCGAATCTCGCAGCCGGGCGACCCAGTCGAGCTCGTTGGTCAGCGCGTGCGCGATGGCGGGCTGGAACGGGCCGCCGCCGACGAAGGACAGGAACTGCTTGGCGGCGAGCACGCCGTCGATCAGGTAGGCGGGGCCGCACGCCCAGCCGATCTTCCAGCCGGTGACGCTGAAAGTCTTTGCGGCGCTGGACACCACGACGGTCCGCTCGGCCATGCCCGGCAGCGTCGCCAGGCTGATGTGTTCGTTGCCGTCGTAGACGAGATGTTCGTAGACCTCGTCGGTGAGCACCAACAGGTCGTGCGCACAGGCGATCTCGGCGATCGCGGCGAGATCGGCCATGCCGAGCACGGTCCCGGTGGGATTGTGCGGCGAATTGACCACCAGCATCCTGGTGCGCGGGGTGATCGCGGCGCGCAGGCTGTCCAGATCGAGCACGAAACGATCCCCGTCGGCCACCAGCCGCGCCGTGCGCCGGTGCGCGCCCGCCAGCGCGACCGCCGCCGCGTAGGAGTCGTAGTAGGGCTCGATCAGCACCACCTCGTCGCCGGGCTCGACGAGTCCGAGCATGGCCGCGCTGATCGCCTCGGTCGCCCCGACGGTCACCAGCACCTCCCGCTCCGGGTCGTATTCGGTGCCGTAGCGGCGGGCGCGGTCGTCGGCGATGGCGCGGCGCAGCACCGTCATGCCGCGACCGGGCGGGTACTGGTTGACGCCGTCGGCGATGGCCTGCCTGGCCACCTCGAGCATGCCCGCGGGTCCGTCGGTGTCGGGGAAGCCCTGGCCGAGATTCACCGCCTCGTGCCGGACGGCGAGTTCGGTCATCTCGGCGAAAATCGTGGCGGCAAAGGGACGGAGGCGAGCGACGGTCGCGGGGCGTGCAGGCATACACCGGAGAGTAGCGGAGCGATCGCCATTGTTGCCATTAGATAGCGAACAGCTATGTTTCACATTCTTTTTGGTGCATCTACCTGCATGGTTGTGCGTTCTCCCACAGAGAGCTAGCCTCGCCGTGTTTTATCTCACAAGCCGCCGCACTACCGGCGGCATCTCGAAAGGGGCGCTCATGGCCTCGTATCTCGACCTCGTACTGCAGCCGGCCGCGTCGGAGGTCGCCGGATCCGTACTCGGTCTGATTCGCGAAGTAGCGCACAATCTGATCGCGGGCACCGGCGACTGGTTCACCGGATCGTCGACCGGCGACTGGTTCACCGGGTCCACCACCGGCAACGGCGGCACCGGATCGTCGACGGGCGACTGGTTCACCGGTTCGACGACTCCCTGACCCGTCCGGCCCCCGCCGGGTCGGACGATGAGGGTCCGGCCCGGCGGCTCAGGACAACCGCACGCCGGTCAGCTTGGCCGGATTCGCGTGATCGTAAGTGCCCCAGATCAATCCGTCGCGCACCGTGAACCCGACGACCCGCGCCGGATGCCAATCCTGTTCCTCGGTCTCCGAATCCAGATTCATCACCAGGCCCAATTGCCCGTTCACCGTGGCGAATTCGTAGCGCGTGGCGGCCTGCTCGGAGTAGCCGATGCCGTGCTTGCGCACCAGCTCCAGCATGAAGCGGGCGATCCGCTCCGCGCCGCCGACGATCTTCACCACCGTGGAGGTGGTGCCGTTGGCGTCGCCGATCAGCACCGCGTCCGGGTGCAACGCCGTCGCGACCGCGTCGACCTCGTCCGTGGCCAGCGCCGCGAGCAGACGCCGCACCGCGGCCTCGTGCTCGACGTCGGACACCGCTGTCGGCACGCCCGCGACGGCCTCGCGCGCCTGGACCGCCAGCTGGCTCGCGTCATCCGCGGAGACGCCGAGGACATCGGCGATCTCCTCGAACGGCACGGCCGCCCCGTCGTGCAGCACGAGCGCCACCCGCTGCGGCGGAGTCAGGGTCTCGAGCGCGACCATCACCGCCATGCGATATTCCTCGCCGCGCACCACCGATTCCAGCGAATCCGGCCTGCTCGACGGGGCGACGCCGGTGACGATGGGCTCCGGCAGCCATTGCCCCACATAGGTTTCCCGGCGCGTCGCGGCGGTGCGCAAGTGGTCCAAGCAGATTCGGCTCACCGTGGTCGTCAGCCAGACGCGCAGATCGTCGATCTCGGACTGGTGTGTCCCCGCCAGACGCAGCCAGCTCTCCTGCACCGCGTCCTCGGCGTCGCCGACGCTGCCCGTCAGCCGGTAGGCGACGGAAAGCAAATGCGCCCGATGTGATTCGAACAGGTCGGCGATAAGAGCGGAAACCATCGGGCCGATTCTACGGTCCGCCCGGCCGGGCGATCACCGCGGTATCCATCCGGTCATCCGATAACCGGATGCTCGCCCCGACCGGTCCGTGTCACGATGACCCGATGGATATCCGCACGCTGTCCGACGGCGCGGTCTGGCTGTCACCGCCCACCGCGGCCGATACGGATGTCATCGTCGCGCACTGCCAGCACCCGTCCATCGGCCAGTGGACGACGATCCCGGTGCCCTACGGCCGGTCCGACGCGGAGCACTTCCTCGCCGACCTGGTCGGTCCCGGCTGGGCGGGACGCAGCCCGACCTGGGCGCTGCGCCCCGCGCCCGACGGGCCCGTCATCGGCATGATCGGCCTGGCCGAACAGGACGCGTCGGCCTGCGAGATCGGTTTCTGGCTGGCCCCCGAGCACCGCGGCCACGGCCACATGGCGCGCGCGGTGGCGCTGGTCTGCGAGTTCGGCTTCGCCGCCGACGGCATGGCGCTGGCCCGCATCAGCTGGCGCGCGTTCGTCGGCAACTACGCCTCGGCCGCCGCGGTACGCCGCAACGGCTTCCGCTACGAGGGACTGGCCAGGCTCGGCGTGCTGCACCGCGGCGTCCGGCGCGACGAATGGCGGGCGGCCCGCCTGCACAGCGATCCGCCGGGACCGGCCGACGACGCCTGGCCCGCCGAGTTCCTCGCGAGCGGGAGCACGGCCCGCCGTGGGTGACGCCCGGTTTCGCTGGTTCGCCGACGTCATGGAGCTGCGCGGCACGGACCGGGTGCTGGAGATCGGCCCCGGTTCGAGCCCGTCGCTGGCACTGCTGGCCGAGCGGGTGACCCATGGGCGCGTCGTCGGCGTCGACCGCTCCGCGACGGCGATCGCCCGCGCGGCGCAACGGCTGGGAGCCGGACGCGGCGCGTCGACAGATCACGCCGAGCCGAGCGCGGACAACCCTGCCGAAGCCGGAGGCCGTGCGCCGACGGACCACGCCCCGCCGAGCGTGGACGAGGCATGTGCGCCTGCGGCGCAAGTGAATTCGGACCGCATCGGTCTCTTCCACGCCGACCTGGCCCGGCTGCGCCCGGAACAGTTGCTCGACACGTTCGGGATCGATGGCTTCGACAAGATCCTGGCGGTCAACGTCAACGTGTTCTGGACGAAACGGCCGACCGCGGAGCTCGCCGTCATCGAGAAACTGCTGGTTTCCGGCGGCGGGCTGTACCTGTGCTACGGCTACGGCGGTCCGGATGGGGCGTCGACCTCACCGAAGCCGCCGCCGGGGCGCCTGGACGAGTACCTGACAGAGGCAGGCTTCACTGTTCGCACGCGCGCCTCCGGCGACCTGCTGTGCGTGCACGCCGCCCGCGACTAGTTCTCCCACACACCCTTCCCACGCCTCACAGACCGAATGGGCCTGTGAGGCGTCGAAAGAGTATGTGTCATCGGGCGCGGCGCTCGGCGACGGCGTCGGCGAGGCGGTCCAGCTGGGCCGCGGTGGTGGACCAGTCGATGCAGGCGTCGGTGATGGACTGGCCGTAGGTCAGATCGGCGGCGCGGCCGAGGGTGAGGTCCTGACGGCCCGCGACCAGGAAGCTCTCCAGCATGACGCCGACCACGCTGCGCTCGCCCGCGGCGACGCGTTCCGCGATGTCGGTGACCACGTCGACCTGCTTGTTGTGGTCCTTGTTGCTGTTGCCGTGGCTGGCGTCCACCACGATGCGCTGCGGCAGCCCGGCCTTCTCCAGGCGCAGGCACGCTTCGGAGACCGAGGCCACGTCGTAGTTCGGGCCGTTGCTGCCGCCGCGCAGGATCACGTGGCAGTCGGGGTTGCCGGTGGTGCGGATGAGCGCGGAGCGCCCGTCCAGGTCGGTGCCGGGGAAGACGTGGCTGGCCGCCGCGGCCCGCACGCCGTCCACGGCCACCTGCACGTCGCCGTCGGTGCCGTTCTTGATGCCGACCGGCATGGACAGCGCGCTGCTCAGCTGGCGGTGCACCTGGCTCGCCGCGGTGCGCGCGCCGATCGCGCCGTAGGAGACCAGATCCGCGATGTACTGCGGGGTGATCGGGTCGAGGAACTCGCAGGCCACCGGAAGACCGAGGGCGGTGATGTCGACGAGTACCTTGCGTCCGATGCCGAGACCGGTGTTGACGTCGAACGAGCCGTCCAGGTGCGGATCGTTGATGAGGCCCTTCCAGCCGAGGCTGGTGCGCGGCTTCTCGAAGTAGACCCGCATCACCACGTGCAGCCGGTCGTCGAGCTCGGCGGCCTTCTCGGCGAGCCGCCGCGCGTAGTCCAGCGCCGCCGCGGGATCGTGCACGGAGCACGGGCCGACGATCACCATGAGGCGGTCGTCAGCGCCGTCGAGCACGTTCACCGTGGCCTCGCGGCCCGCGCGGACGGTGTCGGCCAGCGGATCGGTGATCGGGTGCACCATGCGCACCTCGGCCGGTGAGCGCAGCGGGCTCACGGACAGGGTGCGCTGGTCATCGAGATCGAACAGCATCGCGGAGCGATTCGACGAGGGGCGGCGGTCGGGTGACGGGTGGGCGTGCCGCGCGTCGACGTCGGCTGCGGTTGTCATCTCTGTGGGTTCCTTTTCTCGAGGCCGACCCACGGACGTGAATACCGTCGAGCCGGTCCATCATCCGGCTCGGGGTGGAAGAAAGTCAGCGCACGTGGTTGCCGCAGACCGACCCACCCAGGGCCGGCTTGCTAAACCAGAAATACACGCGCTGCACGTCGGTCACTGTACCAGGCGCTGGCAGCCGGGTGACGCAAGGGCCAACTTCCAAGATCGTGGCGGCGTCGGCCGTCACATCGATGCCCGTCGGCTACCGCCCGTGGCGCCGGGAAACGATCAGCCCCACTGCCCCGGCTGGTAACTGCCCGCGGGCGTGCCCGCGATGACGTTCATCCGGTTGTAGGTGTTGATCAGCGCGACGAGCGAGATGAGCGCGGCGATCTGGTCCGTGTCGTAGTGCTTCTGGACCTGGGCCCAGGTCTCGTCGCTGACGCCGGTGTGCGCGTCGGCCAGCCGGGTGCCTTCCTCGGTGAGCGCCAGCGCGGCCCGCTCCGCGTCGGTGAACACGGTGGCGTCGCGCCACGCGGCCACCAGGTTCAGTCGCACCTGGTCCTCGCCCGCGTGCAGCGCGTCCTTGCTGTGCATGTCGGTGCAGAAGCCGCAGCCGTTGATCTGACTGGCCCGCAGCTTGACCAGCTCCTGGGTCGCGCGCGGGAGGGTGGACTGATCGACGACCAGCCCGGAGTTGCCGATGCGCTTGGTGAACTTCGCGCCGATCTCGGTGCCGTAGTAGTCGAAACGCGCTTCCATGATGTGCTCCTCGGGTTGTCGGATAGTCGCTCCGGCGGGGCCGGAGCGTCTTACACCGATATGACGACCCACCTCCGCGAGGTGTGACATCGCCCGTTGTGAGCCCGGTCACAGCGCCGGACGCACCGGGCAGGGCCGCGGGCGCTCGACGTCCGAGGGACGCGTCAGGAGAACGAGTAGGTGACGCCGGTGAGCTTCTCCGACAGCTCCCACAGACCGCTCGCGACGGCCTCGTCGCGGGACTGCTTGGTGGAACGCGAGGTGCCCGGGTAGCCGCGCATGCCCCCCAGCCCGGTGGGCCCGTAGAACGCGCCCGGCTCGATCGGGGTGACGGTGGCGGCGTAAAGCTCTGGCAGCGCGCCCATTTCGGCGCTCTGTGCGAACACCCGGTTGCCGATCGACATGAGCGGGTCGAGCAACGACTCGGTGTGCGACTGCAATTCGGTCGCGGCGTAGCCAGGGTGCGCGGCGACCGAGACCTTGGCGGAACCGGCGGCGGTGAGCCTGCGCTGCAGTTCGTAGGCGAACATCAGGTTGGCCAGCTTGGCCTGCCCGTAGGCGGCCCAGCGCTGGTATTTCCTGCGCTCCCAGTTCAGATCGTCGAGGTCGATCTTGCCGATGGCGTGCGCGCCGCTGGACACAGTGACCACGCGGTCCGAGATCTTGTCCAGCAGTAGGCCGGTCAGCGCGAAGTGGCCGAGATGATTGGTGCCGACCTGCATTTCGAAGCCGTCGGCGGTGCGGCCCTGCGGCACCGCCATCACGCCCGCGTTGTTGATCAGCACGTCGACGCGGTCCACCGATTCGGCGAACGCGCGCACCGAGGAGAGGTCGGCCAGATCGAGCTCGCGCACCGTGGCGCGGTCGCCGATCTCCGCGGCCACCCGCTCGCCCTTGCTCACATTGCGACAGGCCAGCACCACATCGGCGCCCGCTCCTGCCAGCGCACGCGCGGCGACCGCGCCGAGTCCGCTGTTCGCGCCGGTGACGATGAACGTCCGGCCGCTCTGGTCGGGAATGCTCGAGGTGTCCCAACGGGTCATGCGGCCGAGTCTAGTCCCGGCGCCTGTTCCCGTCGCCCCGATCGGAATCGGGGCGACGGAACCGGGCTCAGGCCTGCGCGAGGATCTCCTCGTCGGTCATGGCCGCGACCTCCAGGTACAGCCGGGCGACCTCGTCGAGCCGATCCGGCGTGCCCGCCTCGGTCTCCTTGGCGAGCAGCCGTTCGGCCAGACCCGCCACCGAACGGCCGACGAGGATGTCGGCGACCAGCGCGTGATCCACGTCGAGCCATTCGCGGACCCGGGCGATCGCGGTGGTCGCGAGCACCGAGTCGCCGCCGAGCCCGAAGAAGTCGTCGTGCACGCCGAGCCGCGACACGCCGAGCACCTCCGCGACGATCGCCGCGAGCGCCTCCTCCAGCGGCGTGCGCGGCGCGAGATCCGCGATGTCCTGCGCCGAGGGCTCCAGCAGCGCAATCACCGCGCGGCGGTCGAGCTTGCCGTTGTCGGTGAGCGGCATGTCGTCGAGCAGCTCGATGCGGGTCGGAATCATATAGCTGGGCAACAGATCCGAGATCGCGCCGACCAGATCCACGGTGCTGCCCGGATACCCGGCCACCGCGGCGACCAGTTTCGGCGCGCCCGTTCCGACCACGGCCGCGACCGCGTGCCGGACGCCGGGCGCGGTGCGCAGCGCGCTCTCCACCTCGCCGAGTTCCACGCGATAACCGCGGATCTGCACCTGATGGTCGGCGCGGCCGAGGAATTCGATGGTGCCGTCGGGCCAGTAGCGAGCCATGTCGCCGGTGCGGTACCAGCGGATGTCGTCGTGCGTCACGAACCGCTCGGCGGTGCGCTCGGGGTCGTTGCGATAGCCCGCGGCGACGTTCGCTCCGCCGACCCAGAATTCGCCGGGCACCCAGTCCGGGCAGTCGCGACCGGCCGAATTCACCACGCGGCAGCGCACATTACGCAGCGGCACGCCGAACGGCACCGTGGTCCAGTGCGCGGGCGGGTCGCTCACCTCGCAGATGGTGTTGTGGATGGACGTCTCGGTGGCGCCGCCCAGGCCGGAGAAGCGGCAGCCGGGCACCTGCGCGGCGAGCCTGCGGGCGAGATCGGCGCCCACCCAGTCGCCGCCGAGGGTCACCGCGCGCAGCGAGTCGCCCAGCCCGTCGCCGCCGATCTCGAGGATCATGTCGAGCATGCTCGGCACGCAGTTGAGGATGGTCACCCCGAAGTGCCGCAGCAGCTCCACCCAGGTGGTCGCCTCCTCGCGCTGGCGCGGGTTCAGCGCGACAACCGAGCCGCCCACCGAGAACATGCCGAAGATGTCGTAGACCGAGGCGTCGAACTCGAGCGCCGACAGGCCGAGCACTCGGTCGCCGGGTCCGACCTGGAACCATTCGTTCACGGCGTCGATGGTGTTCATCGGGCCGCTGTGCGGCAGGTCGACGCCTTTGGGCAGGCCGGTCGATCCCGAGGTGAACAGCACGTAGGCGATCGCGGAGGTATCCGGAATCACGGGCGCGGCAAGCGGATTCGGGTGCAGCTTGGCCTCGGAGACGGGCACGCAGACGATTTCGGGACGGCCCATGTCCGCCCCGTCGACGGTCAGCGCGGCCACCACCTCGCCGGTGCGCAGGATCTCGGCTCGCCTGCCGACGGGCTGATCGAAGCCGATCGGTACGTACGTCGCGCCCGCCGCGAGCACGCCGAGCACCGCGAGGATCTGATCCGGGCCCTTGGGCAGCTGGACGGCGACCGTATCGCCTTGCCGCACACCCTGATCCCGCAGCGCACCGGCGACGGCCAGCGCCTGCGCGGCCAGTTCGCCGTAGCTCCACCCGCCGTCGACGCCGTCGGTGCGCCACAGCACCGCGGGCGCGTCGGGCGTCGCCGCGGCGTGCTGGAAGAAGCCCTCGTGCAGGGCGCGGCCGGAGACCGGGCCGTCGGTCGCGTTCACCTGGGCCCGCACCGTGGCCTGCGCGAGCGGAAGCCGGACTGCCGCTTCGGCGCTCCACCCGGCCTCGCCCGCGCCGAGCCGCGCGATGGCGTCGGTGTAGCCGGCGAACATCGCATCGATCACGCCCGCCGGGAAGGCGGATTCGCGCACGTCCCAGTTCAGCAGCAGGCCGCCGCGCACCTCGGTTACTTGCGCGTCCAGCAGCACCTGCGGGCCCTGCGAGATGATCCAGATCGGTTCGCCGAAGGTCTCGGTCACCGCGTCGGCGAACAGTTCGCCGAGGTTGAGCGCGCTGGTGTAGACGATCGGCGCGAGGACAGGCTCGCCACGGTGACGACCGAGATCGCGTAGCACCTCGAGGCCGGAATAGGCGGTGTGCGCGCCGCTTTCGTGCATCGACCGCTGGAGCGCCCTGGCCCGGTCGGCGACGGTCATGTCCGCGCTGACGTCCACCTCGAGCATGATCGAGGAGGTGAAATCGCCGACCACGCGGTCGATGTCGGGGTGCACCGGCTCACGGTGGAACAGCGGCACGTTCAGCAGGAAGCGGCTCTGCGCGGACCAGCCGCCGATGGTCTCGGCGAACACCGCCGCCAGCGCCATGGCCGGGGTGATGCCCCGCGCGTGCGCGGCGTCCAGCAGCCGCTGCTTGGCCGCGGGCTCCAACCAGTGGTTGTAGCGGACCGTCCGGTGCGGGTCGACCCGCTCGCTGACCGGAATGGTCGGCAGCTCGGGCGAACCCGGGAGTTCCGGGAGTCGTTCCTGCCACCACTGCTTGTCGCGCTCCCGAGCCGCTTCGTCGATCCGACGTTCGGTGCGATAGCGGCGGTAGCTGTAGGTCTCGGCGGGCAGCGTGCCGCCGTGGTAGAGCTCGGCGAGGTCGGACACGAGCACGCGGTAGCTCATGGCGTCGCCCGCGAGCATGTCGACGTCGAGGTGCAGGCGGCTGCGGCCGTCGGCGAGCAGGCTGAGGGTGATGTCGAGGACCTGCCCGTCCTCGATGGCGAGCCGCTGGTGGGTCTTGGCGTCGCGCAGGCGTTCCAGTTCGGCGTCGGCGGCGTCGGCGGATTCCGCGCGCAGGTCGACGACGGAGAACACCGGCCGGTCCGGCGCGGGCATGGTCTGCTGCGTGCCGTCGGGCAGCACTCGGGTGCGCAGCATCGGGTGCGCGGCCACCAGCGCGGCGACGGCGCGCTCCAGCCGCTCGGGATCGACTGCGGCTCCCTCGAATTCGACGTACAGGTGCGCGGCGACGCCGCCCAGATCCTGCTCGTCGGAACGGCCGATCCAGTACGCGTGCTGCATGGTCGCCAGCGGGAAGGGCTCGGACTCGTCGGCCGCGGCGGGCGCGATGTCGGCGGGCGCGGCCTCCGTGGGCGCGGCCTCGGCGCCGAGCAGCCTGGACCATTCCGCGACGGTCGGCGTGGCGGCCAGCTGGGCGAAGTTGACGTCGGCGCCGCGCTTGCGCCAACCGCCCGCCAGCTTCATGGTCCGAATCGAATCCAGGCCCAACTGGATCAGATCGTCCTCGTCGGCGATCGCGTCGATCTCGATGCCGAGTTGCCCGGCGATCGCGGCGCGGATCTCGTCCCGGCCGATCACCGCGTTCGCGGTGCTTCCCGCCCCGTCCCCCTGTCGCTGTGCTGGCTCCATGTGCCGCTGTCACTCCTTGGTCGCCGCCGAATCCGGCGGATCGAGACTGCTCGGCGCTAGCGTATCGCACTGAGATAGGGTTGCCTAACCTACATAAAGAGACCCTAATTACTCGATCCGACAACCCCACCCGTCCGGACCTTGTGAGGCAAACCGTGACCACCACATCCAGCACCCACCGCGAGGGCTACGTCCCCTTCCCCGCCGACGCGGCCGAGAACTACCGGGCCGCCGGTTACTGGACCGGCCGCGCGCTCGGCGACCTGCTGCGCGAGACCGCGCGCCGCGCGCCGGAGCGGGCCGCGCTGCTCACCGGCGACGGCGCTCGCAGCTACGCGCAGGTGGACGCCGACGCCGACCGGATGGCACACGGTCTGCTCGCGCTCGGCATCGCGCCGGGCGATCGGGTCGTCGTGCAGCTGCCCAACATGCCCGAGTTCCTGACGGTGCTGTTCGGCCTGCTGCGAGCGGGCATCATCCCGGTGCTGACGCTGCCCGCGCACCGCAGGGCCGAAATCGAGCACCTCACGGCGCTTTCCGAGGCGGTGGCCTACGTCGTCATCGACCGGCAGGGCGATTTCGACTACCGAGAACTCGCCGCCACCGTGCGCGAGTCCGTGCCCAGCCTGCGCCACGTCTTGGTGCTCGGCGAGCCGGGCGTGTTCACCGACCTGAATACTGTTCCGCGCGAGGGCGGCACACTGCCGGAGATCGACCCGAGCGACATCGCGCTCATGCTGGTGTCGGGCGGCACCACCGGTCTGCCGAAGCTCATCGCGCGCACGCACGACGATTACGTCTACAACGCGACCGCCAGCGCCGCGGTCTGCGAGCTCACTCCCGACGACGTCTATCTCGCGACTCTGCCCGCCGCGCACAACTTCCCGCTGGCCTGCCCGGGCATCCTGGGCACCGTCGGCGTCGGCGGCGCGGTCGCGTTCGTCACCGATCCCAGCCCCGAGAACGCCTTCGCCGCCATCGAGAAGCACCGGGTCACGGTCACCGCCGTGGTGCCGCCGCTGGCCCAGCTGTGGTGCGCGGCAACCGAATGGGAGGACGCCGATCTCGGCTCGCTGCGCCTGCTTCAGGTGGGCGGCGCGCGCCTGGCCGAGGTGAACGCCGTCGAGGTCACCCCCGCGCTCGGCGCCACCCTCCAGCAAGTCTTCGGCATGGCCGAGGGTCTGCTCAACTACACCCGGCTCGACGATCCGGCCGAGCTGCTGCACACCACGCAGGGCAGGCCGCTCTCCCCCGCCGACGAGGTGCGTGTGGTGGACGGCGAGGGCGACGACGTCGCGCCGGGCGAGGAGGGTGAGCTGCTCACCAAGGGCCCGTACACGATTCGCGGCTACTACCGCGCGCCCGAGCACAATGCCCGCGCCTTCACCCCGGACGGCTACTACCGCAGCGGCGACCTGGTCCGCCGCCTGCCCTCCGGTCACCTGGTGGTCTCCGGCCGGATCAAGGACGTGATCAACCGCGGCGGCGAGAACATCTCGTGCGACGAGCTCGAGGAGCACCTGCTCGCCCATCCCGCCGTCCGGCACGCCGCCGCCGTCGGACTGCCGGACGCGGCGCTCGGCGAAAAGGTCGGCGCGGTACTTGTCGTGGACGGCGCGATGCCGACGCTCGCCGAGATCAAGACCTTCCTCACCGGCCGCGGCCTTGCCACCTACAAGCTGCCCGACGTGCTGCGGCAGGCCGACGCGCTGCCGATCACCGCGGTCGGCAAGATCGACAAGAAGGCGCTGCGCGCCCAATAGAAACGAAGCGCTGTGGCACGCAATCCAACGCGTCGCGGCGGATTCGGTATGTCGCTCGTAACTCGTTCCGGCACCGGCAGATACGCCGAAGGGCCGCCCACCGATCGGCGGGCGGCCCGTGTGCCGTTCGGCTCCGGCCTAGGCCTTGACGACGTACGGCGCGACGCTGCCGAGCTTTTCGCAGGTCTCCTCGAATTCCCGCTCGGGGCGCGACTGTCCGACGATGCCCGCGCCCGCGCGCAGCCAGGCGCCCTCGGTGGTCTGGTAGACCGCGCGCAGCACCAGGGTGGCCTCCATCGCACCGGTCGGCGAGATGGTCACCACCGCACCGGAATACAGGCCGCGCGGCGCGCCGTCGAGACGGAACACCGAGTCGACGCCTTCGCGCTTGGGAATCCCGGACGCGGTGACGGACGGGAAGAGCACCTCGAGCGCGTCCCAGCTGGAGCGGTCGGCGGCCAGCCTGCCGCGCACGGTGGAGGCCAGGTGCTGCACGCTGCCGCGCTCGCGCACCGCCATGAAATCGGAGACCGCCGGGGTTCCCGGATCGGCGACCGCGCTGATCTCGGCGAACGAGGTCTGCACCGAGATCGCGTGCTCCACGATCTCTTTCGGATCGCTGATCAGGTCGGCGCGGGCCGCCATGTCGACCTCCGCGCCGAGGCCGAAGGCGCGGGTGCCCGCGAGCGGCTCGGTGGTGACCACGCGATCGTCGTCGACGGAGGCGACCAGCTCCGGGCTGAAGCCCGCGGCCTCGAGACCGCCGAGCCGCAGCAGGAAGGAGCGCGCCGGGGTGTTGTTCGCGCGGCCGAGCCGGTAGGTGGCGGGCACGTCGACCGCGAACGGCAGGTCGACCTTCCTGGACAGGATGACCTTCTGGTAACGGCCGGAACGGATTTCGTCGACCGCCTCGGCGACCCGGTCGCGGTAGCCGGTCGGGTCCACCCGGATGTCGGTGGGGTGCGGCTGCGGGAGTTCGCTGCCCTGAGCGTCGGCGATGAGATCGTGGATGTCACCGGTCTCGGTGGGCGTCGCGCCCGAGACGCGCACACCGGACTCGTCGACGCGGACCTCGATGCGCGGAATCATCAGGTGCGCCAGGGAGGCCCGCTCGTCCAAGTGCGCCGTCGCGTCCAGCGCCCACGCGCAGAACTCGAAGCCGATCCAGCCGTAGGCGCGCCTGCCGTCCAGCGGCAGCAGTCCGAGCGCCTCGTCCAGCGCCCGCGCAGGCGAGCCTTCCCAGCCGCTGATGGTGGTCTTCCCCGCCCAAGTGACGCGCAATTCCCGTGCGTCGAGTTCGATGCTGCCGATCGGGTCGGCCGCGAACACCCACTCTCCCGGACGCTCGTACATCACGTACTCGCCGAACTGATCCGCCGCCGCCAGCCGGGACATCGCTGCCGCCGGATCGGTCACATACTCAACGCGCAAGCGCTCGTCCGTGGTCGACAACGATCCTCCAAAGGTTACCCTGACCTAACTTCGAGAGGTAAGGTTAGCATTACCTGGCCGCCGCGCAGGTGTGCCCGCGGCCACACAGCACTCGCCCCGGCAAACGCCAAGAGCGACACCGGTTGTCCCGCCTGCACCGCGCGCAGACCTCCCTCCGCGCCGCCGAAGTTCCAGCCCTCGCGCATACCGAATCGAACTCGCCGCGCGGAGTTCCTGCGCACAGCGATGCGAAAGGCTTGAATGAAGGAAGCGTCACCTGCGGAGGGAAGAACATCGATGATCGAGCACCGCGGCGGCTCGCCGACGAAGTCAGCTACCGCGCCCCGGTCGGTGGTGGCACTGGTGGACGCCACCTCCGGGGTGGAGCGCAAACTGGTCGGCGCCTGGCTCGGCGACGGCGGCATCGCCAAGGAGATCGGCACCGACGCGCCGATCACCCAGCTCGACCTGGACGCGGGCGCGATCGCGGGCAGGCTGATCGGGCGCCGCGACGATCCGCTGGTCGTCCCGATCCGGGTGCTGTGGCTGCCGCCGGAGCGCGACGGCGTACGCCGGATGACCTTCGCCGATGTGGCGATGCTGACCAATCCCCGCAAACCGCACCGCCTCGCCCAGCGCAAACTGGTGCACCAGTCGCCCGACCGCTACGTCATCCTGACCGGGCAGCCCGCCCTGCTGAGCGAGCTGCGCGCCAACAACCCCGAGGCCTCGGCACTGCACGCGGCGGGAACGGCCGAACCGTTCGCGCGCGCCATTCTGCGCGCCGCGGTCGTCGCGCTGGAGCGCGCGGAGCGCTCGATCATCGGCGACCGCTACAAGGTGCCGCGGCTGGTGGCCGAAGAGATCCTGGATTCACCGGATTTCCTGCGCAGGCTCGAGCTGATCGCCGACCAGATCGGCGCCGACCCCCAGGAGGTGTACCGCCGCGCGGAGAAGGCGCTCAACGAACTGGTCGCCGCGCAGAGCAGGCTGGTCTCGGATCTGTTCACCCAGGCCATGCGCCCGGTGCACGCCTCGACGTGGAAGGTCGACACCGAGGAGTCCGGGCTGACCGCGCTGCGCGCGCTCAATCGCCGGTACCCGCTGGTGTTCCTGCCCTCGCACCGCTCCTATGTGGACGCGTTCGTGCTCGGCGACGTGCTGGCCCGCAACGACTTTCCGCCCAATCACGTGATCGGCGGCGCCAATCTGCGGTTCTGGCCGCTCGGTCCGATCGCGCGGCGCACCGGCACCGTGTTCATCCGGCGCAGCTTCGGCGACGACGAGGTCTACAAGGCGGTCGTCGAGGAGTACTTCGCCTACCTGGTGGCCAAGCGCTTCAACCTGGAGTGGTACTTCGAGGGCGGTCGCACCCGCACCGGCAAGCTGCGTCCGCCGCGCTACGGTCTGCTCAACTACCTCGCCGCGGCGGTGCGCGCCGACCGCGTCGACGACGTGATGCTGGTGCCGGTCTCGATCACCTACGAGCGGCTCAACGAGCTCGGCGCCATCGCCACCGAACAGTCGGGCGGCACAAAGAAGCCCGAGGGGCTGACCTGGATGGCGCGCTACATCCGCAGCCAGCAGCACTCGGCGGGCCGCGTCTACGTGCGCTTCGGCGCGCCGCTCTCGGCGCGCGACCGGCTGGCCGCGCACGGCGACCCGCTCACCCCGCCGCGCATCTCGATTCCCCTGCACCACACCGATTCCGCCGCCGAGCCGATCACCGACGCCGATCCGGAGACCACCGAGCGCGAGCGAAAGGCGGTGCAGCGCCTAGCCTTCGAGATCGCCGTCGGGATCAACACGGTCACCCCGATCACCGTCAACGCGTTGGCCACGCTGGCCCTGCTCGGCGTCGACGAGCGCGCGCTCACCCTCGGCGAGGTGCGCACCCTGCTCGCGCCGGTGCTCGGCTATATCGAGAAGCGCGGGCTGCCCAGCGGCGAACTCGACGCGTTGCGCGACGAGCAGAGTCTGGCCGTTGTGCTGGAACAGCTTTCGCTCGCCAAGGTGGTCACCGTCTATCGCGGCGGCTTGGAGCCGGTGTATTCGATCGAGAGCGGCGCGCACCTGGAGGCGGCTTTCTACCGCAACAGCGCCGTGCACTGGTTCGTGAACCGGGCGATCCTGGAACTGTCGATCCTGGCCGCGGTGGATTCGGATGCGCCCGATCAGCTCAGCACCGGCTGGGACGAAGCCTTCCGGCTGCGCGATCTGCTGAAATTCGAGTTCTTCTTCCCGGACCGCGCGGAGTTCACCACCCAGATCACCGCCGAAGTGCTACTCGTCGACCCGGATTGGCACGCGCGCAGCCGCAAGGACACCCTCGGCACCGACATTCTGGGCAAGCTCACCGCGTCCGGATTCATGATGGCCCACCGCGTGCTTCGCTCGTTCTTCGACGCGCAACTGGTGGTCGCCGAGCGGCTTGCCGCACGGGACCCCGGTCTCGCCATCGACCGCAAGGAATTCCTCGACGAATGCGTGTCGGTGGGTAAGCAGATGCTGCTCCAGCAGCGGCTGCACAGCCCGGAATCGGTGTCCACCGAGTTGTTCGGCAGCGCGTTGAAACTGGCCGACAACCACGGGCTGCTCGCGCCGGTGGCAGGCACCTCGGCCAAGGACCGCGCGGAAGCGACCGCGCGTCGCACCGAATTCGCCGAGCGCCTGCGCGATATCGGGGCGCGGATCGCTCAGGCGGCGGCGCTCGACCCGTCCAATATTCCGGGGGCGGCGCGATGAGCCAGGCCGCCACACCGCGCCCGACCGCCGAAAGCGCCCAGACGGATTCACCCGCCGACCTACGGACGCTGCTGTCTGCCATCCGATCCGGGCCGCAGGGTCCGGAGATCGCCGCGGTCTTCGACTTCGGCGGCGCCGTCGTCGACGGTTTCGCCCGCCCGCCGCTGTATCGCAGAGCACTGCGTGGCCGCGGCTCCGGAAGTCTTTCCGCGACGCTGCTCGGCGGCATCCGCAACGGGCTCACCGACGGCGAGTACAGCCGCTTCCTCCAGCAGGCCTCGTACGCGCTGGCCGGACGGACCGAGGACGAACTCGACGAACTCGGCGAGCGGCTGTTCCGCCGCGCCATCTACGGCCACCTGTTTCCCGAGGCGTGGCAACTGATCCGGACGCACGAGGCGGCCGGGCACACCGTGGTGCTGACCAGTTCGCTGACGCGGTTCCAGGTGGCGCCCGCCGCCGCGGCGCTCGGGGTCGCGCACGTCCTGTGCACGGCGATGGCCACCAGCGACGGCATGCTCAGCGGCTACGCCGAGGGCAAGACCCTGTGGCGCCACGGCAAAGCCGACGCGGTGCGCTCGTTCGCCGCGGCCAACGGCATCGATCTGAGCCGCAGTTACGCCTACTCCGACGGGGTCGCCGACGTGCCGTTGCTCGCGCTGGTCGGCCATCCCGTCGCGGTGAACCCGGAACGCAAACTCGCCGCGATGGCGACCGGCAACGCCTGGCCGTCCGTGGCATTCCGGCCGCGCCGGGCGCCGCGGCCGCGGGACTACCTGCGCACGATCGCGGGTTTCGCCGCACTGGTCGGCGGCGCGGTGTTCGGCGTGCTCGCCAAGGCGTACACCGGACAGCGCAGGAAGATGGCCGACGCACTCATGGCCTACGGCACCGGTGCGACGCTGCGGGCGCTCGGCGTGCGCATCCGGGTCACCGGCGCCGAGCACGCACGCTCGCCCCGCCCCGCCGTCTTCCTCTTCAACCACCAGAGTCAGTTCGACGTGATCATCGTGCCGAACGTGCTCGGCGGCGCGGTCACCGGCATCGGCAAGAAGGAGCTGACCCGCAACCCGCTCTTCGGCCCGCTGATGCGGTTCGTCGGCGTGACCTTCATCGACCGCTCGGACACCCACCGCGCCAAGGCGACCTTGGCACCCATCGTCGAGACGCTACGCGGCGGGCTGTCGATCGCGGTCTCGCCGGAGGGAACCCGTTCGTACACACCGGAAGTCGGCCCTTTCAAGAAGGGCGCCTTCCACATCGCCCACCAGGCGGGCGTGCCGGTGATCCCGGTGGTGATTCGCAACGCGGGCGAAATCTCCTGGCGCAATTCGATGATCGCGCGCCGCGGCACGGTGGACGTCGCGATCCTCGCTCCCATCGACGTGCGCGACTGGGACCCCGCCGCGATGAGCGAGCAGGTCGAGGGGGTTCGCGAGCTCTATCTCGAGACGCTGCTGAACTGGCCGGACGACGCGGTGAGTGAGGTGGAACACACTGCGCGCCACACCGATTGACCTCAACGTTTCTCGAGGTTTCAAGATGGGTCTCACAGCGAAATCACAGCTTCACCTCAGGAGACCGTCATGTCCGTCGCGCACGCCACTCCCGCACGCACCGCCGTCCAGATCCCCGCACTGAACCGCCCCGTCGCCGTCCTGGGCGCGGCGGCCGCGGCCGTGCTGGTCAATCTCGTCGTCTGGCTGATCGGCGCCGCAGCGGGCGGCTCCTTCATCCTGGTCGACGGCACGAAGACCCAGGACGTGGCGCCCGGCGGCGTCGTCGTCATGTCGGCCGTGCCACTGCTGATCGGACTGACTGCCGCCGCGCTGCTGTCCTACCGCTGGGTCGGCGTGCTGCGGGTGGCTGCGGCGGTCGGCTCGGTGCTGACGCTCGCCACCATCGCGGGCACCGTAGCCGCCGCCTTCGACACCGCGTCCACCGTGGCACTGGCGATCATGCACGTGATGCTGGTGCCGGTCATCGTGGTGAGCATGGAGGGTCTGCGCAAGCACCTGACCGAGCGGTGAGCACGCCCGAACCGATCCCCGAACGCACCAGAGCCCCGCTTCCGTCTCACGGATGCGGGGCTCTGTTGTCTGCGGTGGCCCGAGGTCGTCCGCGGTGCTGGGGTCGTCCGCGATGCTGGGGCCGTGCGGTCAGACCGAGCGGCCGAACAGCAGCTTCCACGGCATCAGCGCCGATTCCAGCTGCACCTTCAGGCTCATCTTCGAGGCGCCCAGGGTGCGCTCCTCGAACCGGATCGGCACCTCGGCGATCGCGACGCCCTGCTTGACCGTGCGGTAGTTCATCTCGACCTGGAACGAGTAGCCGTTGCTGCGGATCGAGGCCACATCGATGGCGCGCAGCGTGTCGGCCTGCCACGCCTTGAAGCCCGCGGTGGCGTCCTTCACGCCGAGGCGCAGGATCAGGTTCACGTAGAAGTTCGCCCAGGCCGAGAGGGCCTTGCGGTACCACTTCCACTCCTCGGCGGTGGAACCACCCGGCACGTACCGGGAGCCGAGCACGACGCCCGCGTCGGTGTCGCGCAGCTTCTCCAGCATCGCCGGAATCACCTCGGCCGGGTGCGAGAGGTCGGCGTCCATCTGGATCACCACGTCGGCGCCCTCGTCCAGCGCCCGGGTGATGCCCGCCACGTAGGCGCGACCGAGGCCGTCCTTCTCGGTGCGGTGCAGCACGCCGACCACGTTGGGCAGCTCGGCAGCCAGCTTGTCGGCGACCTCCCCGGTGCCGTCCGGCGAATTGTCGTCGACGACGAGGACGTGCAGGTCGGGCACCGGCAGTGCCGTCAGCCGCTCCACCGCAACCGGCAGATTCTCCCGCTCGTTGTAGGTCGGCACAACAACGGTAACCCTCAAGGGTCGCCCTCCCTGCTCACCTGGTCCAGCCCGCAGCCCACGCTGGACCCGAGCACTCGTTAGATCTGAAGATTCTGAGAAACCGTACTTGATAGACCTGATGGACACCTGAGCGGCTGCTTGCGGAGAGCAGGGCAGCGTGCGCCGCGGCCCGGACCAAGATCAAGTCACGGACCTGCGGCGACGGCGTGGACGCGAGCGGACCCGCCCGCCTTCGCGAACGAAATCGGTTCTCGCGCAGGAGGGGTGTCAGTCGCCGTCGCGCCAGGATCGGTCGCGCGCGTCCTCGCGTTCGTTGCGCGCGCGCACGATTTCCAGCGCGCGTTCGGCCGTGGCCTGGTCCGGGTATGGGCCCATCCGGTCCCGGAACCAGCACTGGCGCCCCTTCTCGGCACGCTGGTGCTTCAAGCAGTAGTACCACCGTTCAGCCATGCCCCCAGCATCCCATTTCGCCGACCACCCGGTCCGCATTTCGCCGAGCGGGACGGGGGATCGGAGGTCGGCGTCATTCTGCGGACCTGGCCGGCACCGCCCGTAGCGAGCAGGCGCCGGAATTCAGCGCCGCTTCTCGGGGGCGGGCGACCGAGGCTCGGGCCGTTCGACCGCTTCCGCGCGATCGAGAACATCGACGTCCACGGCGGAACGGCGCAACCCGTCTTGCGCCGCCTCGACCACGATTGCCGACGAGTCGGCGCTGAGCGCGAGCAGATGGGTGACGGCCTCGACGTCACCGATGCGCCCCAACGCCAGAGCGACCTGCCTGCGCACCATCTCGTCCTTGTCCCCCGCCGCCCGGGCGAGAGTGGCGGTCGCCTCCCGCGCTCCGATCCGGCCCGTCGCGTTCGCCGCGAGCGCGCGCGTCGCCGCGACCTCCGCGCGATCGACCATGATCTCGCCGAGCCGGGGAATCGCGCTGATCACGCCCAGCTGTCCGAGTGTCGCGATCACTCGGTCGCGCAGTGCGGGGCGCCGTCCGATCGCCGGGTCATCGATCATCCTGACCAGCAGCCCGGCCGTCTCGGGACCGAGGACCGCCCAGGCGTCGGCGTCCGGTGGTTCCCGCCGCAACAGCAAGTGCTCGACGCGCAACCGGAGGTCGGCAGGCGAATCCGTTTCGCCCGCTGTCCAATTCCCCTCGGGGGCCACGTCCGCGGCTCGGGGCGGCATCGGCTCGTCGTAGACGCCTTCCGCCGATCCGTCGTCCGGTTCCGAGGGCACCGGGCGATTCGATGGAAAATCACGCTTGTCCATGATGAGTCTCCCTACGGGGTTACCGAGCGCACCAGGCCGTGCTTGCGCATCCGGTTGATCTGACAGCCGGTGATCACGTGACTGTCGGCATGCGACGACGAGAAGATGAAGTTGTCGTCGATATCCGGCGAGGCGGGATCGGTATCGGCACACCCGTCTTCCTCGTCGGCGTGCTCGAGGCCCAGGTAATGCCCGGACTCGTGGGCGAAAGTCTGGCCGAGATTCACGGTGTCGCCGTCCCTGCGCAAGACCAGCCCGCTGCCGTCGCCTTCCTTGTCGACGGGACCGTCCACGGGCGAACTCCCGAACGCGCCGTCCCAGCGACCCTCGACGAAGAACACGTCCAGGTACCAGTTGTCCACGGTGTACTTGCTGCGCAGCTGGTTGATCTCGTCTTGATTGTCGATGAAGCGGAAACGCGCCTTGTCGGCTTCCATCTCCGGCGTGCCCTCGATCCGGTAGAGCTCGACGCCGTGCACGGTCATATCGCGGGACCGGAAGATTCCCGACGCTACCTCGCCGGCCGCCCGCCGGTATTCGTTGCGCTCGTTCGCCGTGAAATCGCCGACCCTGATGATGTTGTAGCCGAGGGTGCGCATCGTCCGCCACACCTGCGAGCGGGTGGGCGTGAAGCCGGATCCGCTCATGCTGTAGGTGTAGGTCAGATCGCCCTTCGCGTGGAAGACGCCGAACGCGGCGCTGCCTTCCTCGTGATAGGTGTGCCAGCTGCCGTACACCGTCGAGCGCGCCGGTATCACGATGTTGCCGGACAGGTTGAAGGTGAACGTGCCGATCTCGGTCCCCGCGTCGGTCATCCGGACGGTGACGGCTCGGCCGAGGTCGACCGCGCGGTCCTCGCCGTTCACCCAGCGGACGTCGGCGTAGCAGTACCAGCGGCGCTGACCGAAGTCGAACTTCGGCGCGCCCGCGGCCCCGGATTGGGTGAAGTGGGTTGGCGTGACGAAGATCTGGACGGGGTTCCTGGTGAACACGTCGAAGGTCGTCACGTACTCGTGCACGCCGCCGTCGGCATCCCGCAGCTTCGCGTAGACGTGCAACTCGCCCGACTCCCCCGAGACGATGTCGCCGACCGTGATGGCTCCGCGTTCGATGTCCTCCGCCGTGAGCCGGAAGTGCGCGCGTCGCATCGCCCCGGAGGGGAACAAGAAGTCGATCGAGAGGATCGCGGGCGCCACGACGCCGACGCGGAACCGGACATCCACGGTGAATCCCTCGTCGACGTACCCGTGCGCCGGGCCTTCGATGCCGATGATCATCGGGCGGATCAGGGTGACCCCGTATGCCACCTGCTCGAGCTCCCGCAGACGCTGCGCCGAGATCAGCCCCGCGTGGAACAGATCGGCAGGCGTCTGCACCGTCCGTTCCGCACGCCACCGAGCGATCCTGCCTGCCAACGCCTTTCCGATCGCCGGTTGATCACCGAGTTCACGGACGGTCGCCCGATTCAGGTCGATCGGCGCGGGCACATCCAGTCCGAGGCGACGCCGCGATGCCGCTAGTTCCGACTTCCGCGCGACGCGTCCGGCTCCCCTGTCGTGGGCCATATCCACACCTCCGGGATCAGTTCCGACCCGCCGCCGACCGGTTCGGTCGACGGCGGGGCTTCGATGTGATCCTCAAGGTAGGCAGGCGGCAGTCCGCGCGAACGAGTAGTCGGCCACCCGACTTCCCGAGCCATACCGCGCCCCGGGCAGGTACAGGAACGGTCCATTCACCGCGCCGGCCGAACAGATTGCGGGACGCGACCGTCCCGCCGGTCGGGGCTCAATCCTTCGGTAGGCCAACGGCGAAGCCGTAGGCGATGACGACACAGCTGACAACGGCCAAGACGGCGATACTCCACACGAACCAGACATTACGGACGGCGATGGGCCGCGAGGAGACCTCTGTCACACTCCGGCCAGTACCCGTATGCGCCAAACGAAAAATCCCCCCACCGGGATCGGCGAGGGGATTGTGGTGGCCAGGGCCGGGATCGAACCGGCGACCTTCCGCTTTTCAGGCGGACGCTCGTACCAACTGAGCTACCTGGCCGCAGGCACCCGTTCCGAATGCCAATGCGAAGCGCCGGATTGCTCCGGCGCTGACTTGCGACCCTGACGGGACTCGAACCCGCGACCTCCGCCGTGACAGGGCGGCGCGCTAACCAACTGCGCCACAGGGCCTTGCTCTGCTTCCAACGGTCCGAAGACCGTACCCCCTACGGGATTCGAACCCGCGCTACCGCCTTGAAAGGGCGGCGTCCTAGGCCGCTAGACGAAGGGGGCTCGTCCCGGATTCCTCCGGACCGGCTTTCAACGGCTGTCCGTTGGGAGCTCGCATAGCTTATGACAGTATCGCCGTGATTCCCAAATCAGCTGGTCAGAGGCCCAGACCGAGCTCTTCCAGCCGTGCCGACGCACGCCAGCCGTCGACACGGAACGCGGCGCCCCACTCCGGGGTGGACATCGACTCGACCACCACCTCGAGCACCTCCTGGAAGCGCGAGCGCAGATCGGTCGCGCCGCCGAGGAGGTCGAGCATGTAGCGCTGCCCCGCCAGGCCGGCGGCCAGTGTCCTGGTGAACCGGTCCGGGTCGGCGTCGGGGCGCAGCTGCCCGTGCTCGATGGCGCGCACGGCAAGCACCCTTGTCGCGCGGCCGAGGATGCGACCGCCGCCGGATTTCACGTCGCGGTAGAAGTCCGGCTCGATGATCAAGCGGTACTCCGCCTGCACGATGATGTCGTGCTCCAGCCGCAGCGCCATCTCGTCGATCATCCCGTGCAGGGTGTCCAGCGGACCGAGATCCGTTCGGGCGAGCCAGCGCTCGGCCGAGGACCGATACCGCTCCACCGCCGTTTCCAGTACCGCGCGGGCCAGATCTTCCTTTGAATCGAAATGGAAGTACATCGCCCCCTTGGTCGCGCGCGAACCTTCCAATATGCGGTTGAGCGATGCAGCGGCATAGCCGCTCTTCCCGAACTCAACGGCGGCGGACCTGATAATCGCCGCACGTGTCCGGCGGGCCCGCTCTTGCTGCCGTGCCATGCTCGAAACGCCTCCGAAGCCTACTCGCCGCCAATCGGTGCCCCCCATAGGAACGAACCCTTGGCGCGAAGTTATGAGTTTTATCAATACTTCAAACCGGGTTTTCGCCCAGTTTCAAACTTTCGGTACGAAAACTTGCGAAAAACCTGAAACACACCAGCTGGTATAGTTTGCCTGCCTGGGTGCGCCGCAGGGGGTGCGCACCCGGGCAAACATCGTCTCGGATCAGCCTCCTGCGGCATCGACTCCTTGTTCGCCACGATCGGCCGTACCGGTCGCGACACGTTCGAGCACAACAACGATAAGCCGAATTCCAGTTCGCCGGGTGTGGCGGCGATTCTTCCGGAATTCACCAAGGCGTCACCGTACCCGGAATCGCGTTCCGACACGCGGCAAACCGAAGAGTCAGGTAGCCGCCGAGTTCGGATATCTGTTACAGCAAACATCTCGCAATCAGAATCGGGCGCTTGCCGGATTTCCGAATTCGCCAGCGTGCCAGCGCCGTTCACCCGAGCCGACCGGCAGGCTCGACGGCGGCCCGCCCGCCACGCGACCATCGCCCACGCCGCCCGCGTGCTCCCCCGAGCTTCGGTCTCCCACCCTCTGCAAATCCAAAGTCCCTGGAAGCCAACATGATTGGATGATATCCAGTTCCGGGAGGAATGAACAAAGCTGGGTGCCAAATGTTTACCGGCACCATCGCATCGCGCGCTTCCCTTGTTACCGCACCCGGGGGCGCGCGTCGAACCATGCCGCGCGCACGCCCGCCACCCGCCGAACCCCGCCACTCCCGACACCGTGCCGCCCGGCTTGGGGGAAACGGACACCGCGCACTACACTTGCCCTTCGCGCCCCTATAGCTCAGTTGGTAGAGCTACGGACTTTTAATCCGCAGGTCGTAGGTTCGAGCCCTACTGGGGGCACATCGCCGCAGGCGCCCGGACGTGTTCCGGGCGCCTGCGGCGTTTCCGGGGTACGTGCGGAGCGGACGGCTTCCTTCGCCTAATTGCGCGCCAATGTTCCGGATTGCCCCCGGATCATCGCGAGGTTCGGCGGCGACGAGGCGATCGCGGTCCGTTCGGGCCTGTGCAGCGTTCTGCGGCGAAATGGCAGATCCGGAGCGAGCGAGAACCCCGGTCGGCACGATCGGTTGGCACGATTGCGGACCCGATCCAAAGCAGCGGCTGCCCATTCTCGCCCCGTTCGTCTGGGCGTCTCGCCCAGCCGTGTCGACGTCCTCGGCTGAGCAGATGCGTGGCGGCACAGGCGCGCTCGTGTCGGAAGCGCGAGGTTGGTGGTCGGGCGGCAGCGCGATCGACGGCACCCCGGGCGATCCGTTCCGGCGGCAGCCGCGTGATCGGAGAGGCGCTTGTCGAGAATGTTCGCGACCCGCTGGCCGGAGACGCGGGCGACCAGCTGGCCAATGGACACGGGCGACCAGCCTGCACACGGGCAATCAGGTGGCCCGAGACACAGGTGACGCACCGGTCGGAAACATGGACGACCCGCTGGTCGGGAACGTAGGCGACACATCGCCGATCGGCTCGGCAGGCCCGCTCGACGGGCAACCGCAGAGCGGCGTACCAAGATCGCGGCCACCGCGAGCTAACGCCTGCGGTCCCGCGGCGATAGACAAGTCGCTGCGAGCGGACGTGCCTCCCGTCACCGGACGCCAAGCTCGACGCGGCTTACACTCGGATGGTGCGCCGAGCGTCGACGTTGACGTATGAAGTGCATCACCAGGCATCGATTGTCAGCTGTATGCGTTTCGCATCACACCTACGGTGCCGTAAGGTATGGCCGCATCAGCACGGTCCACCCGGGGACGACCTGCAAGCGTGCACGCACTCAATGAAGGGCTATTACATGGCAAGGGATCTGACTCAACTCGAGCTGCTCACGGAGTTGGAGCCGGTTGCCGAACAAAACGTCAACCGGCACCTCTCCCTGGCAAAGGAATGGCATCCGCACGACTACGTCCCGTGGGATGAGGGCCGCAACTTCGCGGCACTCGGCGGTGTCGACTGGGACCCGGAGCAGTCCCGGTTGAACGAGGTCGCCAAGGCGGCCATGATCACGAACCTGCTCACCGAGGACAACCTCCCCTCCTACCACCGCGAGATCGCCGAGAACTTCTCACAGGACGGCGCGTGGGGTACCTGGGTGGGCCGCTGGACCGCCGAGGAGAACCGGCACGGCATCGTGATGCGTGACTACCTGGTGGTCACCCGCGGCGTGGATCCGGTCGCCCTCGAAGAGGCGCGCATGGTCCACATGACCAACGGCTTCGCCTCCCCCACCGAGGCCGACGCGGGCTTCCTGCACTCGGTGGCCTACGTGACGTTCCAGGAACTCGCCACGCGTGTGTCGCACCGCAACACCGGCAAGGTCTGCGACGACCCGATCGCCGACCGCATGCTGCAGCGCGTCGCCGCCGACGAGAACCTGCACATGATCTTCTACCGCAACATGTGCGGTGCGGCCTTGGACCTGGCCCCCGACCAGGCCATCGAGGCCATCACGCTGATCCTGGAGAACTTCCAGATGCCCGGCGCAGGCATGCCCAACTTCCGCCGCAACGGCGTGCTGATGGCCAAGCACGGCATCTACGACCTGCGCCAGCACCTCGAAGAGGTCGTGCAGCCGGTGCTGAAGAAGTGGAGCATCTTCGAGCGCGACGATTTCACCGCGCGCGGCGAGGAAGTGCGCGAGCGGCTCGGCAACTTCCTGGAGAAGCTGAGCAAGGACGTCGACAAGTTCGAAGAGCAGCGCGACCGTATGCTCGCCCGCGAAGCCAAGAAGCGCGAACTCGCGGGCTCCGCCGCGATCTGATCGCAGACCGAAAAGCAAGCGCCGCCGCCGGAATCATTCCGGCGGCGGCGTCCTTTTATCGAGACCCTATTCAGTTCAACGGCAATGCGCCGTCGGTTCCGCCGACATCGGTGATCTTCCAGCCGGAGTTCTCGTCCAACGTGACGTTGTAAGTGACCGTGGTTTGCGCGCCTTCGGGGCTCTGCGCATTCGTGGAACTGACGTTCACGAAGACATTCACCTTGTAGACGCCGTTGTCCTCGGAAACGACCTTGGCGGAAATGGGCGAGGCGGTCGACGTCCACTTCAGCGGAACCAGAATCTGCTCCAGCTTGGGCGCCGTCGCGTCGAATTTGTTCGCCAGCTGCGGGGTGGTGTTGGCCTTCAGTTTGCCGACCCACGCATTGATGTCCTGATAATTGACGGTCGCGGCGCCGACCGCGTAATCGGTGGCGACCTGTTCGGCGCGGCGGTCGTCGGCGGCGCGCTGATCTCGTTCGTCGAGATCGCTCTTGGCCGACCACCACAGGACGGCGAACAGCACGGTCAGCACGCCGAGCACGCCGACAGCCGCGCCCCACAGCACCGACGACACCGGAATCGAGACAGTGGCGCCGGACTTCGGGGCGGGGGCTGGATCGTCCTTCTTGTCGAGGCGCACGTCCGACGGGTTCTCACGCTGTTCCGCGGCGGTGGCCTTGTCGTCGTCGGGCGTGCCCGATTCGATGTCCTCGGCTGGCAATGGGTACTCCGATGTCGTGTGGATACAGCTGACTGTCCCAGACTAAGCCGTCGAGCACCTTCCGCATGCGGGAAGGTGCGCCCACCGCCGCAAGTGAATCAGCGCACGTCACGCCACGGCGCCGCTGGGTCGAGCGGGCCCTGATGAGACACTGGAACGCGTGACGATGACTACCGAGGCGCCGACCACGCTGCGGATCGGGCCGTATCCGGTCGATCCGCCGGTGGTGCTCGCGCCGATGGCGGGCATCACCAACCTGGCCTTCCGCAAGCTGTGCCGCGAGTTCGGCAGCTCCACCTCCATCTACGTGTGCGAGATGATCACCGCCCGCGCGGTGGTGGAGCGCAACGAGAAGACGCTGCACATGATGTCCTTCGACGAGGACGAACACCCGCGTTCGATGCAGCTCTACGGCGTCGACCCGGCCACGCTGGGCGAGGCGGTGCGCATCATCGTCGGCGAAGGCTGGGCCGATCACATCGATCTCAACCTCGGCTGCCCGGTGCCGAAGGTGACCCGCCTCGGCGGCGGCGCGGCCCTGCCCTACAAGCGAGCGCTGTTCAGCCGGATCGTGCGCGCCATGGTCGGCGCTGCCGAGCCCGCGGGCGTCCCGGTGACGGTCAAGTTCCGCATAGGCATCGACGACGAGCACTTGACCTACCTGGACGCGGGCCGCATCGCCGAGGCCGAGGGCGCGCAGGCCGTCGCGCTGCACGCGCGCACCGCCGCCCAGCGCTACTCCGGCCAGGCGGACTGGTCGGCCATCGCCCGGCTGAAGGAGGCGGTGACCACCATCCCGGTGCTCGGCAACGGCGACATCTTCTCCGCCGACGACGCGGTCCGCATGATGGCGGAGACCGGATGCGACGGCGTGGTCGTCGGTCGCGGCTGCCTCGGCAGGCCGTGGCTGTTCGGCGAGCTGCAAGCGGCGCTGCGCGGCCAGGAACTGCCCGAGGCGCCGAACCTGGGACGGGTCGGCGAGGTGCTGCACCGGCACGGCGCGCTGCTGTCCGACCATCTGGGCGAGGAGAAGGCCATGCGCGATCTGCGCAAGCACATGGCCTGGTATCTGATGGGCTTCCCGGTCGGCGCCGATCTGCGCCGCGCCTTCGCCACCGTGTCCAGTCTCACCGAACTGGGCGACCTGATCGGCAAGCTCGATCCGGCCGCGCCGTTTCCGAAGGACGCCGAGGGACCGCGCGGGCGGCAGGGTTCGCCCGGCAAGGTGGCGCTGCCACACGGCTGGCTCGACGATCCGGACGATCCCGCGGTACCGACCGCGGCCGACGTGATGCACAGCGGAGGCTGACCGACTGCGATCCGACGCCGCTGCGACGGGCAAACCGACACACGCCGGAACTGCCCTGGTATCGGCTGTTTCGGCACTGATTTCGCTACCATCCGGTTACCGAACAACAGCGAATTGCAAACGGCTTTGCGGCGTATTCGATCTCGCTCCGGACTGGCCCGCCGTGGCGGAATCGTTATCATTGGCGAAATCGGTCATGCTGGTTCGAGCTCGGCGCCGGCGGCAGCAAAGACGAAAAGCGAGGTTCGTTGGTGGGTGACGATCGGCACGGGCGTGCGCCAGGGCCCGGAGGTCGCGCCCCGTGGGAGCGCTATCCCACGGCGGACAACCCCGAACGAGACGGCGCGCGGACGTCCCGCCGCTCTCGGCACACCGATGGCGCGACCGACGCGGGCTCCGCGCCGCTGACTGTCCAGGATCTGGTCGAGAAGGTCGACAGCGAGCGCATCGGCCGCAGGCGCCGCGCCGACGCCGGTGGCCGCCCCGATCGCCGCGCGGAGACCGCACCGGGCTCCACCGCACCCGCACACCCCGCCGACCCCGCCGCGTCGCGTCGCGCGCCCGAGGGACCGGCTCCGCAGCAACGCCGCGCGCCCGAAGGCCCCCAGCGCGGGGCACCGCAGAGTCCACAGCGCGGTGCGCCGGAAAACGTCCAACGCGGGCCTCAGGGCGCTCGGCGCGATGCGCCCGATACCGCCCAGCGCGGCGCGCCCGATACCGCCCGGCGCAGTGCGCCCGAGGGCGCCCAACGCGGCGCACCCGAAGCCACCCAGCGCGGCGGCCCTGAGACCACTCAGCGCCGCCCTCCGGACAGCGCCCAGCGCCGTGCGCCCGAAGGCCAGCGCGGCGCGCCGAACGCTCCCCTGCGCAATGCGGCACAAGCGCCCCCGCGCCGGGCCCCGGAATCCACCCCCGCGAAACCCGCCCCGGGCGCTCGACCCGAGGAAGCCGCGGCGAAGCGTCGAGCCGCAGCGCAGGCCGCGCCCGGCCGGCAGGCCCGCCGGGCTCCGTCCGTCGTCGTGGACGACATCACCGGCTCGTCGCCTGCCGCCCCGCCGCGCCGGGCCGCCGAACCTGCGGAGCCCGCCGAAGAGGTCACCGACGTACTGCCCCCGCTCGATGAGCCGGAGGGCTCCGCGACCGAGAAGTGGCCGACGACCGAGTCCGCCGCGACACCCAAACCGGCGGCCAAGTCCGCCACGTCCAAGATCGCGGCCCCGTCCAAGTCCGTCGGCGGCCCGCCGCTGTCCCGGCTGGCCGCCTCGAAGCAGCGGCGCGACCGGCGGCTGAAGACCGCGGGCCGGGTGTCCGCCGCGCTGGTCGCGGTGCTGGTGCTGGTGATCACGGGCGGTGGCTGGAGCTACATGCGGTCGACCACCAACAATTTCACCCAGGTCTCCGCCCTCGATGAGAACTCAGAAGACGTCATCGATTCCAATGCCCAGCTCGGCGACGAGAACTACCTGCTCGTCGGTACCGACACCCGCGCAGGCGCCAATGGGCAACTCGGCGCGGGCACCCTGGACGACGCCGAAGGCTCCCGCGCGGACACCACCATGCTCGTGCACCTCCCCAAGGACCGGAGTCGGGTCGTCATCATGTCCTTCCCCCGCGACTTGGACGTGACCAGACCGCAGTGCAACGGATGGGACGGCAACAAGTCCTACACCAAGGAGAAGTTCCCGTCCGCCATCGGCGACAAGCTCAATGCCGTCTACAACCTCGGCGGCCCGATGTGCCTCGTCTCCACGATCCAGCGCCTGACCGGCGCCTCGATCAATCACTTCATCGCCATCGACTTCGCCGGCTTCGAGACAATGGTCGACCAGATCGATGGCGTCGAGGTCTGCGCGACCAAACCGCTCGTCGACGGCGTACTCGGCACCATCCTGGAGCAGCCGGGCAAACAGCGCATCAACGGTGAGACCGCGTTGAACTACGTGCGGGCCAGGCACGTCTACGGCGAGGAACGCAGCGACTACGACCGCATCAACCGACAGCAACGCTTCCTGGCCTCACTGCTGCGCGGCGCACTGGCGAGCAAGATGCTCTTCGATCTGGGCAAACTGAACGGTTTCATCAAAGAGTTCACCAATCACACTTTGGTCGACGAAAAGACCAGGCCCGAGGATCTGCTGATGCTGGGCCGCTCGCTGCAGAATCTCGACGCAGGCACGGTCACCTTCCTCACCGTCCCGACCGCGGGCACCACCACTTACGGCAACGAGATCCCCCGCGAATCCGACATCAAGGCGATCTTCAAGGCGATCCGCGACGACCAGCCGCTGCCCGGCGAGAAGCCGACCGCCCACGACGACGCACCCGCCCCCGCTCCGGCCGCACCGACGCCGACGAAGTACACGGCGGTGGATCCCTCCACTGTTTCGCTGCTGGTCTCGAATGGCTCAGGATACGACGGCCTGGCGCGCACGGCCGCCACCAAGCTCGGCAACCAGGGCTTCACGATCTACAACACCGCCAACTACGCCAACGGCACCTCCCAGACCACCAAGGTCCGCTACGGCGCAGGCCTGGAAGCCGAGGCGGCCACCGTGGCCACCTCGATCCCGGGCGCGACGATCGAGGCCGCCGACGATCTCGGCGGGATCGTCGAGGTGGTCGTCGGAGTCGACTCGGCGAACGGCGTCGTCGTCAAGGCGCCGACGCCGGTCGGTGACGCGATCACCAACGTCGTGACGAGCACCTCGACGGACTCGAAGCCGGTCGAACTGCCCTCGGACCTGGAACACGTCAACGCGGGCGAAGAGGTCTGCAAGTAGGCGCACCGCCGATACCCGACGGCACCCCTGAGAGCCAGGGTCGAATCGAATATGCACCCCAGCTGGTAATCGAGCTCGATTCATCGCCGGACTCCCGTGCACGCGCACGCTATGACACTTGTCACGCTTCCTTCGAACCTGGCGCACGCGAACGCCGCCGACGACGTCCGCGAGCGAGTCCGGGCTCAGCTGCGAGGACCCGGTAGCACCCGTCATTCACCCTCCGTTGGTGACTTGGACAGGGCCGGGAACTAGTGTCTGGTTTTATGCGTGTCATCTACAACGAGCAAATGGCCGACCTCGCCCACCTGCTGGGCGAGATGGCCGGTCTCGCGGGTACGGCCATGGACCGGGCCACCCAGTCGCTGCTGCAGGCCGATCTTTCGCTTGCGGAGCAGGTGATCACCGAGTCCGACCGGATCGCCGAAATGATCACCGACGCCGAGGAGAAGGCGTTCGCGCTGCTCGCGCTCCAGGCGCCGGTCGCGGGCGATCTACGCCAGGTGGTCAGCGCCATCCAGATCGTGCAGGACGTGAACCGGATGGGTGCGCTTGCCCTGCACGTCGCCAAGGTCACCCGCAGGCGCCATCCGAATCACGCGCTGCCCGAATCGGTGAACGGCTACTTCGCCGAGATGGGCCGCATCGCGGTGAACATGGGCGCGGGCGCGAAGGAGGTCCTCGAGACCCGCGACCCCGAGCGCGCCGCCCAGCTCAACCAGGACGACGAGGCGATGGACGATCTGCATCGCCACCTGTTCACCCTGCTGATGGACCGGGACTGGAAGTACGGCGTCGCCGCGGCGGTGGACGTCACCCTGCTCGGCCGCTACTACGAGCGTTTCGCCGACCACGCGGTGGAGATCGGCCGCCGCGTCATCTTCCTCGTCACCGGCGTGCTCCCCGCAGACCCCGACACCGAAGCCTGAAACGCGCCGCCCGACGCGCACTGCTGCCGGGCAACAGCAGAGGGCACCCGCGGATCGCAAGCACTTCTCGGGCCCCGGCGGAACACGCCGGGGCCGAGCTGCATACAGCTCGATCAGTTCCTCGCACACTCTTCCCACGCTTCGCAGACGTTGCGGCGTCTGCGAAGCGTGTGAACCCCGCGCGAGGACGCCTGCCGCCGGCGGTCGGCGCCGGGCATGCCAACCAGGACAGACAGAACGGCCCGCGCGAGTTTCGCGCGGGCCGTTCTCGTTTGCGCTTTCTAGCCGAAGCGACCGGAGATGTAGTCCTCCGTCGCCTTCTGGCCCGGGTTGGAGAAGATCTTCTCGGTGTCGTCGATCTCGATCAGCTTGCCCGGCTTGCCCTGGGCCTCCAGGTTGAAGAAGCCGGTCTGGTCGCTCACGCGCGCGGCCTGCTGCATGTTGTGCGTCACGATGACGATCGTGAATTCCTTCTTCAGCTCGGTGATCAGGTCCTCGATCGCGAGCGTGGAGATCGGGTCGAGCGCCGAACACGGCTCGTCCATCAGCAGCACATCGGGCGAGACCGCGATGGCGCGGGCGATGCACAGACGCTGCTGCTGACCGCCGGACAGACCGCCACCCGGCTTGTCGAGGCGGTCCTTGACCTCGTTCCACAGGTTGGCGCCGCGCAGCGAGCGCTCGGCGACCTCGTCGAGTTCCTTCTTGTTGCGCACGCCCTGCAGCTTCAGCCCGGCCACCACGTTGTCGCGAATCGACATGGTGGGGAACGGGTTCGGCCGCTGGAACACCATGCCGATGGTGCGGCGCACGCCGACCGGGTCGACGGTGGCGCCGTAGATGTCCTCGCCGTCCAGCAGCACCGCGCCCTCGACGCGCGCGCTCGGGGTCACCTCGTGCATGCGGTTGAGCGAGCGCAGCACGGTGGACTTACCGCAGCCGGACGGGCCGATGAAGGCGGTCACGCTGCGCGGCAACACGGTGAGCGAGACATCGGCAACCGCGTGGAACTTGCCGTAATAGATGTTCAGGTCTTTGACGTCGATACGCTTGGCCATCCGAATATCCGTTCGCTTCTATCGGTTCCGCGTGAGCAGCTTGTTGACGACCGCCGCCGCCGCGTACAGCAGCGCGATGAGCAGGATCAGCGTGAGCGCCGCACCCCAGACTCGTTCGCGGCCCGCGGCCTCGGGGTTGGCCAGCTCTTGGTAGATCAGCAGCGGCAGCGAGGCCATGTTGCCGTCGAAGAGGTTGGTGTTGATCGACTTCGCGTAGCCGACGAGCACCAGCACCGGGGCGGTCTCACCCATGACGCGGGCGAGCGCGAGCAGGGTTCCGCTGATCATGCCGGGCGCGGCGGTCGGGATGACGATCCGCACGATGGTCTTCCACTTGGGAATACCGAGCGCGTAGGAGGCCTCGCGCAACTCGTCGGGCACCAGCTTCAGCATTTCCTCGGTGCTGCGCACCACCACGGGCAGCATCAGCAGCACCAGCGCCAGCGACACCGCGAAGGCGCTCTGCGGGGCGCCGAACGTGGCGATCCACAGCGCGAAGATGAAGAGCGCCGCGACGATCGAGGGCACGCCGGCCAGGATGTCGACCATGAACGTGGTGACCTTGGCGAGCCTGCCACGGCCGTACTCCACCAGGTAGACCGCGGCCATGATGCCGAGCGGCACAGCGATGATCGCCGCGACCGCCGACTGGACGACGGTGCCGTAGATCGCGTGGTAGACGCCGCCACCGAACTGATCGGGCAGGATGCCCTTCTGCGACTTCTGCCACCAGTCGAGGGAGGCGATCGCGCTGATGCCCTTGCTGATCACCATCCACAGCACCCAGCCGAGCGGCACGAGCGCGATGGCGAAGCAGGCGGTGACCAGGCCGGTGGCGAGGTGGTTCTTCACCCGCCTGGCGGGGCTCACGTGCCGGAAGGTCGGGGCCTTGACCGGCTGGTCGAACTTCGTCAGCGTTGCCATCAGCCGTTCACCTTTCCGCCTGCCGCGAGCCGGGCCAGCGCGTTGACCACGAATGTCAGCGCGAACAGCACGAAGCCCGCGGCGATGTAGGCGCCGGTCGGCAGCGGCGAACTGAATTCCGATGCCGCCGAAGCGATCTTGGAGGCGAAGGTGTAGCCGCCGTCGAACAGCGACCAGCCACCCGCCTGTGCCGAGGTGCGCAGCACGACCAGTACCGCGATGGTCTCGCCGAGCGCGCGGCCGAGGCCGAGCATCGAGCCCGCGATCACACCGCTGCGCCCGTAGGGCAGCACGGTCATCCGCACGACCTCCCACTTGGTCGCGCCGAGCGCCTGGGCGGCCTCGATGTGCGAGACCGGGGTGAGGTTGAAGACCTCACGCGAGACCGAGGTGATGATCGGCAGGATCATCACCGCGAGCACCACGCCCGCGGTGAAGATCGTGCCGCCGCCTGCGATCGAGACGTTGCCGTCGGAGAACAGGAAGAACCAGCCGAGGTTCTCGTTCAGGAAGCGCTGCACCGGTTCCAGCTCCGGGGCGAGCACCAGGAAACCCCACAGACCGAAGACGATGGACGGCACCGCGGCGAGCAGGTCGACCAGCATCGCGAACGGGCGCGCCAACGCCTTCGGCGCGTAGTGGGTCAAGAACAGCGCGATGCCGACGCCGATCGGCACCGCGATCGCCAGCGCGAAGATCGAGCTCAGCACCGTGACCATGAGCAGGTCACGGATGCCGAACCGCAGGTTGTCCGCGTTGGTGGTGCTGAACTCCGTGCTGGTGAAGAAGTTCACCTGGTCGGCCCTGAGCGAAGGCACTGCGCGAATCAAGAGGAACAGCGCGATCAACGCGATGGACGCGACGATGATCGCGCCCGCTGCCGTCGCGAGCGAGTGGAAGATCGCCTCGGCGCGCTGGCTGTGGGGCGGACGGCTCTTCACCCGGGCCGGCTCGGTGTTCGTATCACTCGGCATTTGCGCAGTATCTCCAGCCGCCGACGGGCCCG
Source organism: Nocardia sp. bgisy118 (assembly GCF_057708605.1). Lineage (NCBI taxonomy): Bacteria > Bacillati > Actinomycetota > Actinomycetes > Mycobacteriales > Nocardiaceae > Nocardia > Nocardia sp. bgisy118. The sequence goes on along the minus strand of NZ_JBYISM010000003.1, from coordinate 71,019 downwards.
TCGAGTCCGACGAGCCCGGTGCGGTCACCTCAGGGTGCACGGTCATGGTTATGCGATCAGGAGATGGCGTTGATCGCGGTGGTCAGGCGGGTCTTGAACTGCTCGGGGATCGGGATGTACCCGCCCTCGTCGAGGCCCTTCTGGCCGTTGGTCACGGCGGAGGTCAGGAACGCCTTGACGGCCTTGCCGGTCTCGGCGTCGCTGTACTTCGAGCACACGATCTCGTAGGTCGCCATCATGATCGGGTAGGAGCCCGTGGCGGTCGGCTTGTAGAACGAGCTGGTGTCGAGGATGAGGTCGTTGCCCTCGCCCTTGATCTTCACGCCGTCGATGGCCTTGCCCGCGGTCTCGACCGACAGCTTCACCGGGTCCTTGCCCGCCGAGGTGACGATCTGCGAGACGGAGAGGTTCTGCGACTTCGCGAAGGACCACTCGTTGTAGGTGATCGAGTTCTTGGTGCTCTTGATCGCGGCCGAGGTGCCCTCGTTGCCCTTGGCGCCTTCACCGACGCCGCCGTTGAAGGTCTTGCCCGCGCCCTTGCCCCACGCGCCGTCGGAGGCGGCGTCCAGGTAGAGCTGGAAGTTGTCGGTGGTGCCCGACTCGTCGGAGCGGAAGATCACGGCGATCTTCTCCGAGGGGAGCTTGGCGTTCGGGTTCAGCGCCTTGATCTCGGGCGCGTCCCAGGTGGCGACGGTGCCGTTGAACACCTTGGCGGCGGTCGGGCCGTCGAGCACCAGGTCGGTGACGCCGTCGATGTTGTAGGTGATCGCGATCGGGCCGAAGACGGTCGGCAGGTTCCACGCCGGCGCGCCGCAGCGCTCCTGAGCCTTGGCGGGCTCTTCCTTCTTCGAGCTCAGCGGCGAGTCGGAGCCACCGAAATCGGTCTGGCTGCCGAGGAACTCGTTCACGCCCGCACCGGAGCCGCTGGAGGTGTAGTTCAGGGTGTAGCCGTCGCAGTTCGCCTCGTAGGCGGCGATGAAGCGCTCCATGGCGTTCTTCTGGGAGGAAGCGCCACTGGCCTTCAGCGACTTCTTGCCGCCGCAGGCGACGCTGGTGTTGGCGGCGTTGCTCGGGTCGCCGGTGGTGTTGTCGTCGCTGCCACAGGCGGCAAGGGGCATGGCGACAACGGCCAGCACACCAACCAGGGCGCTGCTGCGCTTGAGATTCACTATTCCTCCGGGAATCGCGTCCGACACGCCCGGTCCCTCACCGGCCCGGGCGGGTGTTGTGGTGCCGTTCGCGGGGAACTTGCGCACCAGGCAGCGGCTGCACTGCCCTTAAGTAACGTAAAGTCGCCCGGTTGACAGTTGGACCAAGCTGAGTGAACGCAAGGTGAACACCCCGGCGCGATTGGGTCTGTTTTGTGTGACATTTGCCGCAGCTTTACTGAGCGGCCCCGGGTCGTCACTTTCGCGCCATGCGCCGTTGGGGTTTCGGCCGAATTGCGTCAGATCCTCGACGCTGGGCCTCGCTTCCCCCACGGGCGGCGAACCGCTTCGTTCGAGTCAGTTCCGATCGGTCTCCTGCGCGGCGTAGGCGACGTCGACGTGTGCGGTGGTGAAGCCGAGGCGGGTGTAGGTGTGGACGGCGGCGGTGTTGTCGGCTTCCGTATAGAGCAGTACCTCCGGAAGCCCGCAGTCGCGCAGGTAGTGCAGACCCGCGAGGGTGAGCAGGCGGCCGAGGCCGCGGCCCTGGGCGGCGGGATCGATGCCGACGATGTAGACCTCGCCGACCGCGGGCCGCTCCTCGTGGTGCACCTTGGTCCAGTGGAAGCCGAGGATGCGGGCGGGGTCGTCGGAGGCGGTGGCGATGAACAGGCCTTTCGGGTCGAACCACGGCTCGGCGCGGCGTACCTCGATATCGCGTTCGGTCCAGCCGCCCTGCTCCGGATGCCAATGGAACGCGGCGTTGTTCACGCGAAGCAGCTCCGCGTCGTCGGCGGGGCCGGAGTAGGTGCGCAGGACGAGCCCGTCCTGGACCGTCAGCTCCGGTAGCTCGGGTGTAGCCAACGGGCGTCGCATCTGCCACAGCTCGCGCGCGGTCACGAGGCCGAGCCGGGCCGCGACCGCCTTGGCCGCGGGTCGGTCGCCGTGCGCCCATACCCGCGCACCCGCCCCGCCTTCCGCCAGTGCGGCGCGCACGAGTTCGGTTCCGACACCGCTGCCACGGGCGCCGGGATCGACGGCGGCTTCCGTCATCGCGGGGTGATCCCCGTGTGCCGGAACGAGATTGGCGTACCCGACGATCGCGCCCGCCCGCTCGGCGAGCAGGTGCCTCGCCGAGCCCTTCTCGTTCAGCGAGAGGACGGCCTGTTCGGAGACGGGGGCCACGCCGTCGGCGGAGGTCGCTCGCCCGAGCAACTCGCGCACTGACCGCGCGGTGTCGGCATCCAACTCGTCGGCCCATCGCACGTCGACCATGCCCTGCCCCTTTTCATCCCGGCGTCGCTCCGTACGCCATCGCCCGCGGCACCCTCTCGGCGCCGCTCTCGTCCGCAGTGTGTCAGCGCCGACAGCCGCTCCGGCATTCCGGCGGCCCGCGCGTGCTTGCTACTGCACCGAGCCGTTGAGCGGCGTCAGGGTGGAGTCGTCGCCCTCGGTGTCGTCGTCGGGGAACGTGACGGGCTCGCCCTTCGTGGCGGTGCGCGACGGGCGGACCGCCTTGTAGCCGACGTTGCGCACCGTGCCGATGAGCGATTCGTACTCACTGCCGAGCTTGGCGCGCAGACGACGGACGTGCACGTCGACGGTGCGCGTGCCGCCGAAGAAGTCGTAGCCCCACACCTCCTGCAGCAACTGGGCGCGGGTGAAGACCCGGCCCGCGTGCTGGGCGAGGTATTTGAGGAGCTCGAACTCCTTGTAGGTGAGGTCGAGCGGACGGCCGCGCAGCCGGGCGGTGTAGGTGCCCTCGTCGATGACGAGCTCGCCCAGGGTGATCTTGCCGGTGTTCTCGGGGCTCGCGACGCCGCCGTTGCGACCGACGAGCAACCGCAGCCGCGCGTCCAGTTCGGCGGGACCGGTGCCGGGCAGCAGGATGTCGTCCAGCCCCCAGTCCGCGTTGACCGCGACCAGCCCGCCCTCGGTGAGCACGGCGACGACCGGCACCGACGAACCGGTGCTGCCGAGCAGGCGGCACAGTCCGCGGGCGGCGGCCAGATCGGTGCGGGCATCGACCAGCGCGACGTCGGCGGTGCCCGCCTCCAACAACGACGCCACCTCGGTCGGAGCAGGCCGCACGTTGTGCGCGAGTAGCGCGAGCGAGGGCAACACCGACTCGGGGTTGGGGTCGGAGGTCAGCAGGAGCAGCTCCACAAGCCCTCCTCCCATCTCGTAGCGCCGAAGCTACGGCAGCATCGCCGAAGCCGCATCGCTAATACACAGGTAATCGAGTGCAAGATTAGCGCGTCAACCCCGATGACCTCGCCATCCGGGTGAGCGAAGTGCCGCCGACGAGACCGTCGCGACTCGGAACGCGCCGTCGCATTACTGTTCATGGCATGCGCAAGCTGATCATCGGACTGCTGTGTCTCGCGGGTTTGGCGGTCGTCATCGATTTCGGTGCCGCCGCCTACTCGGAGTACCGCGTCTCGCGCACCCTGCGTGAGGGGGCCGATCTCAGCGCCGATCCCGAGGTGACCATCCACGGTTTCCCGTTTCTCGCCCAGGCGCTCGACGGGCGTTATCAGAGCATGGTGATCCGCGCGGCCGCGGTCCGTCCCGACATCCCCGGCGAGATCTCGGTGGACGCGACGCTCACCGGCGTCCGGGTGAGCCTGAGCGACCTGGCCGACGGCACTGTGCGCAAGGTGCCGGTGGAGAAGGTCCAGGCGGCGATGCGCATCGAGCCGGTCGAGCTCGGCCGTCTGTTCAATATCCCCGACCTGCAAGTGCATTCGCGGCCGGCGGACAAATCCGACGGAACGGGCGGCTCCGGCGGCACCGGCATGACCACCGAGGGCGCGCTCGTGCTCACCGGCACGCTGCCGGGCAGCACCGCGCAGCCGGGCAAGTCGGGCGCGCAGAGCGGTGACAAGGTCGCGGTGCAGGCCGAGCTGACGCTGGACGGCGACCAGGTCAAGATCGTCGCCACCGGCTTCTACCGGAGCAGCGATACCGACCTGACCACCACCGCCGTCGTGTCCGAGGCCGACCGGCCCGCGGTGCTCGCGCGCTTCACGCGCACTATCGATACGAAGGACCTGCCCTTCGGCGTGCGCCCGACGAAGGTGTTCGCGCTGGGCGGGCAGATCTTGGTCGAGGGCAAAGGAGAGAACGTGACGATCGACCTGGACCAGCTGCAGAGACCATGACCGAACTCACACTTCTCGCTCTCGTTCTGCTCACCGCACTCGCCGTCGGACTGGTGCTGCGCGGCCGCCAAGGCAAGCTGCGCGCCGCCGCGCCCGCCGCCGAGACCGGCTCCGCGCGCGCCGACCTGCTCGCCGCGGTAGGTGTGACCGGGTCCGGTCCCGCGGTGCTGCACTTCTCCGCCGACTGGTGCGGGCCGTGCGTCGCGGTTCGCCGGGTGGTTGCCGGAGTCGCGACGGACCTGGCGGAGACGCCGCGCCCGCCGCAGGACATCGAAGTCGACATCGATGCCGAACCCGCGCTGGCCAAGGAACTGAACGTGCTTTCGCTGCCGACCACGTTCGTCTTCGACATCGAGGGCCGCGAGCGCTTCCGCATCTCGGGTGTGCCCAAGCCCGGCGATCTGCGTACCGCGTTGGCCCCCTTGACGGGGCAAAACCAGTCGTAAAGCCGCTGGACCGCGACTGTGACGCACCCCGGGTCCAATTCTCCGGCCCAATTGGGTAAACTGCCTTTCGTGCAATCCGACCACGAGCTGATGCTCACCCGACGCCGCACAGTGGATCTGTGTCGGCTCGGTGGTTGTTGCTGCCTGTGCCGCTGATCGGTCGGCTGTCCCCGGATCTTCCTGACGCCGACCGCTGCCCGCCGCGCGAGTGATTGGTCAATCCCCCGGCGAGCTGGCGAATTTCCAGCCAATCAACGCTTTCAGCGCAGGAGTACGCACAATGTCCACCGAAACCCGGAACACTTCCGAAGAATCAGTCATTCCCGCCGCAATCGACCGCGTCGACGTGCGCGGTCCGCGCTTCGCGGCCTGGGTCACCACCGCTGTGCTCGTCCTGGTCCTGCTCGTCGCGACCGTTTCGCCCACCGTCGCCGCGGTCCTGATCGCGCTGCAGGCGGTCGTCTTCGCGATCGGCGCGGCCGCCGGTCCGCGCAAGCACCCGTACGGCCGCATCTTCGCCACCTTCCTCGCGCCGCGCCTCGCCCCCACCAGCGAGACCGAACCGACGCCGCCGCTGCGATTCGCGCAGCTGCTCGGCTTCGTGTTCGCGGCCGTCAGCCTGCTGGGCTTCGCGCTCGGCTCCACAGTCGTCGGCGTGGTGTTCGCCGGCTTTGCCCTGTTCGCGGCGTTCCTGAACGCGGCGTTCGGGATCTGCCTGGGTTGCCAGATCTACCCGCTGGTCGCCCGCCTCCGCCGGAACAGAGTCCATGGCGGCGTCCGCGAGCCCTCCGTGGTTACGCGCGCTTCCGCCTCCGGGCCCAACGCTCCCGCCGGGGCCCCGGCATCGAACTGACCCTGCAAGTCATCTCTGAAAGGAAAACAATGGCTCGCTCCGATGTCCTGGTCTCCGTGGACTGGGCCGAAGAGAACCTCAACGCCCCCGGCGTCGTCTTCGTCGAGGTCGATGAGGACACCTCCGCCTACGATGGCGGCCACATCGAGGGCGCCGTCCGGCTCGATTGGAAGAAGGACCTGCAGGATCAGGTTCGTCGTGACTTCGTGAACCAGGAGCAGTTCTCCGATCTGCTCTCGGCGCGGGGCATCGCGAACGACGACGAGGTCGTCCTCTACGGCGGCAACAACAACTGGTTCGCCGCGTACGCGTACTGGTACTTCAAGCTGTACGGCCACAACAACGTCAAGCTGCTCGACGGCGGCCGCAAGAAGTGGGAGCTGGACGGCCGTCCGCTGTCCATCGAGGCCGTGAACCGTCCCGCCACCCAGTACAAGGCGGCGGCGCCCGACCTGACGATCCGCGCGTTCCGCGACGAGGTCATCGCGGCCATCGGCGCCAAGAACCTGGTCGACGTGCGTTCGCCTGACGAGTTCTCCGGCAAGATCCTCGCTCCCGCGCACCTGCCGCAGGAGCAGAGCCAGCGTCCCGGCCACATCCCCGGCGCGATCAACGTGCCGTGGAGCAAGGCGGCCAACGAGGACGGCACCTTCAAGTCCGACGCCGAGCTCACCGAGATCTACAAGGAAGCCGGTCTGGACGGCGAGAAGGACACCATCGCCTACTGCCGCATCGGCGAGCGTTCCTCGCACACCTGGTTCGTGCTGCAGGAGCTGCTCGGCCACCAGAACGTCAAGAACTACGACGGGAGCTGGACCGAGTACGGCTCCCTCGTCGGTGCACCGATCGAGTTGGGAGCGTAATCAACATGTGTGCAGCACCTACCCAGGGTCAGGCCATCCCCGCAGGCGTCGACGTGGAGAAGGAGACGGTCATCACCGGCCGCGTCCTGAGCACCGACGGTCAGCCGGTCGGCGGCGCGTTCGTGCGGCTGCTCGACGGCAACGGTGACTTCACCGCCGAGGTCGTCGCCTCCGGCACCGGTGACTTCCGGTTCTTCGCGGCTCCGGGCTCGTGGACCGTCCGTGCGCTGTCCTCCGCGGGCAACGGCTCGGCCGAGGTCAGCCCCGAGGGCGCGGGCATCCACGCAGTGGACGTCGCGGTCGCCAAGTAAGGCGCTCGAACCCCAACGGCCCCGGCGCTTCCCCCGCGGAAGCTCCGGGGCCGTTGCGTTGCCCGGAGCGGCGCTCGTTAGACTCCGAGACGTGGTCCTCTTCTTCGAAATTCTGCTGGTCCTGGTGTCCGTGCTGATCGGCTGGTTCGGTCTGTACGTCTTCTACCGGCTGTTCACCGAGTCATGAGCGACCTCGCGAGCGAAGGTTCCGATTCGGCCGAGCGAGCGAGTGAACAGATGAACGGCAGCGCTCCCGCCAACGGGCCGAAGCGTGGTGACGACGCGGGCGCCCGGCGCAGCGGCGACCAGGCCGTGGCCGAGGCCGCCGAGCGCGCGAAATCGACCGGCGCCCGCAACATTCCGGTACTGCCGGATCTGCCGCTGCCCGAGGACACCGCGAACCTGCGACTCGGGCCGGACCTCAGCGCGTCCATGCTCGCGCTGCTGCCCATGGTCGGCGTCTGGCGCGGCGAAGGCGAGGGCAACGACCCCGAGCGCGGGGACTACCGCTTCGGCCAGCAGATCGTCGTCTCGCACGACGGCGGCGACTACCTCTCCTGGGACGCCCGTTCCTGGATCATCGAGACAGACGGCAGCTACGGCGGGCCCGATCTGCGCGAGACCGGCTTCTGGCGGGTCGGCATCGACGGCAACGACGAGGTCATCGAACTGCTGCTGACGCACAGCTCCGGCATCGTCGAACTCTTCTACGGCACCGCGCTCACCCAGTCCTCCTGGGAGTTGGCCACCGACGTGGTCATCCGCAGTCAGTCCGGCATCGTCGTCGGCGGCGCCAAGCGCCTCTACGGCATCATCGAAGCCGGCGACCTCGCCTACGTCGAAGAACGCGTGGTAGCCGACGGCCCCCTCGAACCCCGCCTCTCCGCCCGCCTCCAGCGCTACATCGGGTAGACCGACCTCTCGCGTCTCCGGTCGCCGCCTTCGACCGGAGACGCGGTCACTCGTCCGTCATCGCAGCGAGCGCATCTTTCAGCCCCGCTCTCCGATCGCGGTCAAATCGATATCGATAGGGAACGGCACGCTGACCTTCAGCCGGTCATGGAAGATCCCTGTGGGGACATAGCGACTCGTGGCTGGATCGAGCTCGTAGACATACACCACGACGGTGCCGTCTCCTTGCTCGACCCTCCAGTAGTGCGGAATCCCCGCCTTGGCGTACTTGAACGGCTTCGTTTCGCGGTCACGCTCTTCGGAGTCCGGAGAGACCACTTCTACGGCCAAGGCCAGATCGTCTGCGAAGTAGTAGGTGTCCGGGTCCGCACGGTCCATCGCCTCGAGTGTCACCACGATGACGTCCGGCTCCGGCATCTGTCGCTTTCAGAGCTTGACTGCCATCTCACGGTCGGCTCGTAGCTGCGGCGGTGCTTGGAGGTCGAGTTCTCGCTGAAGGAAGTCGATTGCCTGCCGGTGCCACTTCCGCTGCGGGCTCGCGAAAACGAGACTTCCGTCGATCAGCTCGGTGTGCTTCGGGAGCCCCCGCAGACTCAGAAACTTCTCGATGGTGAAACCACCTGCGGGCGGAATCGCCCAGTCCGGGAGCGGTTCGACGGCCATCGTCGCAGCCTAGCGATTCGTCCGGGGCGATCCGGTCGGAAAGTCCGCCCCTGGAAAAGGAACGACCCCCGAGCCGTACCGGTGCGGGTTCGGTAACCTGCACGGGTCCCGGTCGGACAGGACCGGGGGCTCGGGGGTCGGGTGGCTGCCTGGTATTCGCTCAGCGGTCGCGCGGGCGGATACCACCTGCAGCGGCGGCGCTAGCGGACAGCCACCTCACGTGTCCTGGAATTACTCATTCTTCGAACCACCTCCTTCCTGTGTACTGACGAAACTATCGAAGGATCAGCAGGTCGGCAACGGAATTTCGCGCGGGGCGGAAACGGCGCCGTTGCGGGCCGGATATTCGATCGTGACCTGGGCCGATGCGTCGACGTGCACGATCGCGTCGGCCCGATGCCCGGCGGGCAGCTGATGGGTGACGACCACCACCGTCCGATCCGGATCGACCGGTCCGCCAACGGGGTCGAGCAACGCGCGCAGCAGATCCGCGCCGGCCTCTGCCTCGAGGTGTTCGGTCGGTTCGTCGAGCAACAGCACCTTGGCAGGCGCGAGCAGTGCCCGGGCGAGCAGGATGCGGCGGCGCTGTCCCCCGGAGACCGCGGCCGCGCCGCCGACCAGTTCGGTGTGCAACCCGCCGGCGAGCGAATCCAGCCAGTCGCCCAGACCGACCGCGCGCAGCGCCTGCTCCGCTTCCGCTTCGGTGATGTCGCCGCGCGCCACGCGCAGGTTCTCCAGCACGCTGGTGCCGAAGAGGTGGGCGTCCTCGGCGAAGAACGTGGTGTCGGGCCGCGGGGTGTCGAAGAGACCGGCCCAGGACATGAGCAGCGTGGTCTTGCCTGCCCCGCTCGGCCCGACGACGGCGATGCGGCGTCCCGCGGGCAGCTCGGGCAACTCGCGCGGCAGACCGGCTTCCCGGTACGGGTCGGCGGCCTCGGCGGCGGAGAGCCTGCGCAGTGCGGCTCGCGCGGTGGTGATGGCCTGCGCGGCGGCGGGCAGCGGACCGACCGCTTCGAAGGCGGAGAGCGGCAGCAGCACCAGGATGGTGAGCGCCATCGGCGTCATGGCGCCGGGCGCACCGCCGTTCGGTCCGTAGGCCACGATGCCGATGAGCAGGGCGCCCAGCACGCTCGCGCCGATGGCGAGCGGGGTCGCCGCGGCCGCCGACGCGGTGTGGGACGCGGCCTTGTCCTCGGCGGCGACCGCGCGCTTGCCCGCCTCCTTCGCGGCCGTCAGCGCCGCGTCCAGCCGCCCCGCGACGCGCAGCTCGGCCGCGTGGTCCAGCACGGTGAGCGCCTGCGCGGTGAATTCGGCACGGTCGGCGCGCACCGCGGTCTCCGCCTCGCGCGCGGCCCGCGCCGAGAGCCAGGGCGCGAGGATGCCGGAAACCCCGAGCGCCGCGGCCAGAATCACGGCGGCCGCAACGGAAATCGTGGCCAGCAACCCGATCGCGGCGAAAGCCAGGACGATCGCGACCGCGATCGGCACCAGCGCGCGCACGACCACCGCGCCGAGATCATCGATATCGCTGCCGATGCGGACGAGCAGATCGCCGCGCCGCAACCGTGCCGCGCTCTCCGGCCCCGTGTCCCCCGATGCGGTCCGCGCCCGGCGCAACCACACATCCGAGCCCGCCAGCGTGCGGTAGACGCTCGTGCGCGCGGTCGTCATCGACCGCAGCGCGACATCGTGCGTCGCAAGCCTTTCCAGGTACCGGCACAGGCCACGCGAGATGCCGAGCGCCCGCACCGAAACCACCGCGACGCTGAGGTCGAGCACCGGCGGCATCTGCCACGCCCGCGCGATCAGCCACGCGGCCAAGGCCGCCAACCCGAGTCCGCTCCCCAGCGCCAGCACGCCCCAGCCGACCGCCACCGCCACCCGCCAGGGCGACAGCGCCAGCAGATCCCACATCTTGCGGAAATCGTCACGCACGCTCTGCGTACTCATGACCGGCTCACCGCCTCGTCGCATGTCGTGGCACACAGGGGCACAGCGCAATCGGCGGCGGCCAGGACCGTGGGGCGATGACCGATGACGACGACCAAGGCGCGCGCGGTCCTCATGACCCGCTCACCGCCACATCGAGGGTCGAGGCGCGCACGGGCACAACGTAATCGCCTGCGGCCAGGACAGCAGGGCGGTGACCGACGACGACGACCGTGGCTCCGGCGCGGGCCTTGGCCTGGAGTGCGGCGAGTACCGCGGACTCGCTCGCCGCGTCGAGATGCGCGGTCGGCTCGTCCAGCAGAAGCACCGGACGGTCGGCGGCGAGCACCCTGGTCAGTGCGAGGCGCTGGCGTTGCCCCAGCGACAGACCGGCGCCGCCCGCGCCGACGACGGTGTCCCAGCGCTGCGGCAGCTCGTCCAGGACGGCGTCGAATCCGGTGGCTGCGCAGGCGGCTTCGAGGCCCGCCCCGCGATCCGCGTCGGCGGCGGCCCGCGCGCCGAGCAGTTCCAGGTTCTCCCGCAACGTGCCCGGCACCAGCACCGGCCGCTGCGGCAGCCAAGCCACCCGCGCCCACCACGACTCGGCGTCCAGCTCACGCACATCGGTTCCGTCGACGAGCACGCGCCCGCGCTCCGGTGCCACGAGCCCGAGCAGCGCGAGCAGCGCCGTCGACTTCCCGCTGCCATTGGGCCCGGTCAACACGGTCACCGCGCCAGGACGCAACACCGCGGACAGCCCCTCCGGAGCCAAGCCGTCCCGAGCCGCGACGCTCAGTTCACGAATCTCGATGCGACCGAGCGGCTTACGATCGCCTGCCGCGCCGGTGCGCGATTCCGGCTCGCATTCCCCGCCCGCACTCCGCGGGTCCGGGCTCGCAGCGCCGCCGGTAGCCGCCCAACCCTCGGCAGCATCGTCCGCCGGACGTTCGACCGCCGACCCGGGGACCGATTCCCCCCGTCGGTCAGGCGCGCCGCTCGCCGCCGCCGGACGGTCGGCAATTGCTTTACCCGGCTCCAGAATCGCGAACGCCTTGTCGGCCGCCGCCATCCCGTCCTGGGCCGCGTGGAAACGCTCGCCCACCATCCGCAACGGCAGGTACACCTCGGGCGCGAGAATGAGCGCGACCAGTCCGGCGTAGAGGCTCATCCCGCCGTAGACCAGGCGCAGGCCGATGGATACCGCGATCAACGCCACGCTCAGCGTCGCGAGCAACTCCAGCACCATCGAGGACAGGAACGCGATCCGCAAAGCGCGCATCGTGCGCGAACGCAGGGCGTCGCCGAGTTCGCGCACACGGTGTTCCATGGTGCGGGCCTGCGCCGCAACACCACGTTCGGCTGCGGAATCGAACCGTGCGGCAGCGGTGTCGGCACCCGCCTCCCGCCCCAGCGCGCGCAGCGTCGGCATCCCGGCGAACAGATCGAGCAGCTGATCCGACAACCGCGTCGTCGCCTCCAGCGTCGCCGCCGCGCGCCCCTGCGTGAGCAACCCGATCAGCACCATGAAGATCGGAATCAGCGGCAACGTGACCAGCGCGATCCCACCGGACACCGGGTCGTGCATCGCGATGACCAGCAGCACGATCGGCGGCACCAGCACCGCGAGCAGCAGCGCGGGCAGGTAACCGCTCAGATACCCGCGCAACCCGGACAGACCCGTGCCGACCACCACCGCGAGTTCGGTTCTCCGGCTCTCCACTTCGCGCGGAGTCAGCCGGGCGCCCGCTGCCAGCACTTCGGTCTCGAGCTCGGCGACCACGTCCGCCCCGGCTCGGTGCGCCACCCTGGCCTGCACCCAGGTGGCCAGCACCCGCGCGCCGATCGAGCCAGCCAGCACCGCGATTTCCACCGTCCACGAACCGAATCCGCGCGCACCGGGGTCGGTGACGACGCCTGCCAGCACCCTGGCCAGCGTCACCGCGGTGACCACGATCGACACCGTGATCACCACGGACAACCCGACGCTCAGCACCAGATACCTGCGGGCCGAGCGGGCATACCGCCACAGGCGCGGGTCGACGGGTGGACGTGCCATGGCCGATCAGTCCTTCACTGGCCCCAGCGGCAGTCCGGTGTGCGCCGGAATCTGCTCCACCGTCAGGCGTTTGCGGAACACCCAGTAGGTCCACCCCTGGTAGCCGAGCACCACCGGCGTGACGATCACCGCCGCCCAGCTCATCACCTTCAGCGTATACGGCGTCGAGGAGGCGTTGTCGATGGTGAGGTGGAACGCGTCACTGATGGTGGAGGGCAGCACATTCGGGAACAGCGAGCCGAACAGCAGCACCGTCGCGGCACCGATGGCGAAGGTCGTTCCGGTGAACGCCCACCCGTCGCGTTCGGCGAACACGGCGACGGCCGCGACAGCCAATCCGAGCACCGCGACCCCCAACGGAATCCAGGTCCACCCGGCGCCGTAGGCCAGCTGCGTCCAGACGCCGAACCCGGCGACGACGAGCGCGGTCGGGGCGAGCAGCAGCCGCGCGAGGCGCACCGCGTCGGCCCGCACCTCGCCACCGGTCTTGAGGCCGACGAAGATCGCGCCGTGCAGCAGGAACAGCAGGCCGGTGGTCAGCGCGCCGAGCAGGGCGTACGGGCTGAACAGATCCGCCGCCGAGCCGGTGATCTGCTTGTCCGCGTCCAGCGGCACCCCGCGCACGATGTTGGCGAACACCCAGCCCCACGCGAGCGCGGGCACCCAGGACCCGATGCCGATGCCGATGTCGCAGCGGGCCCGCCAGGCGGGATCGTCGATCTTGGCGCGGTATTCGATGGCGCAGATGCGCAGGATCAGCGCGACGAGGATCAGCAGCAGCACGAAGTAGAACCCGGAGAACAGGCTGGCGTACCACTCGGGGAACGCCGCGAACATCGCGCCCGCCGCGGTGATCAGCCACACCTCGTTGCCGTCCCACACCGGGCCGATGGTGTTGAGCACCACGCGCCGCCTGGTGTCGCTGCCCTTGCCGAGGACCGGCATCAGCATGCCGACGCCGAAGTCGAAACCCTCCAGCACGAAGTAGCCGGTGAACAGGACGCCGATCAGAACGAACCAGAACTCTTGCAGACTCATCGTCGGGCTCCTCAGTACGCGAACGAAAGCTGTTCGACGGCAGGTTCTTCGGCGTGCTCACCGGGACCGCCCGTTTCGCCGGGGCCCGACGGCTTGCGCACCGGCGGCTGCTCCGGCCCGGCGATCACGTACCGCCGCATCAGGTAGAACCACACCACCGCGAGCACGCCGTAGAGCAGGGTGAACACCACCAGCGAGGCGATCACGGTGCCCGCCGCGTGGTCGGAGACGCCCTGCTGCACCGTCATTCGCAGGGCGGGGTCACCGGTCGGGTTCGGCACCACAACCCAGGGCTGGCGGCCCATTTCGGTGAACACCCAGCCCGCGCTGTTGGCGAGGAACGGCGTCGGAATGGCCAGCAGGCTCAGCCACGAGTACCAGCGCTGATCGGGCACTCTGCCGCGCCTGGTGAGCCACAGTCCGGCGAGCACCAGCAGCATCGAGCCCGCGGCGAGACCGATCATGGCGCGGAACGACCAGTAGGTGACGAAGAGGTTGGGCCGGTAGTCGCCGGGGCCGAACTTCTCGATGTAGGCCTTCTGCAGATCTTGCACGCCGTCGAGGGTGACGTCGGTGAACTCGCCCTCGGCCAGGTACGGCAGCACGTACGGCACCTCGATCACATGGGTGACGCTGTCGCAGTTGTTGTGCGTGCCGACGGTGAGCACCGAGAAATGCGGATCGGTCGCGGTGTGGCAGAGCGATTCGGCCGAGGCCATCTTCATCGGCTGCTGCTCGAACATCAGCTTGCCCTGGACGTCGCCGGTGAGCACCAGCGCGATGCCGGAGACCACGATCACCCACATGCCCGCGCGTCCGCCGGAGCGCCACATGGTGCGCGCCTCGGCGACCTTGGCCGGATCCCCGCTGCGCGCGTTGCGCACCATCCACCAGCCCGCGATGCCCGCCACGAAGGTGCCCGCGGTGAGGAACGCGCCCGCGACCACGTGGGGGAACGCCGCCAGCGTCGTGTTGTTGGTCAGCACCTCCCAGATGCTGGTGAGCTCGGCGCGCCCGCGCTCCGGGTTGTACCTCGCACCGACCGGGTGCTGCATGAACGAATTGGCGGCGACGATGAAGTAGGCGGAGGCGTTCACGCCGATCGCGACCATCCAGATCGCGCCCAGGTGAAGCAGTTTCGGCAATCGCGTCCAGCCGAAGATCCACAGGCCGATGAAGGTCGACTCGAGGAAGAAGGCGACCAGCGCCTCCAGCGCCAGCGGCGCGCCGAACACGTCGCCGACGAAGCGGGAGTACTCGCTCCAGTTCATGCCGAACTGGAATTCCTGCACGATGCCGGTGGCGACGCCGAGGGCGAAATTGATCAGGAACAATTTGCCGAAGAACTTCGTCAGCCGGTACCAATGGTCCTTGCCGGTGATCACCCACGCGGTCTGCATGCCCGCTACGAGCGGGGCGAGACCGATGGTGAGCGGGACGAACACGAAGTGGTAGACGGTCGTGATGCCGAACTGCCAACGTGAGATGTCCAGAACACTCATCCGACCCTCCAGCCTTACTACGACGTGTCGTAGTAAATGCTACGCGGCAAGGTCTGGCAATCAACGTGCGTTAGGACACGACACGCATGGGGAACCGGCGGGTGTCCGCCCCGAAGAGGCGGACGTCACGTCACCAATCGCCGATGGCGCCTGCCCGATCGATACCGCGGTCTACCAGTTCGATGATCTCCTGCGCGTTGTCCGGCGCGGACATACGCAAACCGTCCAGCGAATTCACCCGCGCGGCAAGGCTGATGCTGGAGACCAGCCAGATGCTGTCGCACGTCAGCAAATCCGCGGTGAAGAGCAGTTCGTAGCTGCACGTCCACCCGGCCTTCTGCGCCTCGCTGAACAGCGCGCGCTGGGTGACGCCGGGCAGCACACCGTTCTTCGCGGGCGGCGTGATCAGCTTCTTGTCGCGCGCGATCACCACCGTGGAGCGCGGACCCTCCAGCACCCGGTTCTCGGTGCTGGTGAAGATCACGTCGTCGGCGCCCATCCGGTGCGCGAAACGCAGTGCGGCCATGTTCGTCGCGTAGGAGAGCGTCTTGGCGCCGAGCAGCTGCCACGGCGCGGCCTGGGCCAGATCGATCGAGATGCCGCGCGGCAGCGTCACCACCGAGATGCCCTCGGTGCGCGCCTTGGCCACCCGATCGGGCACCGGCACCACCAGCACGT
This sequence comes from Nocardia sp. bgisy118, assembly GCF_057708605.1. Classification (NCBI taxonomy): domain Bacteria; kingdom Bacillati; phylum Actinomycetota; class Actinomycetes; order Mycobacteriales; family Nocardiaceae; genus Nocardia; species Nocardia sp. bgisy118. Next base: position 55,459 of record NZ_JBYISM010000003.1, on the reverse strand, counting down.
AGCAGGTCGGCACCGGCACCGCCGCGGCCAGATCGCCCGAGGTGACACTGGATCGCGCGCCGGATAGTTCGGAGTCCCGGCCGCGGGTCAGCACCAGGCGCATCATGCCCTCGCGCTCGCTGCCCCACTCCTTCGCGGCGGTCTCGACGGCCTCGCGCCAGCGGCCCAGCTCGGGCTCCGGTAGTTCGAGCGCCTGCGCCGAGCGCCGTAGCCTGCCGAGGTGGAATTCGAGGGCGGCCGCGGTCCCACCGCGCACCAGCACCGTTTCGAAGACGCCGTCGCCGCGCAGCACCCCGATGTCGTCGGCGAACAACAACGGCGCGTCCGCATCCTGGACGACGCCGTCGAGTGTGACAAGAACCCGATCTACCATGCGTCGAGCGTAGGCGGTATGCACTGCCCTTGCCTATGTTTGCCACGCCGCCCCGCACGCGTCCGCGAGTCATCGGCGGCTTGCCCGCGCGCCGCGTCGTTCCGGCGTCGCCGCGGCGGCCGCGAGCGGGCTCTCGGCGGACCGTGTCCGGCACTGCCACTACAGTGGAAGACGTGTCCGTGGTCGATGCACCCAGCCCCCTGCTTTCCGTTCCGGGCGCCGTCGCGGGTCCGCCCGGCGCTCCGGACGCCACCGTGGCGTGGCATTACGGCAATCCCTTCGGCGAGCAACGCGCCGCGGCGGAACGCGTCGCGGTCATCGATCGCTCGCACCGCTTCGTCCTGAGCATCACCGGAGCCGAGCGGCTGAGCTGGCTGCACACCATCTCCAGCCAGCACGTGGCCGACCTCGCCGACGGGCGGTCCGCGGAGAATCTGGATCTCGATCTCAACGGCCGCGTGCAGCACCACTTCGTGCTCACCGACCTGGACGGCACGGTCTGGGCCGACACCGAGGCCGACCATGGTCCGGCCCTGCTCGATTTCCTGCGCAAGATGGTGTTCTGGGCCGACGCCCAACCACGTGAGGCCACCGACCACGCGGTGCTGAGCCTGCTCGGACCTCGGGTGCGCGAACTGACCGCCGTGCTCGGCGTGGCCGATCTGCCCGACATCTACGCGGCCGTGCCGCTGCCCGGCGGCGGCTTCCTGCGCCGCATGCCATGGCCGACCGCCGACTCCTTCGACCTGGTGATACCCCGCGAGCGGCTGTCCGAGTGGTGGTCCAAGATCACCGAAGCGGGCGCCGAACCCGCGGGCATGTGGGCTTTCGAGGCGCTGCGGGTGGCCGCGCTGCGCCCGCGCATCGGCCTCGACACCGACGAACGCACCATCCCGCACGAGGCCCGCTGGATCGGCGGCGTCGACGAACACGGCGCCGTGCACCTGGACAAGGGCTGCTATCGCGGCCAGGAGACCGTGGCCAGGGTGCACAACCTGGGCAAGCCACCGCGCCACCTGGTCCTCCTGCACTTGGACGGTTCCGCCGACGAGCGCCCCACACCGGGCGAGGACGTCACCGCGGGCGGTCGCACCGTGGGCAGGCTCGGCACCGTCATCGACCACTACGAGCTCGGCCCGATCGCGCTTGCCCTGATCAAGCGCACGATTCCGGCCGACACCGCGCTCGTCGCCGGACCGTGCGCCGCCGCCATCGATCCCGACTCGGTCCCCGCCGACGACGAGCCGCAAGCAGGCCGTCTCGCCGTCGACCGGCTGCGCGGACGGTGATCCACCCGACCTCGCTCGACGCCGAGTCTCGCGATTCCCACCCACTCGACGAAGGGAGCGGCGCCGATGCGCAGCGATGACACCGCCCGCGTGCTTGCGGTCTGCGTGGTGCACGCCGATCTGGAAGTGCCGACCAGGGTCGGCCGCACCGCCATCGACAAGCGACCTGTCGCGGGTCGAGTCGGCGTGCGCGCCCTCGGACTCGACGGCGACCACGTCTGCGACACCAAGCACCACGGCGGCGTGCACCAAGCGGTCTACGCCTACGCCGAGCACGACGCGCAGCACTGGGCCGACGAACTCGGCAGGGAGCTGCCCGCGGGCTGGTTCGGCGAGAACCTGCGCATCAGCGGCCTCGAGGTGAGCGACGCCGTGGTCGGCGCCCGCTGGGCGATCGGCGACACCCTGCTCGAGGTGAGCGCGCCGCGGGTGCCGTGCGCGACCTTCCAGCACTGGTCCGGCGAGGCGCAGTGGGTCAAGCGCTTCACGCTGCGTAGCAATACCGGCGCCTACCTGCGCGTCCTCACCGAGGGAACGATCGGCGCGGGCGATGCCGTCGAAGTGGTGCACGTCCCTGACCACGGCGTCACCGTGCGCGATGTGTTCACCGGCGCCGACGCGGATCGCCTGGCCACCCTGCTCGAGCACGAGTCGACCATCTCCGACGACATCCGGATGCAGATCGACCGGCACGCCCGCCGGTCCGCCAACGCCGCCCGCGCAGCCGAACGCCGCGGGGATCTCCCGGCGGGAGCCGCGCGATGAGTGAGCGGAGCGAGCGAATCATGTGCCAGCGTGCATCGCGCATGCCGGAGCCGAGCGTCAGCGAGGTGCAGGCATGAGTGAGCGGAGCGAGCGAATCATGTGCCAGCGTGCATCGCGCATGCCGGAGCCGAGCGTCAGCGAGGCGCAGGCATGAGTGTCGAACTGGTCGAGGTCGTCCGCTCCGGATTCCGCGAATGCGTGCACCGCGGTTCCCTGGTGATCCTCGGCGCCGACGGCGAGCCGACGCATCAGCTCGGCGAAGTACACGTGCCGATCTTCCCGCGTTCGACCAACAAACCCCTGCAGGCGATCACGCTGTTGCGCAACGGTTTCGAGCCGGTCGACGACGCCGAGCTGGCCATCGCAACCGCCTCGCACTTCGGCGAACCCGACCACGTCGCTCTGGTCGAGCGGCTGCTCGCGCGGTTCGGTTTCCCCGAGAAGGCGCTGGAGTGCCCGCCCGATCTGCCCTTCGAGGAGCGGGCTCGCGCCGCCGCGCTGACCGGTGACGAACCGCGCCGGATCTACATGAATTGCTCCGGCAAGCACGCCGCCATGCTGGCGACCTGCGCGATCAACGGCTGGCCGACCGAGGGCTACCTCGACGAGGCGCACCCCTTGCAACGGGCGGTGGTCACGAACGTCACCGAGTTCACCGGCGAACCGGAGACCGACCTGGGCATCGACGGCTGCGGCCTGCCCATTGTTCCTGTCTCGCTGATGAACCTGGCCCGCGCCTTCGCGACCATGGCCACCGGCGAGCCCGGTACCCCGCCGCGCCGGGTCGCCGACGCGATTCGCGCGAACCCGCGAGTGATTTCGGGCACGAACGCACCCGATTTGCTGGCCATGGCCGCGGCTCCCGGCCTGGTGTGCAAGATCGGCGCCGACGGTGTGCACGCGGGTGCGTTGCCCGACGGGAGGGCTTTCGCGTACAAGATCGACGACGGGCACGACCGCGCGCGGATGCCCCTGACGCTGGCGATTCTGCAACGGATGGGCGTCGAGTGGACCGAGGCGCATACCGACCTCGCGGCCCAGCCGGTGCTCGGCGGCGGCACCCGAGTCGGGGTGATCCGGACAATTCCCGGCGTACTCTAAGAGCCAGGACACACGGCGACAACCGGGCAAACGGGCTCCGTTCGGGAGTTCTTCCCCCACTCCTGGAAGCGCGACCGCCGGACACACGCTAAAGTGTCTGTCAGGAAGAGTATTAATTCGAACGGGGCCGCCAACAAACCCCAGGCCGCCCCGCAGTGACGCGAGGGGGTCAGCCATGGGCCGTGGCCGGGCTAAGGCAAAGCAGACCAAGGTCGCACGCGAGCTGAAGTACAGCTCAGCGCCGACCGACTTCGCGAGCCTTCAGCGCGAGCTCTCGGGAAGCCCCACCACCCAACAACGCAGTGGCGGTGTGCTGTCCGATGAGCATGACGCGGACGCGTCCTCATCCCGCTGGGACGAGGACGACGACTACGACGACTGGCGCCGCTGACTCGGATAAAACATGACGAAGGGGGAGGCCATCCGGGCCTCCCCCTTCGAACGTTGACACCGGGGCAGGGACATCGCCTTAGAGGCTTGCCATACAACGAGATCAGCGTCCCGCATCCGATGATGCGGGACGCTGATGTCGTGTGAGCGGGTACTACCGACCGCCGACCCGAGGACGGCGCCGGCGACCCGAGCCGGCTGCCGAAGCCACGGAGAGACGCGCGTTCTGGCGACAGTCGGCGGCTACGGTCAGAAGCGCGGGTGCTCGCCGAGCAGCACGGCGCGGGCGGCGTCGGACTCCTTGGCCTTCTTCACGGTGCCGAGGGTCCAGCATTCGATGTGCCGGGCGGTGAGCACCGCGAGGGCGCGATCGACGTCTTCCGGAGCGACCACGGCGACCATGCCGACGCCCATGTTGAACGTCTTCTCCATCTCGGCCCGCTCCACCCGGCCGCGCTGGGCGATCATCTTGAACACCGGCGCCGGATTCCAGGTGCCTCGGTCCAGCTCGGCCACCATGCCCGCCGGGATGACGCGGGCCAGGTTGGCCGCCAGTCCGCCGCCGGTGACGTGCGAGAAGGTGCGCACATCGGTCTCGGCGATCAGCGCGAGGCAATCCTTGGCGTAGATGCGGGTCGGCTCGAGCAGTTCCTCGCCGAGGGTCCGGCCGAACTCCTCGACGTGCCCGGTCAGCGACATCCGGTCGATGTCGAGCAGCACCTTGCGCGCCAGGCTGTAGCCGTTGGAGTGCAGACCCGAGGAACCCATCGCGATCACCACGTCGCCGGGACGCACCCGGTCGGGGCCGAGCACCGCGTCGGCCTCGACCACGCCGACACCGGTCGCGGACAGGTCGTAGTCGTCGGGATCCATCAGGCCGGGGTGTTCCGCGGTCTCGCCGCCGAGCAGCGCGCAGCCCGCCCGCACGCAGCCCTCGGCGATGCCGGACACCAGCTCGGCGACCTTCTCCGGGACGACCTTGCCGATGGCGATGTAGTCCTGGAGGAACAGCGGCTCCGCGCCGCAGACGACGAGGTCGTCGACGACCATCGCGACCAGGTCGAGGCCGACGGTGTCGTGCTTGTCCAACGCCTGCGCGACCGCGATCTTGGTGCCGACGCCGTCGGTGGAGGCAGCGAGCAGGGGCTCGCGGTAGCCGCCCTTGAGCGCGAACAACCCGGCGAAGCCGCCGAGCCCACCCTGGACCTCGGGTCGGGTGGCCTTCTTCGCCAATGGCCCGAACAACTCGACTGCGCGGTCACCGGCCTCGATGTCCACGCCTGCCGCGGCGTACGAGGCACCACCAGTGGGGGTCTGTTCAGTCATTTTCGGGGAAAGCTCCAAACCGAATCGGCGGATAGATGCCTGCTCACGCTAGCTCATCCGCCTCTCCGCGTTTCTTGCCGGTCGTAAGTGCCGCGAGACTGTGACGCCGGGCCGACGGTTGGTCGAGTGGCCGAGTTCTGGGCGTGCCCGAGGAGTTACCCGGATCCTTGCGAGATCAGTTGTCGCGTTTTCGTTGCTGTTCACCGCTGATCATTGTGCCCGGTCTTCGGGAAAAAGGGGGGTGTGTTGGGCACGGATCGGCGTCAGGTGGCCGACTCGACAGGGCCCGCGGCGAACCGTGCGTCCGAGATAGGTCCGATGACGGGCAGTCCGTCCCATCGGGTCGGGGCGAGCAGCCTGTCGGGGGCGCGTCCTGAGAGTCCGACGGGCGCGCCATCGGGGTGGCGCGGTTCAGTCCGGCGGCCCCTGGGCGAACAGCGCGGCGGTCTCGGCCCTGCGTCGGCGTTGCTCGACCGGATCGGGCACCGGAACGGCGGCGACCAACCGCCGGGTGTACTCCTGCCGCGGGGATCGCAGGATCGCGTCCCGGTCGCCCTGTTCGACCACCGCACCGTCGCGCAGCACCACGATGCGGTCGGCGAGCTGGTCGACCACGGCCAGATCGTGACTGATGAACAGGCATGCCCACCCGCACTCGCGCTGGAGCTGGGCGAAGAGCTCCAGCACCGCGGCCTGCACCGAGACGTCCAGCGCGCTCGTCGGTTCGTCGGCGACGAGCAGGTCGGGGTCGAGCGCCAGCGCACGCGCCAGGCTGGCCCGCTGACGCTGGCCGCCGGACAGTTCGTGCGGGTAGCGCCGTTCCACGCCCGCGGGCAGGCGCACGTCGTCGAGCAGCGTGCGCACTCTGGCGCGGATCACCGCCGAGGTGCCGATCTTGTGCACGATCATCGGTTCGGCGACGCAATCGCCCACGGTCATCCGGGGATTCAGCGAACTGGCCGGATCCTGGAACACGAAACCGAACCGCCGCCGAATCGGGCGCAGCCGCCGCTGCGAGAGGCCCGCGATGTCCTGGCCCCGCACCCGCACCACTCCCGACGTGGGCCGCTGCAATGCCGCGACGCACCGGCCGATGGTGGACTTACCGGAACCCGACTCCCCCACCAGGCCCAACGTCTCCCCGGCGGCGATGGACAGATTCACCCCGTCCACCGCCCGGAATCGCGGACGACCGAAGGGGCCTGGGAACTCCACCACCAGATCGGAGACCTCGAGCACCGGCAGGTTTGCACCGGCGCTGGTTGCCCCGGCCCCGGCACCCGCGCCGTGCCTTGCGTCCGCGACCGCTTCCGACGAATGCCGTTCCGTACCGACCTGCGTATCGGTACTTTTCACCCGCCGCGCGCCCAAATGCGGCACCGCCGCGAGCAACGCGCGGGTGTAGTCCGCCTTCGGCTCGGCGAACAGTTCGTGCACCGAAGCCTGTTCCACGACCCGTCCCTCGCGCATCACCACCACCCGGTCCGCGAGATCCGCCACCACGCCCATGTTGTGCGTGATGAGGACGATCGCGCTGCCGATGCGGTCGCGCAGATCGCGCAGCAGGTTCAGGATCTCGGCCTGCACGGTGACGTCGAGCGCCGTGGTCGGCTCGTCGGCGATGATCACCTTGGGCTCGCAGGCGATGGCGATGGCGATCACCACGCGCTGCTTCTGCCCGCCGGAGAGTTGGTGCGGGTAGTAGTCGACGCGGTGCTCGGGATCGGGCAGACCGACCAGCCGCAGCAACTCCACGGCCCGCGCCTTGGCCGCCTTCCGCGACAGCTCGGTGTGCGCCCGCAGCGCCTCGGCGATCTGGAAGCCCACCGTGAACAGCGGGTCCAGCGCCAACCCCGGCTCCTGGAACACCATGGCGATCGCCCCGCCGCGCAGCGCGGTGAGCTGGCGTTCGGACATCGCGGTGACCTGCTGCGCGCCGAGGGTCACCAGTCCGCGCACGTGCGCGGTCGACGGCAGCAGTCCCATGGCGGTGCGCGAGCTCACCGACTTGCCCGACCCCGACTCCCCCACGATGGCGAGCACCTCGCCGGGGAACACTTCGTAGGACACGTCGGTCACCGCGTGCACCGGACCCGCGTCGGTGGCGAAGGTGACCGACAGCGCCTCGATGGACAGCGCGGGTCGCCGCTCCTCGGTCACGTCAGGCATGGCCGCCCTCCCGTCTGTTCGAATCATCTATCACAGCAACGGATTCCGCGCCGCCGTCCGAGATCGCCGCAGCCGGACCGTCATCGTCCGCCGCGGGTTCGCCTCCACCGTCCGGCTTCGTCCGACCGCCTGCACCGGTCGACCGCTCGGCACCGGCGCCGTCCTCCTCGACCGGCATCTCCGGTTCTCCGGTCGCGCCGATCACCACGTCGCTGCCCACCGCCACCGGCACGGCGGTACGCCGGGTGCGCAACAGTGGGTTGAGCACCTCGTTGAGGCTCTCGCCGACGAGCGTCATCCCGAGCACGACCAGCACGATGGCGGTGCCGGGAAACACCGCCGTCCACCAGATCCCGTTGGACACCGCGGCCAGCGACTTGTTCAGGTCGAATCCCCACTCCGCGGCCTGGGTGGACTCGATGCCGAAGCCGAGGAAGCCGAGCCCGGCCAGCGTCAGGATGGCCTCGGCCCCGTTGAGGGTGACGATCACCGGCAGCGACTGGGTGACGTTGGCGAGGATGTGCCGGAACAGAATCCGCGCCGTCGACGCGCCGGTGACCCGCGCGGCGTCCACATAAGGCTCCTGCTTCACCGCCACGGTCGCGTTGCGCACCACCCGGAAGTACTGCGGCACGAAGATGGTCGTGATCGCCACGGCCGCGGAGAGCACGCCGCCGAACCCGCTGGACTCCCCGCCCGACACCACGATGGACACCACGATCGCCAGCAGCAGCGTCGGGAACGCGTACAGCGCGTCCATGACGGTCACCAGCACCCGGTCCACCCAGCGCCCCACGTACCCGGACACCAGGCCCAGCGGCACACCGACGAACAGCGAGAGCACGAGCGACACCACGATCACCCACAGCGCCGTCCGCGCGCCGTAGAGCACCCTGGAGTACACGTCCTCCTGCGCGACGGTGGTACCGAACCAGTGCTGCGCCGAAGGCGGCTGGTACTGGCCGAAACTCACGCCGTCCTGGGCGGTCTGCGCCAACCCGTAGGGCGCGAGCAGCGGCGCGAAGACCGCGACGAAGAGGAATCCCGCGATCGACACCAGGCCCATGATCAGCGTGACGCGCTGCATGCCCGCGGTCATCGAGAACAATCGAAGGCCGGGCAGACCCCGCCGCCCCGGCGGGAGCGCGGCGACCGGTTCGGTCACCAGTTCCGGAGCGGTCATCAGAACCTCACCCTCGGATCGATCAGCGCGACAAGGGCATCCACCACGAAGCTCATCACGGCGACGACCAGCGCGATGAACGCGACGATGCCCTGCACCGCCATGAAGTCGCGAGCCTTGAGGTACTCGGCGAGCTCGAAGCCGAGTCCCTTCCATTCGAAGGTCATCTCGGTGAGCACCGCGCCGCCGAGCATCATGGCGATGTACATGCCCATCACCGTGACGATCGGGATCATGGCGTTGCGCACAGCATGCCGGCCGGTGACCACCCGGGCGGACAGGCCGCGGGCCCGTGCCGCGTCCACGTAGTCGCTGCGCAGGGTCTGGATCAAGTTGATCCGCACCAGCCGCAGGAACACGCCCGCGGTCAGCAAGCCGAGTGCGATGGCGGGCAGCACGGCGTGTTTCAGCACGTCGATCAGATAGGCGTTGTCGCCGTAGAGGATCGCGTCGACCACCATGATGTTGGTCTTCGGCGAGACGTGCTGCAGCCGCAATTCCACGTCGGCGCTGGCCCGTCCGGAGACCGGCAGCCAGCCGAGCCGTACCGCGAACAACAGCTTGAGCAGCAGCCCGACGAAGAACACCGGCGCCGCGTAGGCCAGGATCGCGAACAGCCGCAGGGTGGCGTCGCGCGCCGAATCCCGGTGTGTCGCGGCGTATCTACCGAGCGGGACGCCGATCGCGAAGGCGACGAGCAGCGCCCAGCAGACCAGCTCGAGTGTCGCCGCGCCGCGGGTGGCGATGATGTCGGCGACCATCCGGTGGTCCTGGGTCTGCCCGAAATCACCGCGAGCCAGGCCGGACAGATACTCCCAGTACTGCACCAGGATCGGCCGGTTCAGGCCCGCCGCCGCCCGCCGCTGCTCGATCTGGTCCGGCGGGAGCCGCCCGCCCAGCGATGCCTCGATGGGATCGCCGATCACCCGCATCAGGAAGAACACCGCGGTCACCAGGATCCAGGCCGTCACCGGGATCAGCAGCAACCGCACTCCCAGGTACCTGGCCAGGGCGAGCCCGCGGGAATCCCCGCCCGCCGCCCGGCGCGGCAGCGCGAACCGCCGGGCCCGCGGCGCGATCGCCGCGGGCCCGGTCCCCTCCGAAGTCACTTGCTGAGCACCGTGTAGCGGAACTTGAACGACAGATCCAGCGTCTGCTCCATCCCCTGCACGCCGCTGGCCGCCACGCCGATCTGCTTGCCGGACAACAGCGGAACGATCGGCAAGAAGTTCTGCGCCAGATCGCGCTGCACCTGCTGAATCTGCTGGAGCCTGCGATCCCGGTCCGGCTGGGTCGCCTCACCGACCAGTTGCGCGGTGATGCCGGGATTCTCGAAATGCGATTGCAGGAAGTTGTTGGGCCCGAAGAACGGCGAGAGGTAGTTGTCCGGGTCCGGGAAGTCGGGGAACCAGCCGAACTGGAACAGCGGATACGCGTCGCGCGCCCGTTCCCGTTGGTAGCTGACCCATTCCGTGGACTGGAGGTTCACCCGGAACAGGCCGGTGCCCTCCAGCTGCGCCTTGATCGCTTTGTATTCCTCGGTGCTGCTGGAGCCGTAGTGGTCGGGGTTGTACTGGAGGTTGAGCTCCACCGGTGTCGCCACGCCCGCGTCGGCGAGCAACTTCGCGGCCGCGTCCTTGTTCGGGCCCGCGCCGTAGATCTCCTTGAACGGTTCGGCCGCGCCCGGAATGCCCTGCGGTACGGACGAATACGCCGGGAGATAGGTGTCCTTGTAGACGTCGCGCGCCAGCGCGGCCCGGTCGACCGACGACGCGACGGCCTTACGCACCGCCAGCTTCTGCTCCGGCGTACCGCCGGGCATGGTGTTCATGTTGAAGACGATGTAGCGCAACTCGCCGCCGGGACCGTCCAGCACCTTGACCTTGTCCGAGGCACGCAAGCCCTCGATGTCGGTGGGCGTCAGCGAGCGGTACCCCGCGTCGATCGCGCCGCTCTGCAGGTCCAGCTTCAGGTTGTCGGTGGTGGCGTAGTACTTCGCCGAGATGCGCGGGGTCTTCGGGGTGCCGAGGATGCCGCGGTAATCCGGATTCGCCTGGTATTCCACCAGTTTGTTCTTGTCGTAGCTGGTGATCGTGAACGGGCCGGAGTAGCCCTTGGCGCGCACCACGTCCTCGTCGGCCATCACCTTGTCGGCCGGGAAGACCTGCTCGTCCACGATCGGCCCCGCCTGGGTGGGCAGAATGGCCGGGAAGGTCTGGTCGTTGGGGACCCTCAGCGTGAAAGCGACGGTGCGGTCGTCGACCACGTCCGTCTTCTCCAGGTTGCCCAGCAACGAGGCGGGGCCGTTCGGGTCGTTGATGCCGAGCATGCGGTCGAAGGAGAACTTGACGCTCTTGGCGGTCAACGGGTTTCCGCTGGCGAACTTCAGCCCGGCCTGCAACGTGCAGGTGTACACCGTCGGCGTGGTGAACTCGCACTTCTCGGCCGCGTCCGGTCTCGGGGTGGGATCGCCCGGCGCGAAATTCAGCAGGTACTGGTAGATCTGCGTCTCCGCGACCAGCGATCCGTTGTCGTAGGCGGCGGCCGGATCGAGCGAGAAGATCTTGTCCGTGGTGCCGACGATCAGCCCGGCGCCGTCGCCTCCCTCTCCCGTCCGTCCGGACCCGCAGCCCGCCAGCAGCGACGCCACCAGCGCCGCGAGCCCGACCGCCGCAACGCCTTTCGCTCGTCTCCGCCCGCCCGGCGTCCTCGAAACCCTCATCATCCGGCCCCACTTCTTCGAGCGCGCCGCACCGCGATACCTGGATCACAGGCCCGGTCCGGACGCGGTGAACTTCCGATATAGCTGGCGACCGTACCCACGAACCATTTCCGGCACATTGCGTTTTCAAAGAAAAATCACCGGGCTGCCATCGCGCGTTGCGAGTCGTGCACGGCGACACCGGCAACGACCGGTCAAATGTCCAGAAAAGCGGGGAAACCGAGGTCACAGCGTCTCGAGGAGGCCACGACACGAGCACGGACAGCGTTGCGCCGCTACCCATTTCGGATGTTCGCCAAACCGGCGGGCGCACCGGACATCCGCCGCTATGCTCCCCGGCATGGGGATGGCGGAGGACGCACGGGAACTACGTCGCGCCGAGGCCGAGCGGGCGGCGGGCAGGCAGCGCGGGCTCGCGGAGAACCTCGCCGCCGTCACCGCGCTGATCGACGCTCGCATCCCGGACTTCATCGCAGCCGTCGCGGAACTCCGGATCGCCGCCGAGGGCACCCTCCTCGATCGGTACTGGCTGGTCGAGCTGCCGCTCGTGAGCTCGATGCCCGCCGTGCTGAAGGTGCGCAAGAACGGCGCCTGGCAGTTCGTTCGCTACGTCTACGACCACCTGGCACGGATGGACATCCCGACGGTGGACCGCGCACCGGTCTTCACCGCCGTCCCCACCGGCACGGAGCTGGACGCCGCCTTCGCGCGGTGGCTCGCCGACCACCTCCCGCGCTGAACCGGCCTCAGGGCCTGCTCAGCGCGCTCGCGTTCGCGTTCTCGCCGAGCAGCACCGACTCCGGCTGACCGGTCAGCATGCCCTCGAGCAGGTTCTTGCCGATCGAGGCCTCCTGCGGCAGCGGGATCGGGTAGTTGCCGTCGAAGCACGCGCTGCACAGACGGGTGCGCGGCTGCTCGGTCGCGGCGATCATGCCCTCGGTGGAGATGTAGCCGAGGCTGTCGGCGCCGATCGAGCGGCGCACGTTCTCGACCATGTCGTCGTAGCTGTCGTCGGAGCCCGCGCCGTTGGCGATCAGCTCCGCGCGCGAGGCGAAGTCGATGCCGTAGAAGCAGGGCCACTTCACCGGCGGCGAGGCGATCCGCACGTGGATCTCCACCGCGCCCGCCTCGCGCAGCATCCGCACCAGGGCGCGCTGGGTGTTGCCGCGCACGATCGAGTCGTCCACCACGATCAGCCGCTTGCCGCGGATCACCTCACGCAGCGGGTTCAGCTTGAGCCGGATGCCGAGCTGACGAATGGTCTGGCTCGGCTGGATGAAGGTACGGCCCACGTAGGCGTTCTTCATCAGACCCTGCCCGTAAGGCACGCCCGAACCCTGTGCGTAACCGACAGCGGCCGGGGTGCCCGATTCCGGCACCGGGATCACCAGGTCGGCCTCGACCGGATGCTCCTTGGCCAGCCTGCGGCCGATCTCGACACGGGTCGCGTGCACCGAACGGCCCGCGATGGTGGAGTCGGGCCTGGCCAGGTACACGTACTCGAAAACGCAGCCCTTGGGCTCGGGGTTGGCGAAGCGCATCGAACGCACGCCGTCGGCGTCGATCGCCAGCAGTTCGCCCGGTTCGATCTCACGGACGAAGGCCGCGCCGACGATGTCCAGCGCCGCCGTCTCGCTGGCAACGACCCAGCCACGCTCGAGCCTGCCGAGGCAGAGCGGACGCACGCCGTGCGGGTCGCGGGCGGCGTAGAGGGTGTGCTCGTCCATGAAGGTCAGGCAGAAGGCGCCCTTCAGCGTGGGCAGCAGCTTCATGGCCGCCTGCTCGATGCTGGAGTCCGCGGCGGCGTGCGCCAGCAGCGCGGTCATCACGTCGGAGTCGGAGGTCGCGCCGACCGGCTGCGGGCGGCCACCGGAGACCGGGTTGCCGATCAGCCCGAGTTCCCGTGCGCGGCTTGCCAGTTCGGCGGTGTTGACCAGATTGCCGTTGTGTCCCAGCGCGAGTCCGGAACCGACCGCGGTGGTGCGGAAGATCGGCTGCGCGTTCTCCCAGGTCACACCGCCGGTGGTGGAGTAGCGACAGTGGCCGACGGCGATGTGGCCCGGCATGGCGGCCAGCGTCTGCTCGTCGAACACCTGCGACACCAGCCCGAGGTCCTTGAAGACCAAGATCTGCTGACCGTCCGAGACCGCTATGCCCGCCGCCTCCTGGCCACGGTGTTGCAGGGCATAAAGTCCGTAATACGTGAGCTTCGCCACGTCCTCGCTCGGCGCCCAGACACCGAAGACACCACACTCCTCGCGCGGCTCGTTCTCGTCCTCATCGGGGGTGGCTGCGAGGTTGTCGACCGATACTTCGGCGTTGGTCACCGTTTGCTCCCTGTTCGGGCGGGCTGGGGGCACCAGTCATTCTACGGGTGAAAGTTGGAGGGCGATCACGGCCACCGCACCCCGGCAGCAATTCCCGTGTCGATCACCCGAAATCCCAGGGTGACGGCGGTACCGTCCATTCGTGGCGACCACGGACAGCACCAGCGGGACGGATCCGAACGCTCGGCGGCTCGACCGTCGTTCAGTACTGCGCATGGTGGCCTCGCCTGTGGTGGTACTCACTCTGCTGACCACCCTGCTCGGGATCATGTACCTGGACTACGTCATCGATCCCGTGGACAACCTGCACGACTTCCCCATCGCGCTGGTCAACCAGGACGTCGGCGAGACGATGGGCACACCGGGGCAGCAACGACAGGTGAATTTCGGCGAGCAGGTGGCCGACGGGCTGCGCGAGTCCGTGCCCGCCGACCAGATCGATCTGCGGGTCCTCGGGATCACCGAGGCCGAGCGGCAGATGCAGTCCGGCAAGGTCTACGGCGCGATCATCATTCCGAGCGACTTCAGTAAGCGACTCGGCATTCTCGGCGTCGGCAGCGTGGTGCCCGGCGACATCGAACAACCCATCATCACGTTGCAGACCAACCCACGCATGGGCGCGTACGCCTCCTCGATCGTCGTCCGCGTCGGCGACCAGGCGTTCCCGCAGGTGAACAAGCAGGTCGGCGAGCAGCTGACCCGGCAGGTGCAGTCCCAGCTCACGCCGCCGGAGGGCGGGCAGGCGCCGGAGCTCAGCGGAGCGACCCGCATCGCGCTGGCCAGTCCGCTCCAGCTGATCAGCGAGCAGTACCACCCGCTACCCGGCAACACCGGACAGGGACTGACCGCGTTCTTCTACGCGCTGTTGCTGCTGCTCGCGGGCGTGATCGGTTCCATGACCATCCACACCATGGTCGACGCCGCCCTCGGTTTCGTGCCCACCGAGTACGGCCCGTGGTACGTCCACTTCCCGCCCACCCCGATCTCGCGATTCAAGACCCTGCTGATCAAGTGGGGCGTGATGGTCCTCATGGCGAACGTCGTCTCGCTGATCTATCTGCTGGTGGCCAAGGGGCTCGGCATGCCGATCGACGATCCGCTACCGCTGTTCCTCTACGGCGCGTTCGCGATCATCGCGGTCGGCATCACCGGCCTGTCGATCCTCGCGGCCATCGGCTCGGCGGGACTGCTGGTGAACCTGATCTTGTTCATCGTGCTCGGCCTGCCGTCCTCGGGCGGCACGGTCCCGATCGAGGCGACGCCCAAGTACTTCGGCTGGCTGGCCCATTTCGAGCCGATGCACCAGGTGTTCCTCGCCGTCCGATCGATCCTGTACTTCGACGCCAACTGGGCGACGGGGCTGGGGCGTGGTGCCTGGATGACGCTGATCGGCCTGATCGTCGGACTCGTTCTCGGGGCGGTCATCACCCGCTACTACGACTACAAGGGCCTACATCGCGGCAGTTCAGCGGCGGTCGCCCAGTAATCGGTCCGGCAGGTGATCAATCGGTCCGGCGGCAATCGTCCGGTCGAAGGCGCGCCCGGCCGCCTGAACGGCTGTTCTCACTCGTCTGGTCGCAGGATGGGCAGCCAGTGCGCCACCTCGGGCGCTCTGCTCCCGGAGGCCGTGAGTGCGCCGGAATGCCGCGCGGTCTCGAAGTCGAGCAGGCCGGTGGCGAGCAGCAGCCAGGTGCGCGGGTCGGTCTCCACGACATTGGGCGGAGTGCCGCGGGTGTGGCGGGGGCCCTCGATGCACTGCACCGCGACGAACGGCGGGACCCGCACCTCGACGGAATGGCCCGGCGCGTTGGCGGCCAGCGTGCGCACCGTGGTCCGCACGGCCGCCGCCAGCTCGGGGCGCGCGGGCGCGGCGGCCGTCTCGTCGCGCAGCCAAGCGCTCACCGCGGCCACCGCCGACCGAGTCTCCGCCGGGTCCACCGCCGTTCGTCGTCCCACAGCGCCGAGATTACCGATCGGCGCCGACAGGCTCGCGCTTCAGGAACCCTCGTCGAGGACAGACAGACCATGAGTCACTGATCCGCGTCCGACCGCGAGTCCCGGGCTGCCGCGCGCCGCGACCGGTTCGGATCAGGCCCAAGGTCCGATGCCGCCGACCTTCTCGATGCGGATGCGGGTGAGGACCCCGTCCGGTGCGCCCTCGGGCGGGAAGGGGACTCCGGGCGCCATCGTCTGCGCGAGTTCCTTCAGCAGTTCCGGCGCACCGCCCTCGACGATGCGAGCCGTGCCGGTGACGGTCAGGTACGGCGTCATGACTTCGCCGCGTTCCCTGGAGACGATGGTGAGCGCGACACGGCCGTCACGACGCACGTTGCGGACTTTCTTGTACTCGCCGAGGTGTGCGGTGACGAGCTCGTCGCCCTCGGGAGTCGATTGCAGGGCGACCCAGACCAGGCTGACCTGCGGGCTGCCGTCGGGATTGAGCGTGACCAGCGTGGCGTCGGCACCGGATCCGATCAGTGCGCGCGCGGCGTCATCGAGTTTCACGTGTCGATCCAACACCAATTCGCCTCGTTCATTCCCGTTTTCGCCGTGTGGACGCGCGGCCGATTCGGGGACTTACGGAATAGGCTCGGGGAGCGCTAGGCGGGTCGCGAGCACCCCGCCCGCGTTCATCGCCCAGTGCAGCAGTGCCGGGGCCGTGGTGCTGCCGGTCTTTCGGCGCAGCAGGCCGAGAATCGCGCCGCCCCCGGCGGTGGCCAGAACCGTGGGGGCGATGGGCTGCCCGCCCGCGCGGGCCGGGTGGATGTGCCACAGGCCGAAGGCGGCGGCGCCGAGCACGTGGCCGAGGCGCGCGCCGAAAGTGTTGTCCAGCAGCGGTTCCAGAGTGGAACGGAAGATCAGCTCCTCGCTGTAGACCGTGCCGACCGGGATGTGCACGGCGACCCACTCGAGGTCCGACACCTCCTGCCCTACCGGAGCGACGTCGCGCAGCACCTCGCGCAGCGCCGGAATCGCCACGGCCGCACCGTAACCGGCGAGAACCAGCGCTCCGGCGGACGCGCCGACCGCCAGCCCCCGGCCCGACCACCAGTGGGATCGCCCGCCGAACGCGAGTCCGTACCCGGTCGCGAAGCACGCGTTGGCCGCGGTGCGCCCGCGCTGATCGAGCCCGAGCCCTGGCAGCACCCGATTACTCCACAACAGCGCAAATCCGGTGCCGACAATCGCCTTCGACACCGGTCCGAGACTCACTTGGTCTCCCGCTCGAATTCCTCCGCCGCCTCCAGCTGGAACCGAATCCGTTCTTCCAGCTGATCATTCCAACCCGGCGGTGCCGCGACGGCGGCCCAGCCGTCCAGCACCAGGCTGCCGTAGCGATGCCCGTGCCCGTCCGAAACGCCTTGGGCGTTGGTGAGATCCGCGGCGACCTGCCAGAAGGTGACGAACGGCGCCCAGCGCATCTGCGAGGACACGTCGGCGCCGCGCGGCTCGGAGAGCCAATCCGGTTGGGAGAAGATCAGATCCGGCGACCACCAGACGATGGGGTCCGAGGGGTGCATGAGGTAGGCGATGCGCGGCGCCCGCCATTCGGTGTCTGGACGCCCCAGATCGGCGGCGTCGTCGGCGAATCGGACCACCAGCCCGTCGGCGTACACCGGCTCCACCTCCCTCGACCCCGGGTCGCGCCGCTGCACGAGCTGCTGCCACAGGCGGTTCGAATTCGGCGGACCGACCCACAGCGCGCCGTCCACCTTGGCGCGCAGATCGGCGAGTCCGTCGAACGCGGCCTCCGACCCCTGTGAACCGAGGCTCTCGCCGTACACGAGCAGCTTGGGCCGCGACTGCGGCGGACGCGCCGACCAGTGCTCGTACACCGCGTCGAAGAGCCCCTTGCCCGCCGCGGCCGCCTTGCCGCGGTCCGCGAGGAACGACAGCGGGCTGGGCAGATACGAGTACTGGGTCGCGACAATGGCGGTGTCGCCGCCGTACATGTACTCGATCGCCCCCACCGCCATCGAATTGACCCAGCCGGTGCCCGTGGTGGTGACCACCACGAGCGCCTTCCGGTCGAAGGCCCCGGTGCGCTCCAGTTCCTGCACCGCGAGCGCGTCCTGGTCCGCCTCGCCGTCGGTCGACTCCAGCCCGACGTAGACCCGGATCGGCTCGCGGGCGGGCTGCCCGGTAACGGCCGCGATGCGGCTCTGCGTCGGCCCGTGCGAGACGAACCAGCGTCCCTCGAAGCCGAGCGTCTCCCATTTCGCCAGCGATGCCGGACTTCCCGAGCGCTCGGGTTGCTGCGGCTGCACCGCATTGGCCGAGGTGTGGTCGTTGCGCACGCTGAAGGCCGAGTTGGCGACCGCGAAGAATGCCTCGGTGGCGACACCGTTGAACAGTGTCACCACGAGCACCACGAGCACCAGCGCCCCCGCGGCCGGTGCCAGTTCGCGCGGCACCCGGACCCACCGGTTGAGCTGCCTGGCCAGGAACAGGATGATCTCGCGCACGGTCCGATAGACGGCGACCACCGCGACGCCCACCGCCACGCTCAGCAGTCCGGTGCGCAGGTAGGCCGGGGTCGTGGTGCCCTCCATGCCCATCAGCGCGGTGATCTCGCGCTGCCAGCGGGCCGACTGCACCAGCATCAGGGCGGCCGCCACCGCGGAGGAGAACAGCACCGCGGTCTTCAGCGCGTAGCGCACCCAGATGGGCGGCCCCGGAATCTTCAGCCGCGGCCGCACCCAGAGCCGGAACAGCCACTCGAGCAGGCAGCCGAGGCCGTAGCCGAGCGCCGCGTTGACGCCCGAGATCAGGCCCTGGAACAGCCAGTCCCTCGGTACCAGCGAGGGCGTCACCGACAGTGCGAAGAAGACGGTGGCGACGATCAGGCCGACGTAGTTGAGGTCGATGATGTCCTCGGCGCGCTGCACCACGACGACGCCGCGGGCACGCAGCTTCGTCAGGGTGTCGGCCTTCTCGAGCACTCGAACAGTATGGCTGTCGGCACCGACGGCGGTGCGCGTTGCCCAGGTCACCGCGCGACAATTACCCACCGCGCTCGAGTAGTTGTACGCGGTCGCGCCGGCCGTCCTCCGAGCAGACTCGATATCCATGAGCACACCAAACGCAGCGCCGAAAGCCAGTTCGGCCTACGTCGCGCAGGCCGCGATCGCGTTCGGCATCAGTTTGTTCGGGGCGGGCGTCGGCATCTTCTACCTTCCGCTGGACATCTGGCAGCGCGGCTTCCTCGGAATGACCGTGCTGTTCCTGGTGACCAGCACCTTCACCCTGGCCAAGGTGGTCCGCGACCAGCACGAGGCCAACTCCACCACCAACCGCATCGACGCCGCGCGGATGGAAAAGCTGATGGCCGAACACGATCCGTTCAAGACCATCTGACCGACGACAGACGCCCACCTGGGCGAGCCCGGCAACGAGGGGTCCGGGCTCGCTCGGGTGGGCGTTCGTCGGTCTACTTCAGCTCGCGCTCGCGGTCGGCGGATTCCTCCAGGTACCGGCGGATCCGGTCGGAGAGTTCCGCCGTCCCGTCCGGTGGTTCGGCGATGGCGACCCAGGCGTCGAGCACCAGCGTGCCGTAGCGATGCCCATGACCGTCGCTGACCCGCTGCCCGTTCGGCAGGTCGGCGGCGACCTGCCAGAACGTGACGATCGGATACCAGCCCGAGGCCGACCACTCGACCGACCCCGTCGCGTAGCTCAGAGGTAACTACCCGAGCCTCCCGGTGGGGTCAGATCGCGCTGGCTCCGAACAGTTTCGGCAGCGTGCCTTCGTAGGCTTCGCGCAGTTCCGCCATGGTAACCGAGAATTGGCCCTGAACCTCGACGGAATCCGAGCCCTGGTCCACGACACCGATGCGCACCCACGGCAGCTCGCGCGCGTCGCACATCTTGGTGAACCGGGTCTCCTCGGAGCGCGGCACCGCGACGAGCACCCGGCCCGCCGATTCGGAGAACAACGTGACGAACGGGTCCGCGCCCTCGGGAAGCAGGATGCGGCAACCGGTTTCGCCCGCCAGCGCGGCCTCTACCACGGCCTGCGCCAGACCGCCCTCGGACAGGTCGTGCGCGGCGCTGATCATGCCGTCGCGCGAGCCGGAGGTCAGCACCTCGGCGAGCAGCTGCTCGCGGGCGAAGTCGACCTTGGGCGGCTCGCCGCCGAGGTGATCGTGGGCGACCTGCGACCAGATGGAACCGCCGAACTCGTCGCGGGTCTCGCCGAGCAGGATCAGCGTCTCTCCCGGCTCGAGGCCGAGGCCGGTCGGAATGCGCCGGTGCACGTCGTCGATGACGCCGAGCACGCCGACCACCGGCGTCGGCAGGATGGCGTCCTGGCCGGTCTGGTTGTAGAAGCTGACGTTGCCGCCGGTGACCGGAATGCCAAGCGCCACACAGCCGTCCGCGAGACCGCGCACGGCCTGCTGGAACTGCCACATCACGCCAGGGTCCTCCGGCGAGCCGAAGTTGAGGCAGTTGGTGACGGCCTTCGGGGTCGCGCCGGTGGTGGCGACGTTGCGGAAGGCCTCGGCCAGCGCGAGCTGCGCGCCGGTGTACGGGTCCAGCTTGGTGTAGCGGCCGGAGGCATCGGTGGCCAGCGCGATGCCGCGGCCGGTCTCCTCGTCGATCCGGATGACGCCCGCGTCGGCGTGCTCGGCGAGCACGGTGTTGCCGCGCACGTAGCGGTCGTACTGCTCGGTGATCCACTTGCGGCTGCACAGCTGCGGGCTGGAGATCATCTGCAGCAGGGTCGCGCGCAGTTCCTCCGCGGTCTTGGGACGCGACAGCTTGTCCGGGGTGTCGGCGATCAGCGCGTCCTGGTAGTCCGGGCGCTGCACCGGGCGCTCGTACACCGGGCCCTCGTGCGCGACCGTGCGCGGCGGCACGTCGACCACGGTCTCGCCGTGCCAGGTGACCACGAGGCGGTCGCCGTCGGTGACCTCACCGATGACGGTGGCGAGCACGTCCCACTTGTGGCACACCGCCATGAACGCTTCCACGTTCTCGGGGGTGACCACGGCGCACATGCGCTCCTGGGATTCGCTGGAGAGGATCTCCGCAGGCGTCATGTTGGCCGCGCGCAGCGGCACCTTGGTCAGGTCGATGTGCATGCCGCCGTCGCCCGCGGCCGCGAGTTCGGAGGTGGCGCAGGACAGCCCGGCGCCGCCGAGGTCCTGGATGCCGACGACCAGCTTGGCCGCGTACAGCTCGAGACAGCACTCGATGAGCACCTTCTCGGTGAACGGGTCGCCCACCTGCACGCTGGGCAGCTTCTTGCGACCCGCGCCGGACTCGTCACCGGAGAAGGTGTCGGAGGCCAGCACGGACACGCCGCCGATGCCGTCCAGGCCGGTGCGCGCGCCGAAGAGGATGATCTTGTTGCCGGTGCCGGAGGCGAAGGCCAGGTGCAGGTCCTCGACCCGCATCACGCCGGCGCACAGCGCGTTGACCAGTGGGTTGCCCTGGTAGGAGGCGTCGAAGACGGTCTCGCCGCCGACATTGGGCAGGCCGAGCGAGTTGCCGTAGCCGCCGACGCCGCGCACCACGCCGTCCACCACGCGCCGGGTGTCCGCCGCGTCCGCCGCGCCGAACCGCAGCTGGTCCATCACCGCGATCGGGCGCGCGCCCATCGCCATGATGTCGCGCACGATGCCGCCGACGCCGGTGGCCGCGCCCTGGTACGGCTCGACGTAGGAGGGGTGGTTGTGGCTCTCCACCTTGAAGGTGACCGCCCAGCCGTCGCCCACGTCGACGACGCCCGCGTTCTCGCCGATGCCCGCGAGCATGGACTCGCGCATCTGGTCGGTGGTGGTCTGGCCGAAGTAGCGCAGGTGCACCTTGGACGATTTGTAGGAGCAGTGCTCGCTCCACATCACCGAGTACATCGCCAGCTCGGCGTCGGTGGGCCGACGGCCGAGGATCTCCTTGATGCGGGCGTACTCGTCGTCCTTGAGACCAAGCTCTTTGTACGGTTGCGCCACATCGGGGGTTGCTGCGGCTGCACTGACGGTGTCGACCTGCGGAGTCACGGAGTACCAGGGTCCTTTCGGCCGGGCCTTGGGGGTCGGCGAGCCGGCGGAGCCGGCGGGGTGGGTGAGCACGGGCGTCGGCAGCGACGAGCGTTGTCACTGGTTGCGGCGAGATGCCTGGCACTCAGTCTAGAGGGCGGGTGGCGCGGTCACGCAGGTGAGGGGCGCGGCCGCGGTGACGGCGCGGATTGCCGACGGTGACGCCGTGCAGCGCTCCGATCCGAGTGTGGTCTCGATCATGGTCGCTGGGTCGTTGCCCGAGACCGTCGCGTCTCGATCCGAGCCGCCGATTCCCCTGTCAGCGGGCGAGATCGGCGGGCGGTCCTCGCGGGTTGCGGCGTCCGGGGCGACCCGGAGACCGCCCCACCCCCCGGATACTCTGTCGGAGTGAGTGAACGATCGGGGGTCGCGAATTCGGCCGAGCAGCAGGCTGCCACGGAGGATGTGCGCCCCGGCGTCGCGAATGTCGCGACCGAGTCGTCGCCGCGGTCGCCGATGTCGTCCACGCAGATGCGCTGGCTGGCCGCCGCGTTCGGACTGTTCCTGATCTCGGCGGTGGTCTCGCTGCTCGTCCACTGGTGGAACGGGTACATCGATCTCCAGGTCTATCGCAACGGCGCGCGGGTGTGGCTGGACGGTGGCGAGCTGTACGGCCCGATGCCGCCGGTGTTCGGCATCGGCCTTCCGTTCACCTATCCCCCGCTGGCCGCGCTGTTCTTCGCGCCGCTGGCGCTGATGCCGTTGGTGCTGGCCGAGGTGCTGGTGCTCGCCACCTCGATCGCCGCCCTCGGCATCACGCTGTGGCTGGTACTGGCCAGGATCCGGCCGGAACTCGACCGGTTGGCCGTGCTGCCCTTGGTGATCGCCGCCGTCGCGGCGGTGGGCTTCCTCGAGCCGGTGCGTCAGACCTACGGCTTCGGCCAGATCAATCTGGTGCTGATGGCCGCCATCGCGCTGGACTGCCTGGTGCGCAAGCCATTCTGGCCGCGCGGCATGCTCATCGGAATCGCGGTGTCGGTCAAGCTGATTCCCGCGGGCTATCTGTTGTACTTCCTGCTGCGCAAGGATTGGAAAGCGGCGGGCACGCTGGTGGTGTCGGCGATCGGCGCGGTCGGCCTCGGATTCCTGCTGTTCCCGCGCGATTCCGTGGAGTACTGGTTCAACACGCTGGCCGACACCGGCCGCATCGGCCCGCCCTACTTCGCGGGCAACCAGTCGCTCAAGGGCATGGCCTTCCGGCTCGGCGTCTCCGATTCGGCGGCCACGCTGATCTGGATCACGCTCTCGCTGGTGACGATCGCGCTGGCCGCGATCTGGATGCACCGGCTCATCGAGGCGGGGGCCACCGTGGCGGCGCTGCTGGTGAATGCTGCTGCGGTGCTGCTGGTCTCACCGGTCTCGTGGTCGCACCACTGGGTCTGGGTGGCGCCCGCGCTCGTCGTGGCCGCCGACGCCATCGTGCGAGTTCGCGAGGGCCGCGCGCGAACTCCGCGCGGACGGTTGTTCGTCGCGACGGTCGTCGGCTTCACCGTGCTGTTCCTGATCGGCCCGCACTGGCTGCTGCCGCATTCGAAGGACCGGGAACTCGACTGGGACTGGTGGCAGCAGATCATCGGAAGCAGCTACGTCCTCGCGACGTTCGCGGTGTTCGTCGTCGCGGTCGCCACCTACCGCCCCGTCACGAAACCCTCGCCCGAACCCGCTCCGGTCACAGCCTGACCCACCTCACGCGGCGCGGAGTCGGCCGAGGTGCAACAGCCCGCCGCCAGTCGATTCCCGACCGGTCCGAACGCTTGCGCAACGCCCCTTCTCACGGTTCCAGATAGAGACGTTCGTTCGGCAGCCGCGGGTACTGCCCGGCGTGACCACACGGACCACCGACACGACTCCCGGCCGTTGGGCGAAGCACCATAACTGTCACTTCAGCAGTTTTCCTGTCGTTCATCGGTGTCTCCGCCGGCAACGTCCACCACAAGCGCTGATGACATCAGCCGGTCAGTCGGTCAATGGAGGGCTCGATCGCAGGCGTGCCGGCAACCGTGCCGCGAAGACAGGTAGTGGACTACCCGCGATATCCGGTGCCGCCCGGGTCACGCTCAAACGGTCTAGTTCATGTCTCGATCTGGAGGCGTGGTGATAGTCCATGTGTGCTCAGGCTCCGGGGAACCTAGAGCAGCCGACTCTCGGGAACGACGAGTCGCTCGATTACGACGCGTTCATCTCCTATACCCACGATGATCGGCAGGTCGCCGCGGGGATCCAGAAGGCCTTGCACCGCATCGGCCGACGCATGGGCCACTTACATGCCGTGCGAGTGTTCCGTGACGCCACCGACCTCACCGCGAGCCCCGATCTGTGGGGCAAGGTCACCGACGCGATCAACCACGCCCGCTTTTTCATCGTGGTGCTGTCCCCCGACGCGGTCGCCTCGAAATGGGTCAACAAAGAAGTCGCCCACTGGCTGCGGCGCCGCGGCCCGGACCGGTTGCTCTTCGTTGTGGCCGGTGGGTCCCTGACCTGGGACGAAGACACCGGGCGGTTCGATCCTGAGCGGTCGGATGTGGCTTTGCCGGTACTCACCGAGCCGGGAGTCCTCCCCACCGAGCCGTTCCATGTCGACGTCAGCGCGGATGCACCATGGGATCCTCGCGCACCGATGTTCCGGGAGAAGGTCACCGACCTGGCTGCACCGATCCACGGCAAACCCAAATACGAACTGGCCAGCGAGGACTTGCACGAGCAACGTCGCTTCCGACGGCTACGACGCGCCGCGATCACGGCCCTGGTCCTGCTGACCGTTCTCGCGGTGGCCTGTGCCGCGATCGCGGCCGTCAAATGGCAACAGGAAGCCATCCAACGGCGTGAGGCGGTGGCTCTCGCCCTGGCTGCAACCTCCCGCGACACCGCCACCAGCAATTCCGCTCTGGCTCTCGCCCTCGCCGCCGAGAGCAGCCGGACGACACCGACCCCGCTGCGGCAGGCCACCAATGCAGTGGTCAACGCCCGCGTCGGCTTCGGTCAGCGCGTCGCTCAGCAGGTTCGCGACCCGCTCGCAGGTCACACCGACATAGTGAACGACGTGGCGTTCAGCCCCGATGGCACCCGACTGGCTTCCGCAGGCAAAGACGGCACCCTGCGGCTGTGGGACCCCGCCACCGGCAAGCAGGTCGGCGAACCACTCACCGGCCACACCGGCCCGGTGACCGCGGTGGCGTTCAGCCCGGACGGCACCCGGCTCGCCTCGGCCGGCGCCGATCGCACCGTGCGGCTGTGGGACCCCGCCACCGGCAAGCAGGTCGGCGAACCGCTCACCGACCACACCGACATAGTGAACGACGTGGCGTTCAGCCCCGACGGCACCCGGCTGGCCTCCGCAGGCGGAGACGGCACCCTGCGGCTGTGGGACCCCACCACGGGACGGAGGGTCGGCGAACCGCTCCGCGGCCACGACGGCGCAGTGCTGGCGGTGAAGTTCAGCCCGGACGGCACCCGACTGGCTTCCGGCGGCAAAGACCACACCCTGCGGCTGTGGGACCCCGCCACCGGTGAGCAGGTCGGCGAACCGCTCACCGGCCACACCTACTGGGTGACCGGGGTGGCGTTCAGCCCGGACGGCACCCGGCTCGCCTCGGCTGGCGCCGATCGCACCGTGCGGCTGTGGGACCCCGCCACCAGGCGGCAGGTCGGCGAACCACTCACCGGCCATATCGGTGCGGTGACCGCGGTGGCGTTCAGCCCGGACGGTACCCGGCTGGCTTCTTCCGGCATCGACCACACCCTGCGGTTGTGGGACCCGGCCAGAAGCCGACAGATCGCTTCCCTGCTCACCGGCCACACCAGCGAGGTGAACGCGGTGGCGTTCAACCGGGCCGGCACTCAGCTGGCCACCGCCAGCGCAGACAAAACGGTGCGGCTGTGGGATCTGACCCCCGGCCGACCGATAGGCGCGACGCTCACCGGCCACACCGACGAGGTGTACGCGGTGGCATTCAGTCCGGACGGCACCCGACTGGCCACCGCCGGCGCCGATCACACTGTGCGCCTGTGGGACCCCGCCACCGGCAAACAGGTCGGCGAACCACTCACCGGCCACACCGGCCCAGTGGCCGCGGTGGCATTCAGCCCGGACGGCACCCTACTGGCCACCCCCAGCGCCGATCACACCGTGCGCCTGTGGGACCCCGCCACCGGCAAACAGGTCGGCGAACCACTCACCGGCCACACCGGCCCAGTGGCCGCGGTGGCATTCAGCCCGGACGGCACCCTACTGGCCACCGCCGGCGCCGATCACGCCGTGCGACTGTGGGACCGCGCCACCGGCAAGCAGGTCGGCGAACCACTCACCGGCCACACCGACGAGTGGTACGCGGCGACGTTCAGCCCGAATGGCACCCGACTGGCCTCCACCGGCATGGACGGGACAGTGCGCCTGTGGGACCCCGCCACCGGAAAGCAGGTCGGCGAACCACTTACCGGCCACACCGAAATGGTGTTTGCGGTGAAGTTCAGCCCGGACGGCACCCGACTGGCCACCGCCGGCGCCGATCACGCTGTGCGACTGTGGGACCCCGCCACCGGCAAACAGGTCGGCGAACCACTCACCGGTCACACCGGCCCGGTGGCCGCGGTGGCGTTCAGCCCGGACGGCACCCGACTGGCCACCGGCGGCGGCGATGACACCCTGCGGCTGTGGGATCCCGCCACCGGTGAGCAGGTCGGCGAACCACTCACCGGCCACACTCAAATGGTGATTGCGGTGGCATTCAGCCCGGACGGCAGCCGACTGGCCTCCGCTGGACGGGACGGCACTGTGCGGCTGTGGGACAGCCCCTGGGACGTGGACGAGGCATGTGAACTCGCCGCCCGATACGTGACCCGAGCCCAAGTGCAGGAGTACATGCCCTCAGGCATGGCACCGAAGTGTCGATACGCGCAGTGATCCAGGTTGCCGCGAACCGCGTCCGGGTGTTCGAGGAAAGGTCGACAGCATGACCCTCCGATGGGAAACCCGCAGCTCAGCACACTGACATCGGGGCGGGCACTCTCACACCAGTGCAAGGTATCGCGCACTCAGTATGCTCGGCACGCTCACGAACGAATCCGACAGTGCCCTACTCGGCGGGCGTGAGAAACGCCGCGAGCGCCGCCGCATAAGCCGGAACGTCGTTCGCCCCCATCAACTCTCGGGCCGAGTGCATCGCCAGCTGGGGTGCGCCGACGTCGACCGTGGGCATGCCGGTGCGGGCCGCCGTCATCGGGCCGATGGTCGAGCCGCAGGGCAGGTCGGCGCGATGCACGTAGCGCTGCAACGGGACGGCCGCTTGGTCGCACGCCAGGGCGAACGCGCCCGCGCCGGTGGCGTCGGTGGCGTAGCGCAGGTTCTGGTTGACCTTGAGCACCGGCCCGCCGTTGATCTCGATGCGGTGCGCGGGCTCGTGCCGCTCCGGGTAGTTCGGGTGGGTCGCGTGCGCCATGTCGCCGGACGCGCAGATCGAACCGGCCAGCGCCGCCAGGTATTCGGCGCGACCACCGCCGCGCGCCAGCACGATCCGCTCCAGCACGGCGGGCAGCAGATCGGACTGGGCGCCACGGTCGGACTGGCTGCCGACCTCCTCGTGATCGAACATGGCCAGCACCGGCACCGCCGCACCCGGATCCTCGACGGCGGCCAGGAACGCGCGCAACCCGGCGTAGCAGGTGCCCTGGTTGTCCAGCCGGGGCGCGCTGACCAGGTCGTTGTCCCGGCCCACCAGGCCGCTCGGGGCCAGCACGTGCGTCATCAGCTCCCAGCCGAGCACCGCGGCCGGATCCACCTCGATGCTTTCGGCGACGAAGGCGAGGAACGAGCGCGGCAGGTCACCGACGCCCCACACCGCGTTCACGTGCCGCTGCGGGTCCAGCGTGACGCCGCGCCGGTCCTCGGAGAGGTGGATGGCCAGCTGCGGCACCCGCAGGATCGGCTCCTCGATGCGAATGAGCTCCTCGCGCAACGCGTTTCCGTCGCGCACCGTCAGCCTGCCGGAAATGCCGAGCTCGCGGTCCAGCCACGAGTTCAGCCACGCGCCGCCGTACGGTTCGAGCCCGACCAGCTGCCACCCCGCGGACGCCAGATCCGGGTGCTGCTTCACCCGCAGGTTCGGGCTGTCGGTGTGCGCGCCGACGACGCGAAACGGGGCCGCGGCGTCGCCGGTCCCGGCCCAGGCGACCAGCGAACCGCCGCGCACCACATAGCGGCGGCCGGTCGACTCGGCGGGCCATGCCGCCGTTTCCGCGAGGCGGGTGAAGCCGTGTGCGTCCAGCTCCTGCGCGACCGTGCGGACCACGTGGAACGGCGAGGGCGAGTCATCGATGAACGCGCACAGACCTTCGGCCGTGGCGGCGGTGGTGGAAACGGGCATGGACCGATCCTAGAGAGCCGCCGCCGCGCCGGTCGTGATGCCGCGATTTCTCGCACCGGGGCGAGCCCCGCGGCAACTTGTTCCGATATCGGACGTATCGGGCAATTAACGGCAACGGTAATACCGCGGTAGCCCTGCGGTAATCCCGCCGCCGCGCCGAAACGAAAAAGCGCGAAAACGCCGCTAGACTGGCTCGCGACGCGGCGAACGAGAACATCCAGCAAATCTCGCGCGCAGAACGGGGGTTCGCATGACATTGTCGAGCGGGCGGCACCACGATGTCGTCGAGATCGTCAACATCGCACCCCTGCGCGGCGCGGGCGCCCTCATCGGACCGTCCTGTGTCGCGGCCGCGAACCTGGCCATGGCCGAAATCAACAGCGGGACTGGCATTCTCGGCCGGGAGGTCTGCGTCACCACGATCGACGGCGGCGGCCCGCCGCAGCGCGTGCACGACGAGGTGTCGGCTCTGCTGGCGACCGGCATGGTGCACGCCGTCACCGGAATTCCGATGCCGGAGAATCGCTGCGCGATCATGCGCGCCGCGGCCGGTCGGGCGCCCTGCCTGTTCGGCGTCGGCCACGACGGGCTCGCCGCCGAAGAGCCGGGCGTCTTCATGATCGGCGAGCACCCCGGCATCCAGACCATGGTCGCGGTGGATTGGCTCTATCGGGAGTTCGGCGCCCGGCGCTGGGCGGTGGTGGCCAGCGACTACCTCTGGTCCCGCCGTATCGCGCCGACGCTGCGCGAGATCCTCGCGCCGCGGCACACGGTGGTCGCCGAGCACTTCGTGCCGTTGGGCGCCGAGGATTTCGGCGCGGTGCTCGACGATCCCCGGCTCGACGCGGCCGACGGAGTGATCCTGCTGCTGGTCGGCGCCGACGCCGCCCGATTCAACCGGGCATTCACCGCGGCGGGACGCGCCGACCGGCAGTTCCGTACCGGCCCGACGATCGACGAAAACGTGCTGCTGGCAGGCGGACTCGACGCGAACCGCAATATCTACGTGCCCTCGGGCGTGATTCCCGACCGGCGCAGCGCCGACGATCGCGATCTGCTCGACCGATACCTGCGGCTGCACCACGGATTCGCCCCCACCTTCAGCCGATTCGCCAACGGCGCCTACCGCTCCCTGCACGCACTGCGCACCGTGGTCGACGCCGCGGGCTCGTTCGAGACGGCGCGCATCCACGGCGCGCTCGCGGACCGCGCGGTGCTCGAAGGTCCCTCGGGCGCGTTCACCTTTCGCGGCGATCAGGTCGTGCGACCGACCTTCGTGGCGCGCGCGGCGGGCGTCGACTTCGAGACGCTCACCGTGACCTAGGCCTCGGCCACCAGCTCCAGCAGCCGCTTCAGCTCGGCGTAGCGCCGCGCGCCGATCTTCGCCTGGAGCTGCCGCTCGGCGAGTTCCTCCTCGGCGCGCACCGACGCGACCAGCTCGGTTCCCAGCCTGCTCAGCCCGATCAGGATGCGCCGCCGATCCTCCTCCGCGGCGACACGGAAGATGAGGCCGCGCTCGGCGAGACCGTCGGCGTGCCGGGTGGCCGACGACGGCGCCAACTGCGAACGGTTGGCCAATTCGCTCATGGTGATACCGGTTTCGCTCGACAGGTTGCACAGCATCGACCACTGATCCGGCGAAAGCTGCCTGGCGCACAGCGCCGCGTCGAGATGCCGTAGCCAACGGCGTTCGGCGGCACGCAGCGCCCCATGCAGCGTGGCATATCCGTTTACAATGGTCGACATTGATTTCCCCGCCTGCTTTTGAATTTCGCTCGAACCAGAAGAAGAGTACCGAATGTCAGCGGTCGGCGAGAGCCCAGACGGCACAATAGAGATACTGAACATCGTTCCCATGCAAGGACCTGGCGGGATCTTCGCGCCGTCCTGCGACGCTGCCATTTCGCTCGCCGTATCCGAAATCAACCGTGGCGCCGGAATTCTGGGACGCGAAATTCGTACCACGAATATCGATGGCGGCCGACCGCCGGACGAGGTCGCCACCGAGGTGTCCGCGCTGCTGGCCACCGGTATGGTGCACGCCATCACCGGCTGGCACACCTCGGCGGTGCGGCGGGCTGTGGCCAAGACGAACGACGGGCGCGTCCCCTATCTGTTCGCGGTCAGCCACGAGGGCCTGTCCGACGAGTTGCCCGGTGTGCTGCTGGTCGGCGAGCATCCGGCGGGCCACACCGTGGCCGCGGTGCGGTGGCTCGGCAGGGAACTCGGCGTGCGCCGCTGGGCCATCATCGGCAACGACTACATCTGGCCGCGCGAGACGGCGAAAGCGGTGCGGCGCAGCCTGATCGATCCCGGCGCCGTCGTGCTGGAGCGGTACGTCCCGCTCGGCACACCCAGTTTCCTCGACTTCCTCACCCATCCCGATCTGGACCGGGCCGATGGCGTCATCATCCTGATGGTCGGCGCGGACGTCTCGCGCTTCAACCGTCAGTTCTACGCCACGGGCCGGGCCGCCGATCAGGTGCGAGTCAGCCCGGCCGCCGACGAGAACGTGCTGCTCACGGGCGGCGCCAAGGCGAACCACAATCTCTATGTGCCGTCCAGCTTCTTCTTGAACGACAAGCTCGCCGACGGCTTGGACCGCAAGACCCGCTACCGGCGAATGCACGGCAGTTTCGCGCCCGCGCTCACCACCTTCAGCAACGCCACCTACGAGGCCATCCACGCCCTGCGCGGGCTGGCCGAGTCCGTCGGCTCGCTGGACGTGCCGAGCTTGCAGGGCGCGCTGGCCGACGGCGTGCACTTTCAAACCCCTGGCGGCCCACGCGGTTTCCTCGGCAACCAGGCGATCCAGCCCGGCTATCTGGCGCGGGCCGAAGGCGTCGAATTCGAGCTCATCGACCGCATCTGGTGAACAGAATGCGAAACGGCCCGAGCCGACCCGCTTCGGGTCGGCTCGGGCCGAAGTATTACGTCAGGCCGAGACCAGGGTGTCGAGCACCGAGAGGAACAGTCCGAGACCGTCGTCGCTCGGACCGGTCAGCGGCTCGGTGGCGTGCTCGGGGTGCGGCATCAGGCCGACCACCCGGCCGTTGGCCGAGGCGATGCCCGCGATGCCGCGCTGCGAGCCGTTCGGGTTGTCGCCCGAGTAGCGGAAGACCACCCGGCCCTCGCCCTCCAGCTCGTCGAGCACGGCGGCCGAGGCCTGGTAGCGGCCCTCACCGGACTTGAGCGGGACCAGGATCTGCGCGCCTGGCTCGTAGCGGGAGGTCCACGCGGTGGACACCGACTCGACGGTGAGCCATTCGTCGCGGCAGACGAAGTGCAGACCCTCGTTGCGGGTCAGCGCGCCCGGCAGCAGCCCGGCCTCGCACAGCACCTGGAAGCCGTTGCAGATGCCGAGCACCGGCATGCCCTTGCCCGCGGCCTGCACGACCTTGCCCATCACCGGCGCGAACCGGGCGATGGCGCCCGCACGCAGGTAGTCGCCGTAGGAGAAGCCGCCGGGCACGACCACCGCGTCGACCTCCTTCAGGTCGGCGTCGGCGTGCCACAGGCTGACCGCCTCGGCGCCGGCGAGACGCACCGCGCGCGCCGCGTCGACGTCGTCGAGCGTGCCGGGAAACGTGATGACCCCGATGCGCGCCGTCATGGGAGGCGAACCACCTTCCACTCCTCGATCACGGTGTTGGCGAGCAGGCCTTCGGCGATCTGCTCGAGCTCGGCGTCGCTGACGCTGTCGTCCACGTCGAGCTCGAATCGCTTGCCCTGCCGCACATCAGCGATCCCGGCGAATCCCAGGCGCGGGAGCGCGCCGACAATGGCCTGCCCCTGCGGATCCAGGATTTCGGCCTTCGGCATCACCTCGACCACGACTCGTGCCACGCGTTGCTCCTCAGATGGGTATGCGGGGGTTACCTGAGCAGCGTAGTTGCTCAGGTCGCGCGAGCTACCTGCGGGGTCGGGTGAAAATCGACACCATGCCAATAGCATGGCGGCATGCGCATAGCCCATTTCGGCCACTCCTGCATCCTCGTCGAACTGCACGGCACGAAGGTGCTCTTCGATCCGGGCACCTTTTCGCACGGTTTCGAGGGCATCACCGGCCTGGACGCCATCGCGATCACCCACCAGCACCCCGACCACATCGACCCGAACCGCATCGACGCCTTGATCGAGGCCAACCCGAACGCCCGCCTGCTGTCGGATCCGCAGACCGCGGCCCAGCGCGGCGACCGCTGGGAAGCCGTGCACGCGGGCAACGTGCTGCGACTCGGTGATCTGCAGATCACCGGCGGTGGCGGCAGGCACGCGGTCATCCATCCGGATATCCCGGTCATCGACAACACCGTCTTCCAGCTCGGCACCGCCGAGGACCCCGCCCAGCTCGTGCACCCCGGCGACTCGCTCTGGGTCCCGCCGGTGCAGGTCGGCGTGCTGGCCATCCCGGCCGCGGCGCCGTGGATGCGGATCAGCGAGGCGGTCGACTACCTCCGCGCGGTCGCCCCGCGCACCGCCCTGCCCATCCACTTCGGCATCATCCAGCCCGAGGCGCGTGGCATCTACTTCGGCAGGCTCGCCGAAATGGGCCCGAAGGGAACGGAATTCACCGTGCTCGAACCGGAGAACCAGCGCGAATTCTGACCCTTCGGTTCCGGTCAGCGGCCGTAGGTGGTGAGGAAGAGCGCTTCCGCCAAAGCCATGTGCTCGATTTCGGAGGGGTCCACGCTCTCGTTGGGGGCGTGGATCAGGCACTTCGGCTCCTCGACGCCGATGAGCATGATCTCCGCGTCGGGATAGGTGTCGGCGAAGACGTTGCACAGCGGGATAGAACCACCCTGCCCCTGGGTGGTGGTCGGCTTGCCGTAGGAGGCGGCGAGGGCCGCGTCCATGGCGGCGCGGGCGGGGCCGCCGCTGGCGGAGCGAAACGGCGCTCCCACGCTCTCCAGCTCGATGGTCAGCTTGGCGTGCAGCGGAGTGTTGGCCGCCAAGTGAGCGACCAGCGCCCGGTGCGCGTCCTCCGGCACGATGCCCGGCGGAATGCGCAGGTTCAGCCGGGCGCGGGCCGTGGGCTGGATCGCCGCGGAGGAGCCGACCACCCGCGGCGCGTCGATGCCGAGCACGGTGAGAGTCGGCCGGGCCCAGAGCATTTCGGCGACCGTGCCATCGCCCGCCAGATCCACGCCGCCGAGCACACCGGCGTCGATGCGGAAGCGGTCGGGATCGTACTGCACGCCGTCCCAGGGCTGCCGGTTGTCCAGCCCGGCCACGGTGGTGTTGCCCTCGGCGTCGCGCAGCGTGGCGAGCACGTGGATCAGCGTGGCGAGCGCGTCCGGCGCCGCTCCGCCGAACATGCCCGAATGCAGCGGTCCGGCAAGGGTTTCCACGGTGACCACCACGTTCACGTTGCCGCGCAACGTCTCGGTGAAGGTCGGCACGCCGACCGCGAAGTTGCCGCAGTCGCCGATCACGATGGCGTCGGCGCGCAGCAGATCCGGGTTGTCGACGACGAATTTCTCCAGTCCGCCGGTGCCCTGCTCCTCGGAGCCTTCGGCGACCAGCGTGACCCCGACGGGTAGCTCGGATCCGATGGCGCGCAAGGCCGTCAGGTGCATGACGATGTTGCCCTTGCAGTCCGCCGCGCCGCGCCCGTACCAGCGGCCTTCCTTCTCGGTGAGCTCCCAGACCGGCGTGCGCCACGCCGCCTCGTCCAGCGGCGGCTGCACGTCGTAGTGGCAGTAGAGCAGCACCGTCGGCGCACCGGGCGGCGCGGGACGCGAGGCGATGACGGCCTTGCTGCCGTCCACCGTCTCGTGCAACCCCACCCTGGTCAGCCCGACCGCGGCGAACGCGTCGGCCACCCACTGCGCGGCACGCTCGCACTCCTCCGCGGGGAACTGCCGAGGGTCGGCCACCGACTTGAACGAAACCAGTTGGGCCAGATCGCGTTCGGCCTGCGCCATCAGTCCCGCGACGCGCGAGCGCAGGTCGGCGGTATGCGGATCGTCGG
This sequence comes from Nocardia sp. bgisy118, assembly GCF_057708605.1. Classification (NCBI taxonomy): domain Bacteria; kingdom Bacillati; phylum Actinomycetota; class Actinomycetes; order Mycobacteriales; family Nocardiaceae; genus Nocardia; species Nocardia sp. bgisy118. The sequence continues at coordinate 21,442 of NZ_JBYISM010000003.1, read as the reverse complement.
AAGTCATGGGCAGCTCACTTCGTCGTGTCGTCCAGCTCGGATGCACACCTCGTGGAGGTGGGTGCCGAGCCGGTCCGCACGGCGCTGGCCGATTCGACGGCGATCACCGTATCGCGCCCGCCCCGCACCGACCGGTTGCCGGGGCCGGGCGTGCCGTTCGCGATGCCATCCGATCCGGCCGCGAGAACGGCGCGTTCGCGCCCAACCACCGCCGCGTCGGCCCAGATCCGCCGCAGCCGAAGCACCGTTCGCGCCCACCCGCTGCTATGGTCGCAGTAGGGAGACCCCCACTCGACCGCAGCGATTCGACTGCTGAAAAGACAGTGGCAGATCAGCTCGAGATTCCGTCCCCTGCGAGGTCAGGACACGTGCGAACGCGGTGGGCATACCGCCATCGACGGAACGCCGGACCGCGCGGCAGACATACACAGCACCGGAGTGTCGCACGCCAGCAGCCGCTCAGCATTCGCCGCGTCAGCTCGAATTGGCCACTTGTACAGGCCATTCATTGCAGAATGAGGTCATCAACCGATCCGTGGCAATCGATGAGCAGCCTTGCTGGGAGGCCCCTGATGCCCGCTGAACCGGACTTCGACGATCTGTTCGCGCTGCCTGCTATCGACCACCCCGCACCCAAGGAGCGATTCCCGGCGAAGGAGACGATTCCGGACGCCGCCTACCAGATCGTGCACGACGAGCTGCTGCTCGACGGCGTCTCGCGGATGAACCTCGCCACCTTCTGCACCACCTGGGTCGACGACCAGGCGCGCAGGCTGATGAACGAGTCGCTGGACAAGAACATCGTCGACAAGGACGAGTACCCGCAGACCGCGGAGCTGGAGCGCCGCTGCGCGTGCATGCTCGCCGACCTCTGGCACGCCCCCGATCCCGCGACCACGCTCGGCACCTCCACCACCGGGTCCAGCGAGGCCGCGATGCTGGGCGGGCTCGCCGCCAAGTTCCGCTGGCGCAAGCGCGGTGGCTCGGGCACGCCGAACTTCGTCTGCGGTCCCGTGCAGGTCTGCTGGGAGAAGTTCGCCCGCTACTTCGACGTCGAGATCCGTCAGGTGCCGCTGCGCGGCGACCGGCTCACCATGCACCCCGACGACGTGGCCGCGCACTGCGACGCGAACACCATCATGGTGGTCGCCAACTTCGGACAGACCTACACGGGATTGTTCGAGGACGTCGCGGGCATCGCGCAAGCGCTCGACGACCTGCAAGCCACGAGCGGCCTGGACATTCCGCTGCACGTCGACGCGGCGAGCGGCGGCTTCCTCGCCCCGTTCACCGCACCCGACCTGGTGTGGGATTTCCGCCTGGAACGGGTGAAATCGATCAACTCCTCCGGCCACAAGACCGGGCTCGCCCCGCTGGGCGCGGGCTGGGCGATCTGGCGCACGGCCGACGATCTACCCCAGGAGCTGATCTTCGACGTCGACTATCTCGGCGGCAGCATGGCCACCTTCAATCTGAACTTCTCCCGGCCGGGCGGCCAGGTGATCACGCAGTACTACGACTTCATCCGGCTCGGCAGACTGGGCTACACCCGATTGCAGGAGGCGATCTACCGGGTCGCCCGGCATCTGGCGGACGGCCTGACCGCGTTCGACGGATTCGAGCTGATCCACGACGGCGACCCGAATCGCGGCATCGCCGCGGTGTGCTGGCGGCTCACCGGCACGCCGGGCTTCAATCTCTACGACCTGTCCGACCGGCTGCGCACCCGCGGCTGGCTGATCGCCGCGTATCCGCTGCCGCCCGACCGCGGTTCGGAGACGGTCATGCGCGCTGTCATCCGGCACGGCTTCACCCACGACATGGTCGATCTGCTGCTCGCCGACGTCGACCGCTGCGTGCGACAGCTGGCCAGCCATCCGCTCAAGGTCTCGCTGACCAGGGCCGAGGCGGGCGGCTTCACGCACAACGCGAAAGCCAAGGTGCCCGGCACGACGCCCGCCGCGACAACCCCGCATACGGAACCTACCGGTTAGGCATCCGAGCGAAGGTACGCCCGCCGCCTTCGATCGCCAGACCCGGCGGCGGGCGTACCGAGGCCCGCGGCCGTCAGGCCGCGCGCACCAGGTCGACCGGCTCCCAGCGGTACACCTCGCTGACCGCGCCGTGGAACAGCGCCAGATCCACCGCGTCCAGCATCGCCTGGCGCGGACCCGAGCGCTGCAACTGCGCCGCGGAAACGGCCAAGCGCAGCACGCCGCCACGCCGCGCGGTACGCGCAGCGCCCATGACCAGGGCCCGGCACCACCACGGCTCGGCACGGAAACCCTCGCCGATGCCATAGACGCGCGCCTTCTGCGCCGCGTTGCGCTCCAGGTCGAGGATCGAGGTCAGACCCAGCGCCACCCGGAAACCCGTCTCCGGCAGCGCGGCGATGGCGCCGGCCGAGGCGTCCCAGCGCGGCGCGGCGAAGAGCCTGGTGCGCAGCTCCACCTGCTCCAGCACCCGATCCGCCGCGGTGAGCCGCAGCTTCGCCTCGTGCTTGGGCAACGTGGCGAACTCGGCCCTGCGCCGCTTGGTCGCCGCCTGGTCGTAGCCGTGCAGCACGATGGCGTCGCCGCGGGCCCGCCTGCCCCGCAGCCACGCCTGCGTGGCCGGGTCGTCGACCAGCCGGTACTTGCCCTTCAACCGCGGCGCCACCAGCAGTGACAACCGCACGTCGCGATGATCCATCTCGGCGGCGAATTCGATCGCGGCGTCTCGAGTGGTGTCCCGAATCCCCGACACGGACACGATCAGCTCAGCGTTCATGAACCTACGATGCCGGACGCAAGTGTCATCGACGTGCAGCGAGCGTGACCGCAGAACGAACACTCACCGCATTCGCGGCCGGCGGCCCGCCGAGATCGGGAGGCCGCCGGAACGGTCCTATGCCAGCCCGACCGTGTCGAGCACCCAGGCGTGCTCGAAGGCCACTTCCTTCCACTTCTCGTAGCGGCCGCTGACGCCGCCGTGGCCTGCGCTCATCTCGGTCTTGAGCAGCAGCGGCGCGTCACCGGTCTTGGTCGCGCGCAGCTTGGCCACCCACTTGGCGGGCTCGACATAGAGCACCCTGGTGTCGTTCAGGCTCGTGACGGCCAGGATCGCCGGGTAGTCCTTGGCCTCGACGTTCTCGTACGGCGAGTAGGACTTCATGTACTCGTAGACGTCCTTGTCCGCCAACGGATTACCCCACTCGTCCCACTCGATGACGGTGAGCGGCAGCGAGGGATCGAGGATCGAGGTCAGCGGGTCGACGAAGGGCACGTTCGCGAGAACACCGCGGAACAGCTCCGGCGCCAGGTTCGCCACGGCGCCTACCAGCAGCCCACCCGCGCTGCCACCGTCGGCGACCATCCGATCGGCGGTGGTCACCCCGGTGTCGATCAGCTGCCGAGCGCAGGCCACGAAGTCGGTGAAGGTGTTCTTCTTGGTGAGCGTCTTGCCGTTCTCGTACCAGAGCCTGCCCATCTCGCCGCCGCCGCGCACGTGCGCGACCGCGAACAGCATGCCGCGGTCGAGCAGCGACAACCGCGCCACCGAGAAGGACGGATCCATGCTCGCCTCGTAGGACCCGTAGCCGTAGAGCAGCAGCGGCTTCGGCTCGCCCTCGGCCACCGCGCCCTTCTTCCACACCAGCGAGATCGGGACCCGGGTGCCGTCCGCGGCGACCGCCCAATCCCGGCGCTGCTCGTAGTCGTTCGCGTCGTAGCCGCCGAGCACCGGCTGCTCCTTGCGCAGCAGCAACGCGCCGGTGGCAGGCACGTAGTCGAACACCTGCATCGGGGTGATGAACGAGGTCAGACCGATGCGCAGGGTCGGCTGGGCCCATTCCGGGTTGGCGCCCGCGCCGACCGCGAAGAGCTCCAGATCGAATTCGAGTTCGCGCCGCTCGCCGTAGCCGGACGCGGTGAGCGGCCATACCGCCACCCTGGTCAGGGCCTCGCGCCGGTAGCTCAGCACCAGGTGATCGGCGAAAGCGTCGACGTCCTCGAGCCGCACGTCGTCGCGGTGGCCGATGAGCAGCGTCAGGTTCGACGGGTCGTCGACCGGCGCCTCGGCGAGCACGAAGTTCTCCGCCTTGACGCCGTCCACGACGTCGTTGTGCAGGATCAGGAAGCGGTCCTCGCCGCCGATCACGGCGTGCTCGGCCGAGTACTCGACGCCCTCGCGCCGCGGCATGACGATCCGGAATTCGCCCTCGGGGTTGTCGGATTCGAGCACCCAACCCTCGGTGGTGATCTTGGAGCCGACCCAGATCATCAGGTACTTCTCCGAGCGGGTCGAGCCGATGCTCACCCAGTAGCGCTCGTCGGGCTCGTGGAAGACCTTCACGTCGGTATCGGTCGCCGCGCCGAGCCGGTGCCGCCACACGGTGTCGGGCCGCCAGGACTCGTCCACCGTCTGATAGAAGACGTGGCTGCCGTCCAGCGACCAGGTCGCGCCCGGCGCGGTGCCCACGATCTCGTCGGCCAGCGACTCACCGCTGCGCAGGTCCTGGAATCGCAGGGTGTAGCGCTCGTCGCCGACAGTGTCGACCGAATAGGCGAGCAGGTGACCGTCGTGGCTCACCGAGAACGCGCCGAGGGCGAAGTAGGCGTGGCCCGCGGCCAGCTCGTTGCTGTCCAGCAGCACCTGTTCGCCGGGGATCTCGCTGTCGGCCTCGAGCCGCGGCGGGGTCCAGGCATCAATGCCCTCGGCCTGCTCGTCGATCGGGCAGCGGCAGTGTACGCCGTACTGTTTGCCCTCGTAGCTGCGCGAGTAGTACCAGAACTCGCCCATCCTGGTCGGCACCGAGAGGTCGGTCTCCTGGGTGCGCGATTTGATCTCCTCGAAGATCTTCTCGCGCAGGCCCTGCAGGTGGGCGGTCTGCGCCTCGGTGTAGGCGTTCTCCGCCTGGAGGTGGGAGATGACCTCGGGATCCTCCTTGTCCCGCAGCCACTCGTACTCGTCGACGAAGACGTCGCCGTGATGCACCCGCTCGGCAGGCACCGTCTTGGCGATCGGCGCCGCCACCACACTTTCGACAGACATGGGATCCACCCTACTTGCGGGTCGTCGAATCCTCGGCGCGATGGAACTCCGGCGGCGGCGCCTCACCACCCGCGGCCCGGAGGACGCCGTCGAGCACCTCGCAGGTGCTGTGCAGGTCCCGCAGCGCCCGGTCGATCCTGGCTCGCTCCTCGGTCAGCTTCTGCACCAGGAACGGGGTGGCCGCAGCGCTCGGCGTGCCGTCCGTGTCGTGGATGCACGGGAGCAGTTCGGCGATGGTGTCGCTGGTCAGCCCGGCCGCGAACATCTCTTGAATCCGGTTGACCCGGTCCACGGCGGCCTCCGGGTATTCGCGCTGCCCGCCGGAGCTGCGCGCCGCGGCGAGCATGCCCTTGTCCTCGTAGTACCGCAGCGACCGGACGCTGACGCCGGTCCGCTCGGCCAGTTCCCCGATGCGCATCCTCGACTCCTCGCACCAACTGCTCTTGACCTGACATTGATGTCAGGTCCTAGCGTACGCGTCATGCAGCTTCTGACGCCCTACCGCAACCACGAACTGGCCCTGCCGAACCGGATCGTCATGTCACCGATGACCCGGTTGCGCTCGCTGCCGGACGGCTCCCCCACCTCCGATGTCGTCGACTACTACGCGCAGCGCGCCGCCGCCGGATTGATCGTCACCGAGGGAATCTGGCCGCATTCGACCGGCCAGAGCGAGGCGTGGGCGCCCGGCTTGGAGACCGAAGCCCACGTCGACGCCTGGCGCCGGGTCACCGCCGCCGTGCACGCCAACGGCGGACGGATCTTCGCCCAGCTGATGCACGGCGGCCGCAAGAACCATCCGCGCGGCCGCATCGACGGATCATGGCCCGCGGGCCCCTCCGCGGTGATCGATCCGGATCGCGTGCACCTGATCGAGGGCGGCAAGGCCGATCCGATCACACCGGGTGTCTTGAGCCGGGACGACATCACCGCGATCATCGGCCAGTACGCCGCGTCCGCCCGCAATGCCGTGGCCGCGGGCTTCGACGGCGTCGAAATCCACGGCGCCAACAGCTATCTGGTGCACCAGTTCCTCGCCGACAACACCAACCTGCGCACGGACGAATACGGCGGTTCGAACGTCAACCGGATGCGGGCGCCGCTGGCCATCCTGGACGCGGTGGCCGAGGCGATCGGATCGCGCCGCACCGCGATCCGGCTCTCGCCCGGCAACCCGCAATTCGACATGCGCGAAGACGATCCGGCGCCCCTGTACCGAAAGCTGGTGGACGAGTTGGATTCTCGCGAGCTGGCCTACCTGCATCTCATCGACAACGACGACTATCCCGCGCTCGCCGATCTGCGACCGCGCTGGCGTGGCACGCTGATCGCGAACATCGGCGAGAACCGCCAGCCGACCGCCGCCGAAGGCGCGGAAGCGGTGCTGCGGGACGGCGTCGCCGATCTCGTCTCCTTCGGGCGGGCTTTCATCGCCAATCCCGATCTGGTGGAACGGATCACGCGCGGCCTGCCGCTGGCTTCGGTTCGCGAGGAAGGGTTGTACGGGCGAGATGCGAAGGGCTACACCGACTATCCGGCGTGGTCGGAGAGCGAACTGTCCCGGCTGTGATCGCGCGACGCCCGGCGCGATCGGATTCGCGCCGGGCGGTTGCCGGATCAGGCGCCGATGGCCGGGGCCAGGGTGGGCCAGGAGGCGTGCAGCGTGTCCTGCCAGTAGGACCAGGAGTGGGTGCCGACCGGGCTGTAGTCGATGCGCGCCGGAATGGCCATGCCGCGCAGCCGCCGCTCGAAGGTGATCACGCAGGTGTTGATGCCGACCTCGACCGGACCGCCGAGGAAGATGTTCTCGGCCAGCTGCGGCTTGAACTCGGCCTCGTGCGGGCCAGGCACGCCGGTGCCCGTGGACAGGTAGATCGTCTTGCCGCGCAAGCGATCCGCCATCAGCGAGGGATCGTGCTCGGCCCAGGCCGGGCTGCCCGGCGCGCCCCACATGTTGACCGGGTTGCCGCCGCGGTTGGCGATGGAGAACATCACTCCGCCGGTGGCGAGTCCGGTGTCGGGGCAGGCGCTGTAGCCCGCGATCGCGCGATACAGGTGCGGGTGGCGGGCGGCCAGGATGAAGGCCGCGCTGCCGCCCATCGAGAGGCCGCCGATCGCGTTCACGCCGTTGCCGTCGAAGGTCTCCTCGATCAACGGCGGCAGTTCCTGGGTGAGGAAGGTCTCCCACTTGTAGCGGCCGAAGCGCGGGTCGTCCCGCTGCCAGTCCGTGTAGTAGCTGGCCTGGCCGCCGACGGGCAGCACCACGTTGACGTTCTTGCCGCGGAAGAACGCCTCGGCGTCGGTCGCGTTGGTCCAGGTGCTCTGGCCGACGCCGGGGTCGAGGCCGTCCAGCAGGTAGTAGGCGGGCCTGGAGCCGCCGTCCGCCGGGTGCAGCACGTCGACCTGGACCGTTCGGCCCATCGCGGGGGAATCGATGAACACCGAGGAGCGGGTCGGGCCCAGCTCGGAGATTCGCACGATCCGAGCGGCCGAGGCGGACGCGGGTTCGACCGCCCATGGCCCGAGCATCGCGATCGCGCAGGAGAGCACTGCAACAGCAACTTTGGTACGCCGCATGTCCCGCCCTCCAACACTGCACGACAATGGCATCCAACGTAACCCACTCCATGGAGTTGCGGGAGGGATTCGAGATCTTGGCGCTATCGCAGCAAACTGCCCAGTACGTAAGGGCTTTCACGTCCCGCTCGAGCGTTCACCGGCCCCCTGCGGGCTCCGTCCGCGCCAGCGCCCCGCGAATGGATCCGGCCAGATAGTCCAGGTCAGCGCGGTGTGGACTGGTCGGCCGCCCGCGCAATCCGAAGCCGTCGCCCGGGATGCGCGGGATGACGTGCAGGTGCACGTGGAACACCTCCTGCCCCGCCGTCACGCCGTCCGCGAGAAAGAAGTTGACCCCGTCACACCCCACTTCACTCTCCCGCAAAGCCCCCGCCAGCCGCTGCCCCACCTGAAACAGCTTCCCACCGACCACCGGATCCAACTCCGCGAGACTCCGCGCCGCCACCCGCGGCACCACCAACAAATGCCCCGGCGTCATCGGCCGAATATCCATGAACGCGACCACATCGTCGTCCTCGTACACCTTGGAAGCAGGCGCCCGCCCGGCAATGATGTCAGCGAAAATCGTGTACGGATCCACACCGCACCCTAACCGCCACAGCCGAAGCGAAGGGACGGTGGCAGCCGGGTTTCGCGTGTGCGGCTAGAGGATCGGGGATGGGGTGTAGCGGGCGGCTTCGGGGTAGGCGTCGACCAGTTTTTGGACCTGGGCGACCACGTCGGCGGCCTGGGCGCCTGCGGCGCCGATGAAGGCGGACTTGTCGGCGAGGGCGGCGTCGAGGGCCGGGCGGTCGAGGGGGAGGCGGTGGTCGGCGGCGAGGCGGTCCAGCAGGTCGGGCTCGCGGCCCTGTTCGCGCATGGCGAGGGCGACGGCGACGGCGTGCTCCTTGATGACCTCGTGCGCGGTCTCCCGTCCGACGCCCGCGCGGACCGCGGCCATCAGGATGCGGGTGGTGGCGAGGAACGGCAGGTAGCGGTCGAGCTCGCGGGCGATCACGGCCGGGTAGGCGCCGAACTCGGCGAGCACGGTGAGGAAGGTCTCCATCATGCCGTCGATGGCGAAGAACGCGTCCGGCAGCGCGACGCGGCGCACCACGGAACAGAACACGTCGCCCTCGTTCCACTGCGCGCCCGCGAGTTCGGCGGCCATCGAGGCATAGCCGCGCAGCACCACCTGCAGGCCGTTGACCCGCTCGCACGAGCGCGTGTTCATCTTGTGCGGCATGGCCGAGCTGCCCACCTGCCCGGGCTGGAAGCCCTCGGTGACCAGCTCGTGGCCCGCCATCAGCCGGATGGTGTGCGCGAACGACGACGGGCCCGCACCCACCTGCACCAGCGCGGAGAGCACGTCGTGGTCGAGCGAGCGCGGGTAGACCTGGCCCACGCTGGTGAACACGGTCGCGAATCCGAGGTGCCTCGCCACCTGCTGCTCCAGCGTGGCCAGCTTGGCCGGGTCGCCGTCGAGCAGGTCGAGCATGTCCTGCGCGGTGCCCATCGGGCCCTTGATACCGCGCAGCGGATAACGGTCGATGAGCTCGCGCAGCCGGGTCAGCGCGATCAGCAGTTCGTCGGCGGCCGAGGCGAAGCGCTTGCCGAGGGTGGTGGCCTGCGCCGCCACGTTGTGCGAGCGGCCCGCCATGACCACGGTTTGGTACTCGGCCGCGCGCTCGGCCAGCCGCGCCGCGATCGCCACGCCGTGCGCGTGCACGTGCTCGAGCGAGAGCCGGATCTGCAGCTGCTCGACGTTTTCGGTGAGGTCGCGGCTGGTCATACCCTTGTGCACGTGCTCGTGCCCGGCCAGCGCGTTGAACTCCTCGATACGCGCCTTCACGTCGTGCCGGGTGACCCGCTCGCGCTCGGCGATGGACGCGAGGTCGACGCGGTCGATCACCCGCTCGTAGTCGGCGATCACGCCGGCCGGGATGTCGATGCCGAGCTCCGACTGTGCCCGCAGCACCTCCAGCCACAGCCGCCGTTCCAGCACGATCTTGTGCTCGGGCGACCACAGGTGCACCAGTTCGGGGCTGGCGTAACGGGTGGCGAGGACATTCGGGACGAGACTCACGTCTGGTCAGTCTAGTGCTCGGAACCTGTCCACTTGCTGCGGCGTCGCCGGGGCGACGATATCGATCACCTCGAGCAGCGCGCCGCGCGCCATTCGCCGGGGTTCCGGGTTGCTTTCGCTGAGTGCCGCGACCACCGCGCCGTCGACCACCGCGATCAGCCTGCGCAGCTGTTCGTGCCGCACCAACCGGTCCGAACGCCGCAGTACGTCGGAGAGCAGCTCGTCGAGCTGGGCCCGTAGCCGTAGCTGGACCTCACGTAGCTCGGGATGCCGCGCCGAGGCCACCGAACGCTCGTAGCGGGCGATCAGCTGGCCGCGCGCTCCCTCGTCCTGCCCGTCGGCGCCGACCAGTAGGTCGAGCACCAAGTCGACGGTCGCCTCGGCTCCGCGGCGGCGGTGACTCACCTCGCCGACCCTGCGGCGCATCGCGTCCAGCTCCGCGTTCCCGCTGAACTCGACCGCGCGGGCGATCAGGTCCTCCAGGGATTCGAAGTAGTACGTGGTCGACGCGAGCGGTAGGTCCGCGCGCGTGGCAACCGAGCGATGCCGCACTGCATCGAATCCGCCTTCGAGTAACAACTCGGCGGCGGCCGCTACCAGGGCCTGGCGACGCCGTTCGCCTTTCGGGGTCGTCGCGGTTATCACCGTGCCATCGTGCCAGTCGTCATCAGTTCATCCGTGCGAAATCGATTGTCGAAACCCAGCCAACGTTGTTTTACCTCATCTGGGCGTTTCCGGTGCCGAACTGTGGAAACTTGTTGTCGGACATAAGGATCAGGCGCGCAGATAGTACCCGAGCCGGAGCAGCGCCGCCTCGATGTCCGCGGTAGCACCCGCGAACGAGAAGCGAACGGTGCGGCGCCCGGCCACGGTATCGAAGTCGATGCCGGGCGCCAGCGCGACCCCGGTGTGCTCGAGCACCTCGGCACACCACACGCGCGAATCGTCGGTGAGATGGCCGATGTCGGCGTAAGCGTAGAAGGCGCCGTCCGCGGGCGCGAGATCGGTGATCCCGAGTTTCGGCAGCCCGTCGAGCAGCAGCCGCCGGTTGACCGCGTAACGCCGGACGTGTCCGTCGAGCTCCGTCTTGGCCTCGGCCCCGAAGGCGTGCAGCGCCGCGTACTGGGAGACCGCGGGCGGGCACACCGTCATATTGGAGGCCAGCCGTTGCAGCGCGGGTCGCAGCCTGCTCGGCGCGAGCATCCAGCCGAGCCGCCAGCCGGTCATGGAGAAGTACTTGGAAACCGAGCCGATAACCACGGATTCGCGGGAGGTCTCCCACGCGGAGGAGGTCTGTGCGTCCGAGCCTGTGCTCTCGTAGGTGATGCCGTGGTAGATCTCGTCGGAGATCAGCAGTGTCCCGTGCGCGGCGCACCACCGGGCCAGCGCGGCGAGTTCGGCCGGGGCGATCATGGTTCCGGTCGGATTGGCCGGGCTGGCGACCACGAGTCCCGCGGGCGGTTCGGGCAACGCGTCGAGCATGGCCACGGTCGGCTGGAACCGAGTTTCGGGGCCGCAGTCCAGTTCGACCACCCGGCAGCCGAGCGCGGTGAGGGTGTTGCGGTAGGCCGGATAGCCGGGCCGCGCCACCACCACGGTGTCCCCCGCGTCGAAGGCGGCCAGGAAGATGAGGGTGAACGCGCCGGACGAGCCGGTCGTCACCACTACCTCGTCGGGGTCGACGTGGTAGCCGTAGGTGTCCCTGTGGTGCTCGGCGATCGCCTCGCGCAGCTGAAGGATGCCGAAAGTCTCTGTGTAGCCGAGCAATTCGGCGTCGATCGCGGCTTTGGTCGCGCGCAGCACCGGAGCAGGGGCGGGCGTCGACGGCTGGCCGGCCGCGAGCACCAGCACGTCGCCGTGGGTTCGGGCGCGCTCCGCGGCGGCTTTCCAGACATCCATCACGTAGAAAGGTGGAATGGTCGACCGGCGAGATTCTCCAGACACCCGACAGACGGTAGACCCTCGCACACGACGCCATGTCGGCAACGCTCGGCTTTCGCCGGAGAGCTTTCCCGGCCGACATCTACCCGCATCCGCCCGTTCGTTCCGCACGCACCACTAAGGTCGGCGTAATGCTTGAAAAGGCTCGCCGCGCGGGGCTCGATCGGGTACGCGGAGTGGGTGGCATCGGCGTCATTCCGCCCGATTGGCGTGCCGAAAAGCGGGAGCGGTCCGGCCCACGTGAGCTGCTGCGGCGTGCCCGCACCGAGTTCGACGGACTACGCCGCCGTCCCCGCCCCGATCTGCGCGAACTCTGGACCGAGCAGAAACGGCAGGACTATCGAGCCCTGTTGCGCAAGCACCGGGTGCTGATCGCCGGGCTGATCGCGACCCTGCTCCTTGCGGGCGCCGACACGCCTTTCGACTGGGGCGTCAGTGAACGCACCCCCGGCCCGAACGAGGCGATGCGCGTCTTCTTCGCCCACCCGCAGGAGATGCAGTCGACCCCGCCCTCGGTGCGCCGCTACCTCAACGCCATCGCCAACGGTGAGCGCCGCCGCGAGCAGGCCGTGGTCGCGGCGGCGGCGCGGGCGACACTGGAACGCGCGAAGGCCGAGGCCGCCGCGGCCGCCGCGGGCGAATGGCAGCCGTGGATGGGCGGCACCGCGCCGCTGCCGCCCGGCTCGATCCTGCCCGGAATCGGCGGCTTCGTGCTGCCGACCCGGGGCACGTTCACCTCCGGATTCGGTTCTCGCTGGGGCACTTTCCACAACGGCATCGATATCGCGGCCCCCATCGGCACCCCGATCTACGCGGTCGCCAACGGCACCGTGATCGACGCGGGCCCCGCCCAGGGCTTCGGCCTGTGGGTGCGCATCCGCCACGACGACGGATCCATCACCGTCTACGGGCACATGTACGACTTCTTCGTCTCCGTCGGCGAGCGCGTGCCCGCGGGCATGCAGATCGCCCGCATGGGCAACCGCGGCGATTCCACCGGCCCGCACCTGCACTTCGAGGTGATCGTCGGCGGACAGCACGTCGACCCGCGCGCCTGGCTGGCCCTGCACGGACTCAGCTTCTGACCCCACAGACCATGTCGCCGCACAGCGTCACGGTCTTTGTGCGGAAAGGGGGCTACCGGGTGGGGAGGGCGATGCGGTTCTCGACGGCGGCGAGGCCGATGTCGGTGCGGTAGTGGCTGCCGGGGAGTTTGATCGAGGCGATGCGGTCGTAGGCCTTGGTGCGGGCCTCGGAGAGGTCGCCGCCGACGCCGACGACGCTCAGCACCCGGCCGCCCGCGGAGACCAGCGCGCCGTCTTCACGCAGCGCGGTGCCCGCGTGCAGCACGGCGGCGTCGTCCTGCGCGGCCTCGCCGATGCCGGTGATCACGTCGCCGAGACGCGGACGGCCCGGGTAGTTCTCGGCGGCGATCACGACGGTGACGGCCGAGCCGTCTCGCCAGCGCGGCGCCGCGACCTCGGCGAGAGTGCCGGTCGCGGTGGCGTTCAGCAGTTCGCCGAGCGGGCTCTCCAGCAGGGCGAGCACCGCCTGGGTCTCGGGATCGCCGAAGCGGCAATTGAATTCGACCACCGCGGGCCCGGCGGCGCCGATCGCGAGCCCGGCGTAGAGGAGGCCGGAGAACGGGCAGCCGCGGCGCACCATCTCGGCGGCGACCGGCTTCACCACGTCCTCGACGATCGCGGTGAGAGTTTCCTCCGGCAGCCACGGCAGCGGCGTGTACGCGCCCATGCCGCCGGTGTTGGGGCCGGTGTCGCCGTCGCCGACGCGCTTGTGATCCTGCGCGGGCAGCAGCGGCACCACCGTCTCGCCGTCGACCAGGCAGAACAGCGAGACCTCCGGGCCGTCGAGGAACGACTCCAGCAGCACCGGGTGGCCCTGCTCGAGCAGTTCGGCCCCGTGATCGCGGGCCGCGAGGCGGTCGGCGGTGACCACGACGCCCTTGCCCGCGGCGAGGCCGTCGTCCTTCACGACCCAGGTGGGGCCGAAACGATCGAGCGCGGCGTCCAACTCGGCGGGGTTGTCGACGACCTCGCTGTGCGCGGTGCGCACCCCGGCCGCCGCCATCACGTCCTTGGCGAAAGCCTTCGAGCCCTCGATCCTGGCGGCCGCGCCCGACGGGCCGAAACAGGCGATACCCGCGGCGCGCACCGCGTCGGCGACGCCGAGCACCAGCGGCACCTCGGGCCCGATGATCACCAGGTCAGCGGACAGTTCGGTGGCCAGCGCGACGACGGCCTCGGCCGAGGACGGGTCCACCGGACGCACCTGCGCGTGCTGCGCGATGCCCGCGTTGCCCGGCGCGGCGTAGAGCGCGCTCACCGCGGGGTCGCGGCGCAGGCTGAGGACGAGGGCATGTTCACGGGCTCCGGAACCGATGACGAGTACGCGCACGGGCAACAGCTTAGGTGAAGCGACTATCGGCCTCGCCGGGCATCGGCCTTCTGGACGTCCCGCGTTCGGCGGCCGTTCGCCCACCGTTCGACCACCGACAGCCGACCGATCGCGAATTCGATTGCCGCCTTTCATCCGTCGCGGCCGCGGCCCGTGGATCATGGGTGGGGAGGGTTCGGACGATCCGCCGGACCGTCTCCCGCCACCGCGAAGGACGTGCAGATCATGGGTCTGATCGACGGACTGATGGGCAACGCCGGGCGCATCGATCCCGGCCAGGCGCAGCAGGAGTACGCGAAGCTGCTCGGCAACGGCGAGCAGATCTATTCCGCCTACCTCCTGGTGCGCGACGCCATCCTCTTCACCAACCGCCGCCTGATCCTGGTGGACAAGCAGGGCCTGTCCGGCAGGAAGGTGAGTTATCACAGCATCCCCTACCGCTCGATCACGCATTTCGCGGTGGAGACGGCGGGCACCTTCGATCTGGACGCCGAGCTCGTCATCTGGATCGCGGGCACGCACGAGCCGCTGCAGAAGCGGTTCAACCGGCAGGTCGACATCTACGAGGTACAGGGCCTGCTCTCGCACTTCGTGGCGGTGTAGCGCGCGGCCGTCCGCGGACTACGCTGCGGATATGGCTTCCGTCTTCAGTGCGATCATCGCCGGTCAGATCCCTGGTCGATTCGTCTGGGAGGACGACGAATTCGTCGCCTTCCTGACCATCGCGCCGGTCACCCAGGGGCACACGCTCGTGGTGCCGCGCAAGGAAATCGACCAGTGGCAGGACATCGATGCCGACACCTTCGCGCGCCTCAACGGCGTCGCGCAGCAGATCGGCAAGGCCGTGCGGGCCGCGTTCGACGCGCCGCGCGCCGGTCTGCTCATCGCCGGGCTCGAGGTGCCGCACCTGCACGTGCACGTCTTCCCTGCCTACAGCCTCGGAAACTTCGACATCTCCGGCGCCGACCCGAACCCCTCGCCCGAGTCGCTGGACGAGGCGCAGGCCAAGATCAAGCAGGCGCTGCGGGATCTCGGCCACGGCGCCAACGTGCCGGACTGAGCGAGTCGCGCGACGCGTTCCCCAAAGCCGAAGGGCGCTCGGTGGCGAACCGAGCGCCCTTTTCCGTTCGGCCGACCCGACCTGGATCGCACCGGCTTTCATGACTGTTCGATGAACGCTCTTGTCCAGCGCGCGCGCTGCTCTACACTTTTATCAGTTAGCGGTGCCGTTGCACGAAGACGGCTTTCAGACGTTGCAGCTCCGCACGAAACGAGTGGTGTCATGGTTGATAGCCACGTTCAGTTCCCTTCTCCGGCAACAGTATCGAAGAACCGAGCGCCGTCGTCGAAGGACCCCGCGCCGTTGCCGAAGGACCCAGCGCCGCTGCGGAGACCTCTGCTCCCCGATCATCCGGATTGCCTCGCCGCCGACCGACTACCCGCCGTCGGCGAAGCGCGCACTGCCTGACGGTGCTCGGCCCGGCGGACCGCATGTCGACCGGATCGACGTGAACGCCGGTGGCACTCAGGCATACCGCGCCGTTCGAAGTTCTCGACGGCGACGCCGTCACCTTCCTGCGGAATTTCGGCCGCGATATCTCGAGGCGGCCGACCCTCAGGCTCTTCGGCGTCGTCGGCCCGGGCTCGGCCGTGAGTAACGGCCGGGGGGAATCGGCACCAACGCAAACGAAGGGGCAACGATGGTCACAGCAGTGGATTACGCGGCGCGGCAGATCGATCCGCGAGCCATCCGGGACGCCGGGCACATCGCGGTGCTCGCCTACGTCTCGACGTCGCGGCCTGGCTCGAACTTCGGGGCCAAGCCGCTCACGCGCGAATACGCCGACCGCATTCGCGCCGCCGGTCTGGACATCGTCTCGATCTGGCAGTACGGCAAAACCGGCAACGCGAGCGCTCCTTCGGATTACACCCTCGGCTACGAGGGCGGCGCCCGGATGGGACAGGAGGCGAAGCAACGCCATTTCGCGGCGGGCGGGCCCGGCTACTGCCCGATCTACTTCGCCGTCGACGAGGACATCGACGAGGACACCTGGAACACCAAGGCCGTGCATTTCTTCCGCGGCGTGAACAACGCGATCGGCCAGGAGTGGACCGGCGTCTACGGCCACGACGAGGTGTGCCTGTGGGCCATCCGCGACGGCGTCGTCGGCCGGTCGACCACGCCGGGCCGGCACTGGGCCTGGCAGACCAAGGCGTGGTCGGAAGGCGATATCGCCGAAGGCATTTCGCTGTATCAGCGCATCGTCGACACCCCGACGAACCCCGGCCCGATCATCGACGGCTCGTCCGTCGACGTGAACGACGTCTACGCCGCGGACTACGGGCAGTGGTCGCTCGACCGCGCGCCGCGGCCCGTGACCCAACCCGAGTACATCGAGCTCGACCGCATGGGCAATTCACGCAGCAGCCGCCACGGCGCGCGCGTCACCAACTTCCTGCTGCACACGCAGGAGGGCAACGGCACCGCCGAGTCGCTGGCGAACTATCTGAACAATCCCGCGAACAGCGTCTCCTACCACTACACGCTGCGCGACGGGATCGTCTGCGACGTGGTCGATACCGACTACGCCAGCTGGAGCGTCCTCGACGCCAACCCCTTCACCATCAATCTGTGCTTCGCCGGGTCCCGCGCCGGATGGAGCCGCGCGCAGTGGCTGGAGCGCGAGGACGATGTCCGGATCGCGGCCTGGCTCGCGGTCCAGGACGCGCGCAAGTACGGCTTCGAGCCGGTCGTCATCCCGCCGCCGTACTGGCGCGGGGAGGGCATCTCGGACCACAAGTACGTCACCGAGGAGCTGGGGATCGGCACGCACACCGATGTCGGCTACAACTTCATCTGGGATCGGCTGGAGACGTTCGTCAACGAGTACGCGGGCGGCGGGCCGCCGCCCGGGCAGGGCAACGCCATCGACGACGCCGCCGCGGCCGCGCCGTGGCTCGGCCGCAGGATCACCGTGGGCGAGATCGCGACTCCGGACGGCGTCGGCCGCCGGGCAGAGTTCGAGAACGGTCAGGTGTACTGGCATCCGGACACCGGCGCGCACGCCATTTCCACGGAGCTGTACGTCAAGTTCGCCGAACTCGGCTGGGAGGGAGGCCCGCTCGGCTGGCCGATCACCGACCGGACCGTGCTGACCGCCGCGGACGGCGTGCGACTCGGCGAGGTGCAGGGTTTCCAGGGCGGCGCGCTGTACCTGCGCTACGGAGCGGGCCGTCCGCCGGTGTGGGTGCACGGCGCGATCCGCGATCGGTGGAATCGATCCGGTTTCGAGAACGGCGATCTCGGCTGGCCCGTCGCCGACGAGCAGGAATTCGACGGCGGCGCGTATCAACGCTTCGAGCACGGGACCATCTACTGGCCCGGGCGCAGGAGCACGCTCGCGCTGCTCCACAACGATGGTCCCGATACGCCCATCGCGGACCGCGACTGAGTGGCAGAGCGAACGAGCCCCCTGTCAGGATTGAACTGACGACCTTTCGCTTACAAAAACGGCAGAGCCTCTACCACTGAGCTCAGCCGCGAAGCGGCTGCAAAAGGGCGCCCGGCTCCAAGAACCGAGCGCCCTCTCACGAACGAGCCCCCTGTCAGGATTGAACTGACGACCTTTCGCTTACAAGGCGAGTGCTCTACCACTGAGCTAAGGAGGCGAGAAGCGGACCAATCATAGCCGGGCCTGCCCGCCGCGTGACACCGGCTTTACGGTGCCACGCGGTGGCGGCTCAGCGAGAGTCCCCGGCGCAGTATCGAATACCGCGGTTCAGGACTGGGCGCCCTGTCGGGCCGCGTCGTCGGCGGCCATCGCGTCACGCAGACTCTTCGGACGCATGTCGGTCCAGTTCTTCTCGACGTACTCGACGCAGGCAGCGCGGCTGTCCTCACCGAAGACGACGCGCCAACCGGCCGGAACCTCGGCGAAGGCGGGCCACAGGGAATGCTGTTCCTCGTCGTTGACCAGGACGAAGAAGCGGCCGTCTTCGTCATCGAAGGGGTTGGTGCTCAATTTCACCTCACTGGATACTGGCGCTATGTACGGGATCGGCTGCAGGGTCTGTCCGGCGCGGCGCCCGTGCGAATCACGGGCCGTCCGCCGGAAGACTCCCGAGCGTTGTGTCGACCCTAGCAAGGGAGACGTTACGCGTAGGCGGTTACCTCAGGCGGCGAAGAAATCCAGGAGGAACTTGTTGACCGCCTCCGGGCGCTCCAGGTAGCCGAAATGTCCGGCGTCGGGGATCTCCTGGTAGCCGGCGCCGGGGATGGCCTCGGCCACCTCCCTGGTGAGGTGCGGGGGGATCATCCGGTCATCGGCGAATCCGACGGCGAGGCAGGGCACCGAGATCGCACGGTAGGCCTGAACACGGTCGAAATCGTGGTCCATCTTGCGCTGCGCGCGGATGCCGGGGGTGACCGGACCGCCGGTGAATTCGAACAGGTCGAGCCAGTCGCGCGCGGCGTTGGTTTCGGCCATGGTGGCGGGCGACAGGTTCATCACCGCGGTCACCGCGGCCTCGTACTTCGGCGGTAGCTTGACCCCGCTCGCGTCCAGTTCGTGCTCGCCGAGCGAAAGCGTCTTCTGGAACTGGTCGAGCCGGCCGTGCCCGGCCATGAACACGGCCTTGCGCACCAGGTCGGGCCTGGCCAGCGCTAGCTCCTGGGCGACACGCGCGCCCATCGAGGTGCCGACCACCAGCGCGGGTCCCTCGTCGAGCAGTTCGATGAGCCCGGCGGTGTCGGCAACCAGGTCATCGATGGTCATGCCGGAGGGCGCCTCGAAGGAGGGCGCGATGCCGCGGTTGTCGAAGGTGCAGACCCGGTATCCGGCGGCGAGCAGCGCAGGCACCTGGTGCAGCTCCCATACCCGGCCGGGGCTCCCGGTGCCCATGATCATCACGACGAGCGGCCCGCCGCCCTTGACGTCGGTGCCCTTCGACCGGTCGCCCTTGACCTGGTAATTGAGGGAGATTCCGTTCACCGTCGCCAGCGGCATTGTCGACCCTTTCGTGGAGTTGATGCTGCGCCACCACGGTATAGGCACCGGAGTGCGGGTGCACCAGGCACTCTGGATTCGCGGGATACTGGTGCGGCGGCGCCGATTCGATACCGTGAACTGGCTCCGAGGCCTTGGGGGCAAGGGCGTCGCTTAACATTGACTATTCACACGCACGAGCGTATGAGCCGGGAGGACGAGAAGATGGCCGCGAAGGGCAGCGCGAACGATATCGCGGACGACGAACTGGAACCACTTGCCGACGAGACCGCGCGTCAGGCGCAGCGGGTCGTCGCGGCCTACGCCGAGGACGCCGACGAGTGCCGGATGCTGCTGTCGATGCTCGGCATCGGCCCGAACAACCGCGGCGAGTAACACCCGACCACTCGCTCGACGACAACGGCGCCGTCGACTCGACAGACAAACTCCAACGCCGAATCAGCGACGCGTGACCGAGGCGAGCGACGGGCCAGGCGACAGCAACCCCGCGTGACCGCGAAGGACACCGCGAGCGCCGCCAACCAAATAAGGATGCGTGAGTGGACCAGATGACCGAACAGCCGTCCGAGGACTCCCAGCACGCCCGGTCCGAACTACCCGAATCCGATCCACCGGAGCCCGGCGCCTTGCGCGCCGGATCGATCGCTCCGGAAGGCGCGGGTTCGGGTTTCGTCGTTGTGGCCAACCGACTGCCTGTCGACCTGGAGAAACTCCCCGACGGCAGCACCCGCTGGAAGCGCAGCCCCGGCGGCCTGGTGACCGCTTTGGAGCCGGTGTTGCGCAGCAACAAGGGCGCGTGGGTCGGCTGGGCGGGCGTGCCCGACGTCGACGTCGATCCGATCATCGAGGACGGCCTCGAGCTGCATCCGGTCCCGTTGTCGGCGCAGGAGGTCATCGATTACTACGAGGGCTTCTCCAACGGCACGCTGTGGCCGCTGTATCACGACGTGATCGTCCGGCCGATCTACGACCGCAGGTGGTGGTCCGCCTACGTCAACGTGAACCGCCGGTTCGCCGAGGAGACCGCGAAGGTGGCCGCCGAGGGCGCGACGGTGTGGGTGCAGGACTATCAGCTGCAGCTGGTGCCCAAGATGCTGCGCATGCTGCGGCCGGATCTGACCATCGGCTTCTTCCTGCACATCCCGTTCCCGCCGGTCGAGCTGTTCATGCAGATGCCGTGGCGGACCGAGATCATCGAGGGCTTGCTCGGCGCCGATCTGATCGGTTTCCACCTGCCCGGCGGCGCGCAGAACTTCCTGTACCTGGCGCGGCGACTGGCCGGACAGCCGACCTCGCGCGGCACCGTGGGCGTGCGTTCCAAGCTCGGCGTGGTGCAGGTGGGTTTCCGCACCGTGCGGGTCGGCGCGTTCCCGATCTCGATCGCCTCGGCCGAGCTGGACGAGCACTCGCGGCGTCGCTCGATCCGGGAGCGGGCGGCCAAGATCCGCGCCGAGCTGGGCAACCCGAAGAACATCCTGCTCGGCGTCGACCGGCTCGACTACACCAAGGGCATCGACATCCGGCTCAACGCGCTGGAGGAGCTGCTGATCGACGGCCGCGTCGACCCTTCCGAGACCGTCATGGTGCAGCTGGCCACCCCGAGCCGCGAGCGCGTCGAGAGCTACATCCAGATGCGCGGCGACATCGAGCGCCAGGTCGGCCGGATCAACGGCGAGTTCGCCCAGGTCGGCCACCCGGTGGTGCACTACCTGCACCGCCCCATCCCGCGTGACGAGCTGATCGCCTTCTTCGTCGCCGCCGACGTCATGCTGGTGACCCCGCTGCGCGACGGCATGAACCTGGTGGCCAAGGAGTACGTCGCCTGTCACAGCGGCCTCAACGGAGCCCTGGTGCTCAGCGAGTTCACCGGCGCCGCCGCCGAGCTCCGCCAGGCATACCTGTGCAACCCGCACGACCTGGACAGCGTGAAGGACGCCATCGTCTCCGCCCTGGAAGACAACCGCGACACCAAACGCCGCCGCATGCGCTCCCTGCGCCGCCAGGTCCTCGCCCACGACGTGGACCGCTGGGCCCGCGCCTTCCTGGAAGCTCTGGCCCAAGACCAAGTCGCGGGCAGCGCCCTGCTCACCGACGAAGATGTCTACCCGGAATCGGAAGCCCCCAGCCGCTGACTCCGAGCGCGTTTGCCCCCGGGCACGGCAAACCCCAGCGCAAACGCACCGTCCCCACCTCCAACCACCCGGGGGCGAGTCTTAGGAGCCCGTTCGTGACCCGTCCCGTCTCGCCTCCGATCACCCCCGCCACAGCCACAAGGATCCACTCACTCACCACCCGCCCCGCAGCCGCAAGACCCGCCCACCCGGAACCTCCAAACAACCGAACGCACCATCCCCACCCTCCCAACCACCCCTAGGGCGAGTCTTACGAGCCCGTTCGCGGCCCGGTT